>DASWYU010000163.1:0-8232 GCA_036404795.1 Nocardioides sp. | reverse complement strand
CCGATCGGGTCACCCACCACCGCATCCGAGGTGTGCGCATCCGCCCAGTCACCCACCGCCACGAACGCCGCCGCCTCCGCGACCCGCGCCGTACGCGTGGTGCCTTGCACCGCGTCGATCAACGCGGTCGCAGTGGTGTGGGTCCCCCGATCCATGCCCCCAAGTCTAGTCGAACAGACGTTCGATCACCACCTCTTGGTGAGGCTTTGTGGACCGACTGTCGTCGATCGCGCATCGCACGCGGCGTACGCGCCAACTCGACGCACCCGGCGCGACGCAACCCGCAACGCGGAGCACCTCAGGCGACGCAACCCGCCACTCGGCGCGCCCACGAAGGGACGCGGACGACGCGGAACGGCCCGCCACCCGCGATGCGGGTGGCGGGCCGTCCGGTGGGGCCGTAGGGCGGGTCAGCCCTTGAGCAGGCCGCGCAGCACGAACTGCATGATGCCGCCGTTGCGGTAGTAGTTCGCCTCGCCCGGGGTGTCGATGCGGACGACGGCGTCGAACTCGACGTCGCCGGCCTTCACCTTCACCGTCTTGGGCGTGCGGCCCTCGTTGAGCTCGGTGATGCCCGAGATCGCGAAGGTCTCGTCGCCCGTGAGGCCGAGGCTCTCGGCGTTCTGACCCTCGGGGAACTGCAGCGGGATGACGCCCATGCCGATGAGGTTCGAGCGGTGGATGCGCTCGTAGCTCTCGGCGATGACCGCCTTGACGCCCAGGAGCGAGGTGCCCTTGGCCGCCCAGTCGCGCGACGAGCCCGAGCCGTACTCCTTGCCCGCCAGCACGACCAGCGGGATCCCGGCCTCCTGGTAGTTCACCGACGCGTCGTAGACCGTGGTCACCGGGGCGTCGTCGACCGTGAAGTCGCGGGTGAAGCCACCCTCGGTGCCCGGCGCGATCTGGTTGCGCAGGCGGATGTTGGCGAAGGTGCCGCGGATCATGACCTCGTGGTTGCCGCGGCGCGAGCCGTAGGAGTTGAAGTCACGCTGCTGGACGCCGTTCTCCGACAGGTAGATGCCCGCCGGGGAGTCCTTCTTGATGGAGCCGGCCGGGCTGATGTGGTCGGTGGTGACCGAGTCGCCCAGCTTCAGCAGCACCCGCGCGCCGTCGATGTCCGTGACGGGCAGCGGCTCGTCGGGCATGCCGTCGAAGTACGGCGCCTTGCGCACGTAGGTCGACGACTCGTCCCACGTGAAGGTGTTGCCCTCCGGCGTGGGCAGCGAGCGCCAGCGCTCGTCACCCTTGAACACGTCGGCGTAGGACTCGGCGAACATGTCCGAGTTGATGGCGCCGCGGATCGTGTCCTCGACCTCGGCCGGCGAGGGCCAGATGTCCTTGAGGTAGACCGGGTTGCCCTCGTGGTCGTCGCCGAGGGAGTCGTTGAACAGGTCGACGTCCATCGAGCCGGCGAGCGCGTAGGCGACGACCAGCGGCGGGGAGGCCAGGTAGTTCATCTTGATGTCGGGGCTGATGCGGCCCTCGAAGTTGCGGTTGCCGGAGAGCACCGAGACGACGGCGAGGTCGTTCTCGTTGACCGCGGCGGACACCTCGGGGATGAGCGGGCCCGAGTTGCCGATGCAGGTCACGCAGCCGTAGCCGACGAGGTTGAAGCCCAGCTTGTCGAGGTACGGCGTGAGGCCGGCCTTCTCGTAGTAGTCGCTGACGACCTGCGAGCCCGGGGCCAGGGTCGTCTTGACCCACGGCTTGCGGGAGAGCCCCTTCTCGACGGCCTTCTTCGCCAGCAGCGCGGCGCCGATCATGACCGACGGGTTGGACGTGTTGGTGCAGGAGGTGATCGACGCGATGGTGACGGCGCCGTGGTCCAGAACGAACGACGTGCCGTCCTCGAGCGTCACCTCGACGGGCTTGCTCGGGCGACCGCCGTCCTTCGGCGCCGCGGAGAGGTAGTTGCGCGGCGGCGCGGACTGGCCGTGGCCGTTGGACGTGGTCGGGTCGGAGGCCGGAAAGGTCTCGGCGACCGACTCGTCGTAGCCCTCCTCCTCGCCGTCCTCGTCGACGTACGCCGCGAGCGCGCCGCGGAACGACTCCTTGGCCACCGAGACCTCGACGCGGTCCTGCGGACGCTTCGGGCCGGCCAGCGACGGGACGACCGTCGCCAGGTCGAGCTCGAGCTTCTCCGAGTAGCGCGGCTCTGCGTCGGGGTCGAGCCAGAGGCCCTGCTCCTTGGCGTACTTCTCCACGAGCGCGATCTGCTCGGCCGGCCGGCCGGTCAGCTCGAGGTACTTGGTCGTCTCGCCGTCGATCGGGAACACCGCGATCGTCGAGCCGAACTCCGGGCTCATGTTGCCGATGGTGGCGCGGTTCGCGAGCGGGAGCGCCGCGACACCGGGGCCGTAGAACTCGACGAACTTGCCGACGACGCCGTGCTTGCGGACCATCTCGGTGATCGTGAGCACGAGGTCGGTGGCGGTCGAGCCCTCGGGGAGCTCGCCGTTCAGCTTGAAGCCGACGACGCGCGGGATCAGCATCGAGACGGGCTGGCCGAGCATCGCGGCCTCGGCCTCGATGCCGCCGACGCCCCAGCCGACCACGCCGATGCCGTTGACCATCGTGGTGTGGGAGTCGGTGCCGACGCAGGTGTCGGGGTAGGCGAGCAGCTCGCCGTCGACCTCGCGCGTGAAGACGGTGCGCGCCAGGTGCTCGATGTTGACCTGGTGGACGATGCCGGTGCCCGGGGGAACGACCTTGAAGTCGTCGAACGCGCCCTGGCCCCAGCGCAGGAACTGGTACCGCTCGCGGTTCCGCTCGTACTCGATCTCCACGTTGCGCTCGAACGCCTCGGGGGTGCCGAAGACGTCGGCCATGACGGAGTGGTCGATGACCATCTCGGCCGGGGCGAGCGGGTTGATCTTGGTGGCGTCGCCGCCGAGCTCGGCCATCGCCTCGCGCATGGTCGCCAGGTCGACGACACAGGGCACGCCGGTGAAGTCCTGCATGATCACGCGCGCCGGCGTGAACTGGATCTCCTTGTCGGGGTCCGCCGAGGCGTCCCAGCCGGCGAGGGCCTTGATGTCGTCGGCGGTGATGTTCGCGCCGTCCTCCGTGCGGAGGAGGTTCTCGAGCAGGACCTTGAGCGAGAACGGCAGCGACTCGACGTCGAGGCCCTCGCCCTTCACCGCGTCGAGGCGGAAGATCTCGTAGGACTTGCCGTCCACGTCCAGGGTGCTCTTGGCACCGAAGCTGTTCTGACTTGCCACAGTCACGTCTCCTCGTCCGCTGGTTGGCCGCGCCCCACCCATCTTGCCGCCGCCCCGTGACCCCTTCCTAGGAAGGCTTGCCTTACCTCGAGGGCCGGAGCGGCGCGTCACGCGGAGGGAGCGATCGACCGGTTTGTCTTGATATCAAGATACACGATGTCGAGCGAAGATCGGACAGGACGGTGGCTTCAGCGCGCCGGTCGCAGCAGCGCGACGCACTCCACGTGGTGGGTCATCGGGAACAGGTCGAACGCACGCACCTCGACGAGCTCCCACCCCCCGGCCAGGAACAGGCCGACGTCGCGGCCCAGGGCGGCGGGGTCGCACGCGACGTACGCCACCGCGCGCGGCGAGCGCCGCAGCACCTCCTCGACGACCGCCCGCCCGGCGCCCTCGCGCGGCGGGTCGAGGACGACGAGGTCGGGGTCGGCGAGCGCGGGCAGCGACTCCTCGCCCGTGGCGAGGACCGTGGCGACGTCGCCGCGTACGGCGCCCACCCGCCCGGGTGCGTCGCGCAGGTTGTCGACGGCGTGGGCCGATGCCGTGGCGTCCCCCTCGACGCTGAGCACGGCGCCGTCGGGCCCGAGAGCGTCCGCGAGGTAGCGGGCGAACAGGCCGACGCCGCCGTAGAGGTCGAGCGCGGACTCCCCCGGCTGCGGCCGCAGCAGGTCGAGGACCGCCGCGACGAGCGCGCCCGGCGCGCCCGGGTGGACCTGCCAGAAGCCGTCGGCGGCGACGGCGAACGCGTGCTCCCCCGCCGAGGCGTCGACCTCCTCGGTCACCGTGCCGGGCCTCGGCTCGCGGGCGTCCGGGTGCGCGATGAGACAGGTGTCGACCGGCACCACGTCGTGGGACCGGTGCCGGCGCATGCCGCGCCCGCCGCCGGGCAGCGCGACGTACCGGACCCGCGTGCGCCAGCGGAGACCGGCCAGCTGCTCGGGCAGGTCGCCGGGCACGGCCTCGACGCTGCCGTCCCACGCGACGCCGGCGAGCCGCTGCAGCTGCTCGGCCACGACGGTCGTCTTGAGGTCCCGCTGGTGGACGAGGTCGACGTGCTGGAAGTCGCAGCCGCCGCAGAGTCCGGGGCCGGCCACGGGGCACGGCGCCACGACCCGGTGCGGCGAGGCCGCGCGCACCTCGACCACGTCACCGCGCCAGAAGCGGTCGCCGTCGGTGCCCTCGGTGATCTCGAGGACGACCTGCTCACCCGGGATGCCGTGCCGCACGAAGACCACCCGGGGGCGCTCCTCGCCCTCGACCGGGACCCGGGCGACGCAGTGCCCGCCGTGGGCGACGGGGCCGATCTCCGCGACGTACCGCTCCCCCACGCGCGAGCGGCCCTTCGCCACCCGTTGCCGTCCGCCGCGACCGCGCTGCGGTCCGGGGCGACGGCGCCGGTCGGGGCGCGTCATCGGCGTCGCGGCGGCCGCGGGTTGACGCGGTCCGGCGCCTGCTCGCTGGTGACGCGACCCCGGCGGAGGTCGCCGGGCCGCACGCGGGTCAGTTGGCGGTCCTCCCGCTCGAGGGCCGCCGCCGAGGACTGCAGCTGGAACGGCACGGACGTCACCATGACGCCCGGCGTGAAGAGCAGCCGGCCCTTGAGGCGCAGCGCGCTCTGGTTGTGGAGGGCCTGCTCCCACCAGTGGCCGACGACGTACTCCGGGATGTACACCGCGACCACGCCCCGCGGGTTCGCCCGGCGGATCTCGACGGCGTAGTCGACGATCGGCTTGATGAGCTCGCGGTACGGCGAGTGCAGCACCTTCAGCGGCACGTCGATGCGGCGCTCGTCCCACGCGGCGAGGAGCCGGTCGGTCTCGGCCGGGTGGGTCGAGACGCAGACCGCCTCGAGGACGTTGGGACGCGACGCCTTCGCGTAGGCGAGCGCGCGCAGCGTCGGCTTGTGCAGCTTGGAGACCAGGACGATCGCGTGGACGCGGGTCGGGAGCACCTTGTCGGTCTCCTCCGCCGCGATCTCCTTCGCGACCCGGTCGTAGTGGCGTCGGATCGACCGCATGAGGAAGAACGCGGCCAGCATCGCGAGGATCGTGATCCAGGCGCCCTCGAGGAACTTCGTGATGAGCACGACCACGAGCACGACGGAGGTGAAGGCCAGGCCGATCGCGTTGATGACGCGCGACTGCTGCATCGTGCGGCGCCGCGCGGGGTCCTTCTCGGTCGCCAGGTGGCGGGTCCAGTGCCGGATCATGCCGAGCTGGCTCAGGTTGAACGAGACGAAGACGCCGACGATGTAGAGCTGGATCAGCTTCGTGGTCTGGGCGTCGAACGCGACGATGAGCACGATCGCCATGACGGCGAGGAAGACGATGCCGTTGCTGTAGGCCAGCCGGTCGCCGCGGGAGCCGAGGGCGCGAGGGGCGAAGCCGTCCTTGGCGAGGATCGAGCCGAGCACGGGGAAGCCGTTGAACGCCGTGTTGGCGGCCAGCACGAGGATGACGCCGGTCATGGTGACGACGAAGTAGAAGCCCGGCGGGAAGTCGGCGAACAGCGCACCCGCGATCTGGGCGATCACCGTGTGCTGGTCGTAGCCGTCGGGCATCGGGTCGCCCGCGGCCGTCCGCAGACGCTCGATCTCGTGGGGGTCGACGTAGCGGATCCCCATCTCGCGGGCCAGCAGGATCACCGACATCATCATCGTCACGGCGATCATGCCGAGCATCAGCAGCGTCGACGCGGCGTTGCGGCTCTTCGGCTTGCGGAAGGCCGGCACGCCGTTCGAGATCGCCTCCACGCCGGTCAGCGCGGCGCAGCCCGACGAGAAGGCACGGGCCAGGAGGAACACCATGGCGAACTGCGTCAGCGGGCCCTCGAACCCGTCCCGGGGCACCACGTCGAGCGTGGCGCTCTCCACCTCCGGCAGCGTGCCCGTCGCCCAGCGGTAACCGCCGTACACCGCCATGCCCATGATCGCGAGCATGAACAGGTAGGTCGGCACCGCGAAGTAGCTGCCCGACTCGCGGATGCCGCGGAGGTTGAGCGCCATGAGGAGGAGCACGAGCGCCGACGCGAAGAGCACCTCGTGGCCGGACAGGAACGGGACCGCCGCCGCGGCGTACTGCGACCCCGACGAGATCGAGACCGCCACCGTGAGGATGTAGTCGACCAGCAGCGCGCTCGCGACCGTCGTGCCCGCGGCGGGGCCGAGGTTGACGCTCGCGACCTCGTAGTCGCCGCCACCGCTGGGGTAGGCGTGCACCGTCTGCCGGTACGACGCGATGACCGCCACCATCACCAGCGCGACGGCGACGCCGATCCACGGGGAGAAGACGTAGGACGTCGTGCCCGCGATCGAGAGCATGATGAAGACCTCGTCGGGCGCGTAGGCGACCGACGACAACGCGTCACTGGCGAAGACCGGGAGCGCGATGCGCTTCGGGAGGAGAGTTTCCCCGAGCTGGGAGCTGCGGAGCTTGCGCCCCAGCAGGATCCGTTTCGAGGCGTCGGCGAGACCCACGAGGCGGGATCGTACGCGCACGGTGCGACGATCGGGTGCTCGTCGCGGTGATCCACCGCACGGCCCCGGGCTGGGCTACCGTTCCGCACGTGCATGTCGTGATCATGGGCTGCGGCCGGGTCGGGTCCACGTTGGCGCGCAGCCTCGAGGAGCGCAACCACACGGTGTCGGTCATCGACGTCGCGTCCGAGGCCTTCCGCCGGCTGGGCCCCGAGTTCAACGGCGACAAGGTCACCGGGGTCGGCTTCGACCGCAAGGTGCTCGAGAAGGCCGGCATCAAGCGCGCCGACGCCTTCGCGGCGGTCTCCAGCGGCGACAACTCGAACATCATCGCGGCGCGGGTCGCCCGGGAGTCGTTCGGGATCGAGCAGGTCGTCGCCCGGATCTACGACCCGGGCCGTGCCGAGGTCTACCAGCGGCTCGGCATCACCACGGTCGCCACCGTGAAGTGGACGGCCGACCAGGTGCTCCGCCGGCTCCTGCCCGCGGGCGCCGAGCCCGACTTCCGCGACCCGTCCGGCACCATCCGCCTCGACCAGGTGCCCGCGCCCGCCGCGTGGGTCGGACACCGCACCGTCGCGTTCCAGGAGCAGACCCGCACCCGGATCGCGTGGATGGACCGGCTCGGCGAGGGCGAGCTGCCCCACCGCGAGAGCGTCATCCAGGAGGGCGACCTCCTGCACCTCGTGATGCGCGAGGAGAACGCCGCGCACGCCTACCGCACCATCGCCCGCGGGCCGGAGGAGAGCTGATGCGCGTCGCCATCGCCGGAGCGGGCGCCGTCGGGCGCTCCATCGCGTCCGAGCTGATCCAGAACGGCCACGAGGTGCTGCTCATCGACAAGGCCGCCGACGCGATCCGCCCCGAGCGCGTCGCCGAGGCCGAGTGGCTGCTCGCGGACTGCTGCGAGCTCTCCTCGCTGGAGGAGGCACGCCTCGACCGGTGCGACGTCGTCATCGCGGCGACCGGCGACGACAAGGCGAACCTCGTGACGTCGCTGCTGGCGAAGACGGAGTTCGCCGTGCCGCGCACCGTCGGGCGCGTCAACCACCCCGACAACGAGTGGCTGTTCAACGAGGCCTGGGGCGTCGACGTCAGCGTGTCGACGCCGCGGATCATGTCGGCGCTCGTCGAGGAGGCCGTCGCCGTGGGCGACCTCGTGCGGCTCTTCACCTTCCGCCAGGGACAGGCGAACCTCGTCGAGCTGACGCTGCCGGAGGACTCGCCGTACGTCGGGAAGCCGTCCGGGCTCGTGCCCTTCCCCGACAACTGCGCGCTCGTCACGATCCTGCGCGACGGGCAGGTCTACACGCCCGACGCCGAGCAGCCGCTGGAGGCGGGCGACGAGCTGCTGTTCGTCATCCCCACCGAGCTCGAGGACGACCTCGAGCGCCTGCTCGCCCCCTCGACCCACCCCTGACCCGCGCGTCGAGCTGGCTGAAACGCGCAGTCCTGCGCGTCGCGTTGGCTGAAACGCGCCGTCCTGCGCGTCGAGTTGGCTGAAACGCGCCGTCCTGCGTGTCGAGTTGGCTGGAA
>DASWYU010000162.1:0-3528 GCA_036404795.1 Nocardioides sp. | reverse complement strand
GGCGCCGGCCCGGTCGAGCACGGCGGCGGACACGGCAGGGGTCCGCACGACCTCCTCGTCGTGCGCCACGACCTGGCCGTCGGCGCCGAGGGTGAGCACCACGGCGCGCACGCCGGTGGACCGCAGCGCGCGCACCACCGTCTCGTGGTCGACCTCCTCGCCGGCGACGGCGCGGCCGCGGTCGGCGAGCAGCGTGCGGGCCTCGTCGAGGTTGGTGAACAGCACGTCGATCGCGCCGAGGTCGGCGGGCAGGCGGGGAGCCTTCGCGACGGAGACGGTGTCGACGGCGAGGCGGAAACCGCGGGTACGGCGCGCCGTCGCCAGCCGCGTGTGGGTCGCGCTCGGCAGGTTCGCGTCGGCGAACACCCACGCGCCGGGGTCGAGGCGGGAGAGCGGCTCGGCCACCCGTTCGGGGGTGATCTCGTCGAACGCGCCCGTGTCGGCCACCCCCACGACGAGGTCGCCGTCGGGGCCGAGCACGGCGGCGTGCGTCGCCGTCGTGCACCCCGCCAGGGGGCGCACCGCCCAGTGGTCGACACCGAGGCGGTCGAGGTCGTCGACGAGCGCGCGGCCGGGCACGTCGTCGCCCACGATGGAGACCAGCGCGGCCCGCACGCCCAGGCGCGTGAGGTTCTCCGCGACGTTGCGCGCGACGCCGCCGAAGGTCGTGCCGCCCGTCGCCGGGTTCGAGGCGCCGAGGACCACGGGCCCCCCGATGCGGTAGGACCGGTCGACCACGGCGCCACCGATGCAGGTCACGTGGGGCGGGAGAGTCACGCGGGGGACCGTACGCCGCCAGCGGCCCCCAGGGCACGCCCCGGAGGTCAGAAGTGCCATGGGTCACACGGCGGAAGCCTCCGCTCCCGTCCGACCGGGGAGGGCGTGTCAGGATTGCCGGCATGCTGCGGTTCGTCGGGTCGGGTGCGAGTCACGTCGGGCTCGTGCGCGACCACAACGAGGACGCGGCCTACTCGTCGCCGTACCTCGCGCTCGTCGCCGACGGCGTCGGTGGCGCGGCCGCCGGGGAGGTGGCGTCGGCCACCGCGGCGTACGTCGTGGCCGACTCCAGCCGCGCCCGCCCCGACCAGGACCCCGTGCACGTGCTCGGCGAGGCGATCCGCCGCGCGGTCGTCGACCTGCACCGCGGGGTCGCCGCCGATCCGGAGCGCCGCGGGATGGCGACCACCCTCACCGCGCTCGCCACCGACGGGCACCGCGTCGTGCTCGCGCACATCGGCGACTCGCGGGCCTACGTGCTGCGGGACGGCCAGCTGGCCCGCGTCTCCCACGACCACACGCTCGTGCAGGCGCTCGTCGACTCCGGCGACATCACCGCCGACTCCGTGCGCAGCCACCCGATGCGCAACGTCGTCATGCGCTCGCTCCACGCCGGCTCCGGCGACGAGGCCGACCTGCAGCCCGACATCTTCGTGCTCGACGCGCACCCCGGCGACCGCTTCCTCGTCTGCAGCGACGGCCTCACCGACATGGTCGAGGACCGCGCCGTCGCCCACATCATCAGCACCCGGGATGCGGAGACCGCCACGGAGAACCTCGTGCAGGCCGCCCTCGACGGGGGCGGGCGGGACAACGTCACCGTGCTCGTGCTCGACCTCGTCGACGACCCCGCCACCGTGCGCCTCTCCGGCGACGGCCAGCTCCTCGGCGCCCTGCGCGACCCCCGCAACGTCGTCGACCCCGGCACGCTGCAGCGCCCCTGACGGTCCGCTGACCGTCGACCCTCAGGCGATGTCGGCGGCCCGGTCCTCGGCGCCGGCGAGGACCCGGTCGACGAAGACGCCGATGTTCTCGATCGCCTGCGTCGCCTCGGGCAGCAGCCCGGCGGCGGCCTGGAAGACGTGCACCTGCTTGTCCCAGACCTCCAGCTCGACGGCCGTGCCGGCGCCCGACAGCGCCTCCGCGAGACGCACGCCGTCGGCGTACAGGCTCTCCGCCGAGCTCACCTGCACCAGCGTCGGGGGCAGGCCGCGACGTACGGCGTGGGTCGGCGACTCGATGGGAGCGTCACCGAGGCCCTGGCGCCGGTTGACCCGGGCGGCGAGCTCCTGGAACCGGCCGATCGCGCGGCGGGGGAAGAGGGCGCAGCCGGCGTAGGGCATCGCGGGCGCCAGGAAGTCGACGAGCGGCGACATCGCGACGATCCCGGCGGGCCGGGGGAGCCCGGCGCGCTGCACGGCGACGGCGACCATCACCGCGAGGAAGCCGCCGGCGGAGTCGCCCATGAGCACGGTGCGGTCGGGGTCGGCGCCGTGGTCGAGTGCGTGGCGGTAGGCGTTCACGGCGTCCTCGAGGGCGTCGGTGACGGTGTGGCGCGGCAGCTTGCGGTACTCCGGCGCCAGCACCGTCGCCCCCGTGCGGTGCGCGACGCGGCTGAGCAGCTGGCGGTGGAGGTGGTTGCCGCCGACGAGGAACGCGCCGCCGTGGAGGTAGACCACGGTGCGCCCGCTCGTGGCGGAGGCGTCGGTGGTGACGCGCGTGGCGGTGCAGTGGGGCAGGCGGAAGCGCTCGGACGTCGTGCCGGGCAGCGGCCGCAGCAGGCGTCCGGCCTGGTCGACGAGGAAGTACGGCCACGGCAGACCGGGCGCGAGGGTCCACGCGGAGATCACGGGCCGGACGGTCGCGCGCAGCGCCAGGTCGAGCGCGGTGGCCCGGATCCCGCCGCCGCCCAGGTCGCGGCGCACGAGGGCGGGCGCGGCCGAGGAGCGCGTACGGCGCGAGCCCGCCGCTCGTCGTCGCTGCGTCGTCGTCATGGCCACCTCCTGGGGTGCCGCACTGGTTGAACCTGCGATCGAGGAGCCACAGTGTGCCCCACGTCACCTCCGTGTAACACGGAAACGGCCCGGGACTGTTCCGACGGAGAGGTACCCGATCGCCGGACGGCGAGGCTCAGAGCACGAAGCCGAACAGCGGGCTGTCCGGGGCGACCTTCTCGACGCGCAGGTTCGACGTGCGCATGCGCTCGACGAGACCACCGAGCTCGGCCGGGTCGCCCAGCTCGACGCCCACCAGCGCGGGGCCGGTCTCCCGGTTGTTGCGCTTGGTGTACTCGAACAGCGTGATGTCGTCGTCCGGCCCCAGCACCTCGTCGAGGAAGCGGCGGAGCGAACCCGGCTCCTGGGGGAACTCGACGAGGAAGTAGTGCTTGACGCCCTCGTGGACGAGTGCGCGCTCGACCACGTCGCCGTACCGGGACACGTCGTTGTTGCCGCCGGAGACCACGCACACCACGGTGCTGCCGGGCTCGAGCCCGCCGCGGTCGGGTGCCGCGAGCACCTGTCGCAGGGCGGCGCTCGAGAGCGCGCCCGCGGGCTCCGCGATGATCCCGTCGGCCTGGTAGAGGTCGAGCATCTCCACGCAGATCAGGCCCTCGGGCACGGCGACCGTGTCGAGGCGCAGGGGCCCGGAGCCCTCGCGGCGCGCGGCGTCGACCGCGGCGTACGTGAGCGATCCGATGCGGCGGACGGCGGCGCCGTCGACGAACGGGTCCACGTGCGCGAGGTCCGTCGG
>DASWYU010000161.1:0-1813 GCA_036404795.1 Nocardioides sp. | reverse complement strand
CCACGCCTCCTGGCCGACCGTCGTCGAGCTCGGCTCGGCCGCGGCCACCGACGCCGCCACCCTGGAGGCCGTCTCGGCCGCGCTGATCGGCATCCGCGGCGCGAAGTCCAACGCCAAGGTCTCGATGCGCGCCGAGCTCTCGCGGGTCGAGATCCGCGGCCCCCAGGCACAGGTCTTCGCCGCCGAGCAGGCCGCCGACGACCTGCGCAAGACCGGCAAGATCACCGGCGACCTGGTCTTCACCGTCGACGACTCCGCCACCGAGCTGAGCGTCGACGCGGAGCTGGCCCCGACGGAGTAGTCGCCGCGAGATTCACCGCCCAGGCGGTGGATCTCGCGCCCGTCGACGGCTAGTGGTGGCCGTGCCCGTGCACGGAGCCGTGCTTGCCGTGGCCGTGCCCGCCGCGCCCGTGCTCGCCACGGTCGTGGCCGTGCTCGCCGTGGCCGTGCTCGCCGTGACCGTGCTCGCCGTGACCGTGTTCGCCGTGCCCGGGGGGTGTGGAGCTCTTCGGCCCGTGGCCACGATCGCCGTCGTGTCCGCGCCCGTGGTCGTGGTCGTGGTCGTGACCGCGGTCACCGACCCAGTCGTCACGCCAGTCGTGGGGGCCGTGCGAGCCACGAGGGCCGCGGCCGGGCGACGCACCGGGGACCGGTACGTCGGAGACCGCCTGCGGACCGCGGTGGCCGTGGCCCGGCCCCGTCGGGTCGCCGTCCACCACAGCCGCGTCACCGGGCGCCTCGGGCTCGTCGTCCCGCGTGCTCCCGGCGTGCTCGTCGCCGCTGGGGGCCACCACGCCGACTTCGACGCTGCCGGCCTCGCGGCTCGGACCGCGGGAGCCCGAGTCGTCAGGCGCGTCGTGCGACGGCGCCGCCGCGGGGGCGCGGGGACCGTCCGCCAGCGGGCCGGCCGCCTCGGTGCGGCGCTCGGGGGCCGGGTCCGGCTCGAGCACGGTCGCCTCGGCGATCTTCTGGGCGACCACACCGCTCAGGCCGGCGCGCAGCCAGCCGGGCGAAGCCTCGCTGCGGGCCACGTGGACCATCATCAGGGCGCACGCGATCGACACGACCGCGAAAGCCAACAGGGGTGGCTTGTGGTCGAGGAAGAGGCGGACGCGGCGACGGTCGTTCATCGCGGCCCAGTCTCCCGGGAGTCCAGCGACCGCTCCAAGCCTTCGAGGCCCTCTGGGCAGGATATGACCCGAATGGACTAGTCCGTCTAGTCACGGGTGACCAGGGGCGGGTCCTGTACCTCACTCACGTGGGTGGGTGCCGACCGCCGCCTCCAGCGGTCGGTCCGCTGCGCGACTGTCCTGGATCTCGACCCGGCCGTCGCGGGTCTCGACCCGGTCGTCGCGACCTCCTTCGTCGGTCGCGGACCTTGCTCGACCTCCCCGAGCCCACGGAGCAAGCTCGTGCCTCGCTCGCTCCTGCTCGGTGACCTCGACTTCGGTGATCGTCGCGGCGGAGCCGCGACGATCAGGCCGACTTCTTCTTCTTGGCCTCGGACTCGCGCGGGATCAGCGTCGGGGAGACGCCGTCGGTGACGACCTCGCCGGTCACGATCACCCGGGCGATGTCGCCGCGGGAGGGCACGTCGTACATCACGTGGAGGAGGACCTCCTCGATGATGGCGCGCAGACCGCGGGCGCCGGTGCCGCGCTCGAGCGCGTGGTCGGCGATGGCCTCGACGGCCTCGGGGGTGAACTCGAGCTCGACGCCGTCGAGCTCGAAGAGCTTCTGGTACTGCTTGACCAGGGCGTTGCGCGGCTCGGTGAGGATCTGCACGAGCGCCTCGCGGTCGAGCTTGGTGACG
>DASWYU010000160.1:0-5971 GCA_036404795.1 Nocardioides sp. | reverse complement strand
CGCCTGACCGGCGGGCGCGAGGGCGGCGTAGGCGCCACCGGTCACCAGCAGGGCGACCAGCAGCACCGCGAGGCCGGCGAAGCGGCCGCGGCGGTGGCGGGAGAGCCGGCCGGCGGATCGGTTGAGGAAACGCAACGTGATGTCCCTTGTTCAGGTCCGGACGAAACTGCTCGTGCGGTCGGTCGGGGGCAAAGGGGGCGACCCGGAGGTCACAGGATGAGGTAGATCGTCGCGAACAGACCGATCCACACGACGTCGACGAAGTGCCAGTAGTAGGACACGACGATCGCGGAGACCGCCTGTTCGTGGGTGAACCGCTTGGCGATGTAGGTGCGGCCGAGCACGAGGAGGAACGCGATGAGGCCGCCCGCGACGTGGATGCCGTGGAACCCGGTCGTCAGGTAGAACATCGAGCCGTAGGCCGAGCTCTGCATGGTGAGGCCCGCGTGCACGAGCTCCGCGTACTCCAGCGCCTGGCCGGCCATGAAGATCGCGCCCATGACGTACGTGAGGATGAACCACTCGCGCATGCCCCACTGCTTGACCTGGAAGAGCGTGCCGGTGCGCGCGACGCGGGGGCCGCCCTTCGCCGCCGACCGCTCGACGGCGAAGACGCCCATCTGGCAGGTGAAGGAGGAGAGCACCAGGATCGTGGTGTTCGCCGCGGCGAACGGCACGTTGAGGTGCTGCGTCTCCTGCGCCCAGAGGTCCACCTCCGCCGCACGGATCGTGAAGTAGGCCGCGAACAGCGCAGCGAAGAACATCAGCTCGCTGGAGAGCCAGATGATCGTGCCCACGCTGACCATGTCGGGGCGGCCGTGCTGCCCGCGCAGACGGGAGGCCGGGATCGCTGCAGTTGCTGTCGCCACGGGCGTCATTATGGCCCGAGTCGGGGGCTCGTGTGACCACGCCCCCCCCACAAAGTCCGACGCAGTGTCGTAGACCGCGCAGCGGCGCGGAATTTCAGCCCACGAAGGGGTGCGGACGAGGGCGGGTAGCATCGCGCGGGTGAGCGCGATCCCTGAGCACCGGCCCGCCGCCACCACGACGCCGGAGGAGCCGTTGACGATCCTCGTCTACAGCGACGACGTGCGGACGCGGGAGCAGGTGATCCTGGCCCTGGGCCGACGCCCGCACCCGGACCTCCCCGAGGTGCGGTACGTCGAGGTGGCCACCGAGCCGGTCGTGCGCGACCAGGTCGCCGGGGGCCGGATCGCGCTGGCGGTCCTCGACGGCGAGGCGGTTCCCGCCGGCGGCATGGGCGTGGCGAAGCAGCTCAAGGACGAGGTCTACGGCTGCCCGCCCGTCGTCGTCCTGACGGGCCGCCCGCAGGACGCCTGGTTGGCCACCTGGTCGCGCGCCGAGGCCGCCGTGCCCCACCCGATCGACCCGGTGCTCCTCGCCGAGACGGTCGTCTCGGTGCTGGGCGCCGGTGCTGCGGTGACCGCACGGTGACGGCGCGGCACGCGTCGTACGGGCGGGACGGCGCCACCTGGCCCGAGGTGCTCGGCGCGCTCGTGGCGCGCCGTGACCTGACCCCCGCGCAGGCGGGCTGGGCGATGAGCGAGATCCTCGGCGGCGAGGCGACCCCGGCGCAGGTGGCCGGCTTCGCCGTCGCGCTGCGCGCCAAGGGCGAGACGATCGACGAGGTGACGGGGCTGGCGGAGGCGATGGTGGCGGCCGGTACGCCGCTGTCGGTGCCCGGTCGGCTGCTCGACGTCGTCGGCACGGGCGGGGACCGATCCATGTCGGTCAACATCTCGTCGATGTCGGCGATCGTCGCCGCGGGCGCGGGCGCGCGCGTGGTGAAGCACGGCAACCGGTCGGCCTCGTCGAAGTCCGGCAGCGCCGACGTGCTCGAGGCCCTCGGCGTGCGCCTCGACCTGCCGGCGTCCCGCGTCGGGGAGCTGGCGGAGGAGGTCGGCATCACGTTCTGCTTCGCCGCCGCGTTCCACCCGGCGATGCGGCACGCGGCGGTCGCCCGCCGCGAGCTCGGGATCGGCACCACCTTCAACTTCCTCGGCCCGCTGACGAACCCGGCGCGGCCCGCCGCCCAGGCGATCGGCTGCGCGGACGCCGCGATGGCGCCCGTCATGGCCGGCGTGTTCGCGCGCCGCGGCGTCGACGCCTGGGTGTTCCGTGGTGACGACGGGCTCGACGAGCTGACCACCACGACGACGTCGGCGGTGTGGGTGGTGCGGGGCGGCGAGGTGACCCGCGCGACGGTCGACCCCGCCGAGCTGGGCATCGACCGCGCCACGACCGAGGACCTGCGGGGCGGGGACGTGGCGTACAACGCCGCCGTCGTGCGCCGGCTCCTCGCGGGGGATCGCGGGCCCGTGCGTGACGCGGTGCTCCTCAACGCGGGTGCCGCACTGGCGGTGCACGCGGGGGACGCCGGCGACGCTCCGCTCGTGGAGCGGCTCGCGGAGGGGATCCGTCGCGCGTCCGACGCGATCGACTCCGGGGCCGCCGAGGCGACGCTGGCGAAGTGGGTGGAGGCCTCGGCCGCCTGAAGCGGTGGCCCGGGGGTGCTACGCGGCCGAGCCGGCCGGGAGGGTGCCGTCGGTGGGACGCTCGGGGAGCGCGGCCGGGGTCGCGGGGGCGGCCGGGGCGGCCAGGTCGAGCACGTACGACGCGCCGAGGCGCCGGAAGCCGAGCCGGGCGTAGTAGGGGTCCTTCATGTTCGCCGGCGTGATCACGCGGCGGACCCCGCGGTGGCGGAGGATGTCGCTGCGCAGCCAGACGTACTCGCCCGCTGCACAGTCGCGGAACCCGGGGGTCACCCAGTCGAGCTCGACGTGGGCCACACCGTCCCGGGCGCGGAGCACGACGACACCGACGGTCTGGTCGCCCTCCTGCACGAGGTAGGCCTGCAGGTCGGTCCGGACCGGGTTCCACGCGAAGTCGGGCTGGTGCTCGTGGATGTCGACGTCGTGCGCGCGCAGCACGTGGTTGAGGTAGGCGTCGCTCGAGCCGACGGCGAGCACCGTGAAGCTCCGGGACGTGACCTGCCCCGGCGTGCGGGAGGCGCGGGACGTGCGGAGCACGTTGAGCGCCAGCAGGGCGACGCCGACCCACCCCAGGAGGGAGAGCCAGTGGTCGGCGAGCCAGGTCACCTTGGCGATGGTACGAAGGTCCCGACCGGCAGCCGACCGATTTTCCGGCCCCGGGGAGTGACGTCGATCACCTCCGGTGGCGCGGAACCTCAGTCGAGGCCGAGCGAGAACGCGGACTCGAGGTCGTGCCGCGAGTAGGCCCTGAAGGCTATGTGGGTCTCGGTGGCGAGCACGCCGTCGACCTTGTTGAGCCGGTCGGCGACGACGGCCGCGATGTCGTCGTGCTCGCGCACCCGGACGAGCGCGATGAGGTCGATCTGGCCGGTCACCGAGTAGACCTCGCTGACCCCGTCGAGCGCGGCGATCGCCTCGGCGACCTCCGGGATGCGGTCGACCTCGGCGTTGACGAACACGATGGCGGTGATCACGCGCCCGACCCTACGCCGGGGCGTCCGTCGGACGGGCTCAGCGCGTCGGTCGGTGGATCGTGCCGAGCGAGCGCTGGTCGTCGAACGGGGCCGCGGCGGCCCGGGAGTGGTGCTGGGCCTCCCCGATCCACAGGTGGCGGGCGGCTCCGGCGACCGGGCAGGTCCACGCGCCGTCCACGTCGACGAGCCGCACGCCGGGCTGCTCGAGCCACCCGAGCACGGCCTCCGTCTCCTCGGCGCTGGCCGCCGGGACGGGACCCGGTGCTGTCCGCACCGTCTCGGCGCCGGCCCGCAGCGTCGTCACGTAGGCCTGCGCGTCCTGACCCGGCGGGATGACCCCGGCCGCGGCCAGCCGGCCGTACCGCACCACGTGCACGGCCCACCGGCCGTCGTCGCCCCGATGCACGGCGACGATCTCCGGCAGGCGGGTGAGGGCGACGAGGCGTTGCGTGCGGGCCGCGGCGCGCACGAGCGAGGCGAGCCGGTCCCGGTGGACGCCCGCCTCCTCGAAGCGCTCCTGCGCGGCGAAGACCGCCATCCGGTCGCCGATCCGGTCGACGACGGTGGTCGGGTCGGCGACGAGGGCGTCGCGGGTCGCGGCCACGACCGCGTCGTAGTCCTCGGCCGACACGCTCCCGTCGCAGGGGGAGAGGCAGCGGCCCATCTCGGCGAGGGCGCAGGCCGTGCCGGTCGGGGTGCGGGCCATGCGACCGGCGCACTGCCGCAGCGGGAAGGTCTCGTGCAGCGCCGTCATCGTCGCCTCCGCGCCGCGTCGGGATCCGAACGGACCGAGGTAGGTCGCCGCGTCGTCGAGCACACGCGTCACCAGGGACAGCCGCGGCCAGGGCTCGTCGGTGAGCTTGAGGAAGTGGGTCTTCTCGGGGAACCGGGAGCGGCGGTTGTAGCGCGGCTTGTGCTCGGCGATGAGACGCAGCTCCCGCACCCGTGCCTCGAGCGCCGTCGCGCACTCGATCGTGCGCACCTGCTCCGCGATGCCGATCATCTCGCCCATCCGTGACCGGGTCTCCGACGCCGTGAAGTAGGAGCGCACCCGCGTGCGCAGGTCCTTCGACGTGCCGACATAGAGCACCCGCTCGGAGCCGTCGACGAAGAGGTAGACGCCCGGCGCGTGGGGGAGACCCTCGGCGAGGTGCCGCTTCCGTCGCTGCGCGGACGAGACCTTGGAGCTGAACGCCTGCAGCTCCTCGAGGGTGTGCACCCCGAGCGTGCCCAGGCGGCCGATGAGCCCGTGCAGCACGTCGACGGTCGCCCGGGCGTCGTTGAGCGCCCGGTGGTCGGGGTTCGTCGTCGCGCCGAACAGTTGCGCCAACGAGCCGAGCTTGCAGTTGGGCGTCTCGTCGCGGGTGACGACGCGTCGCGCCATCCGGGCGGTGTCGAGCACCTCGAACGCCGGCCACGGCCGGTGCTGCTCCCGCGCGAAGTGTTGGAGGAAACCCACGTCGAACGGCGCGTTGTGGGCGACCAGCACGCAGCCCTGGGCGAACTCGAGGAACGCCGGCAGGACGGTGTCGATCGTCGGCGCGTCCACCACCATCGCCGTCGTGATGCCGGTGAGCACCGTGATGAACGCGGGGATCTCCTCGTGCGGGTTCACCAGCGTCTGGAACTCGCCCAGCACCTCGCCGCCCCGCACCTTCACGGCGCCGACCTCGGTGATCTTCGACCCCGCAGCCGCGGAGCCGCCCGTCGTCTCGAGATCCACGACGCAGAACGTGACGTCGCGCAGCAGCCGGCCGAGCTCGTCGAAGCCCCGTTGCTCCTCCCACCGTGACCCCCGCGGCCCGGTGGCGGGTCGCGAGACCGGCGCCCCGGTGGGCCGGCCCGGCGGGCGCTGGGTGGGACGCGGGGTGCTGGGGCGGGTGTGCTGCTGCCTCATGCCGCGGGACGCTAGGGAAGGCCACCGACAGTCCTGGGCGGCGTCGTACTGTCCGCGTCGGTCCCGTCCGCGCCACTAGGCTGGGCGGCACCATGACGACGAGCACCGGAGCCACCGCGCTGCCCGAGCCCCTGCGGGCCCGGGTGGTGCAACTGAGCGCCCAGGTGCTGCCCGTCGTGGGCGTCCTCCCGCCGCCGCTGCGCAAGGTCGCGTCGTTCGCGCCGCAGCGCCGGGCGCGCCTCGGGGCCGGGCAGATCGTCGCCGCCCTGGCCGACGACGACCTGCGCGAGCGCGTCGCCACCCAGGTCGTCGCCCGCTCGGAGCTGCGGGACCTCGCGACCGTCCTCCTCGGGGAGGACGACCGGCCCGATGAGACCGTGCAGGATCTCCCCGAGCACGACCCCCTCGACGTGGCCGCGCTGCTGTGGCTGCGGCGCCCCGCGGGCTGGACGGCGGCGTACGACGCGGCCCTGGCCCGGCTCGACGACGTCCGCGAGGCGGCCACGGCGGCGGAGGACGCCGAGGCACGGCGCACCCTCGAGAGGCGGGTCGCCTCGCTGGAGGAGGAGCTGACGCGCCAGCGCGCC
>DASWYU010000159.1:0-1984 GCA_036404795.1 Nocardioides sp. | reverse complement strand
TCGCCCACCTCCTCGAGGCCGTGCGCCACGACGGCGCCCCCGTGGCGACCCTCCGCGTCGACGGCGGCCTGACCCGCTCCCGCGTGCTCGTCCAGGCCCTCGCCGACCGCGCCCAGGTGCCCGTCGAGGTCCACCCCTCGGCCGACGCCACCCCGCTCGGTGCGGCGGTGGCCGCCCGCCTCGGCCTCGACGCCACCCTCGATCCGGCGGAGGCGCTGTCCCGCGTCGTACCCCGCCTCGTCGTCCACCCCACCTGGTCCCCCGACCGCGCCGCGACGGAGCGGCAGCGCTGGTCGACCGCCGCCGCGCACGTCGCCGGCACCCCCCGAACGGAGCAGCCATGACCACCCCTCCCCCGGGCGCGCCCCGTCGCGTCGACGTCGCCGTGATCGGCGGCGGCGTCGTGGGCTCCGCGATCGCCCGCCGGCTCGCGGCCACGGCGCTCAGCGTCGCGATCGTCGAGGCGCGCAGCGACGTCGGCGACGGCACGAGCAAGGCCAACACCGCGATCCTCCACACGGGTTTCGACGCGAGCCCCGGCACGCTGGAGTCGCGGCTCGTCGCGGAGGGCTACCACCTCCTCGGCGACCTCGCCGAGGCCACCGGCATCCCCGTCGAGCGCACCGGCGCGCTCCTCGTCGCGTGGACCGAGGAGGAGCTCGCGGCCCTCCCGGGTCTGCGGGAGAAGGCGCGGAGGAACGGGTACGACGCGTGCCGGATCGTCCCCGCCGACGAGGTCTACGCGGCGGTCCCCGCCCTCGGGCCCGGCGCACTCGGCGGGCTCACCGTGCCCGGCGAGTCGATCATCTGCACCTGGTCGACGACCATCGCGCTGGCCACCGACGCCGTCGCGCGCGGCGCCGAGGTGCTGCTCGAGCACCGGGTGACCGCCGTCGAGGAGACCCCCGACGGGACCCTGCTGCGCACCACCGGCGGGGACGTCCTCGCCGGGTGGGTCGTCAACGCTGCCGGTCTGCACGCCGACACCGTCGACGGTCTCTTCGACCACGACCGCTTCACCGTCACGCCGCGCCGCGGCGAGCTGTTCGTCTTCGACAAGCTGGCCCGCCCGCTCGCGCCGCTCATCGTGCTGCCCGTGCCCTCCTCGCTGGGCAAGGGCGTGCTGGTGAGCCCGACGGTCTACGGCAACGTGATGCTCGGCCCCACCGCCGAGGACCTCGACGACAAGACCGCGACCGGCACCTCGGAGAACGGCTTCGCCTTCCTCCGCGGCAAGGGCGAGCGGATCATGCCGACGCTGTTCGAGGAGGAGGTGACGACGACGTACGCCGGCCTCCGCGCCGCCGTCCCCGGCGGCGACTACCTGATCGAGCGGGACGACGACCGCCGCTACCTGCTCGTCGGCGGGATCCGCTCGACCGGCCTGACGGCGTGCATCGCGATCGCCGAGCACGTGGCCGACCTGCTCGCGAAGGGCGGCCTCGACGTCGCACCCCGCGACGACCTGCCCGCGCCGCCGCGCATCCCGAACATCGGCGAGGCGGGGCTGCGGCCCTACGCGGACGCCGAGCGCATCGCCGCGGATCCGGCCTACGGCCACGTCGTCTGCTTCTGCGAGCGCGTCACGGCGGGCGAGGTGCGCGACGCCTTCGCCTCGCCGATCCCGCCGCGCGACCTCGACGGTCTCCGCCGTCGCACCCGCCTCATGAACGGCCGCTGCCAGGGCTTCTTCTGCGGCGCCGACGCCCAGGCCGCGCTCGAGACGTGCGGCGCCAGCCTCTTCGCAGGAGCCTCCTCGTGACCACGGTCCTCGCCGACCCCGCAGCCCCCGCCGCCCCCGTGCTCACCCGCGCCGACGTCGTCGTCGTGGGCGGCGGGCCGTCCGGCCTGACCGCCGCGACCGCACTGGCCGAGCGCCTCGGCCCGACCGCGACCGTGCTCGTGCTGGACCGCGAGCGCGAGGCCGGCGGCATCCCGCGGCACTCCGACCACACGGGCTACGGCATGCGGGACCTGCGGCGGG
>DASWYU010000158.1:0-4768 GCA_036404795.1 Nocardioides sp. | reverse complement strand
CCCGACCGCGTTGACCATCAATATTGATGGTCAACGCGGTCGGTTGATGGTCACGGCGGACCGACGACGCGTGCGGCCCGGCCCCGGAGGTGAGCGCCACAGGGGCCGGGCACGCGGGTCCTAGCGGCGCGGCAGGGCCATCAGCTCCAGGTTGAGCCGTCCCACCACGCCGTCCAGCGACTCGCCCGTCTCCTGGGCCAGCAGGCCCAGCGCGAGCTCCGCGACCAGCAGCGAACCGCCGGCCAGGTCGCCGTCCCTCACCAGCGCACGGACGAGGGAACGCGCACCGTCGACGTCGCCGCGCCCCCGCGCCGCGACGAGACCGGCCACCTGCTGCGCCGAGCCGAGCAGTTCCTCGTCCATGGGAGGGAACTGTAGTTGTTGCAAGTGACTTGCAACAAGACCCCGGCCAGCCTCGGCTCCAGGGCGACCCGGGAGGACTGGACACGGTTGGGCCAGTCGCCGATGACTGTGCGGAAGCGACAACCCCACCGACGTCACACCCGTCGCAACCGCACACTTCACTCCCCCATCCGCCCCCGATCCCGCCGCCCGCGGCGCGCTCGCGTCCCAAGGGAGGAGCGGCCGCGGCGGAGGAGCGCAGCGGGGGAAGCCGTGGTCGGGATCGACCGTGGACGGGAGCTCCAGGCGCCGCGGGCACGCCGAGCGCAGCTCGGCCATCGGTAGAGCCCGCGGCGCGCTCGCGTCCCAAGGGAGGAGCGGCCGCGGCGGAGGAGCGCAGCGGGGGAAGCCGTGGTCGGGATCGACCGTGGACGGGAGCTCCGGGCGCCGCGGGCACGGCCGAGCGGAGCAAGGACCATAAGCACAGCCCCTCCCTCTCCGACCGGAGGGTTATCGGGCACACTGCGTTGTTGCAAGGTGACTGCAACAAGCACTCCGACGTTTGAAAGAGGACGCCGATGTCCGGTCCGCTACCCCGCTTCCGCCCGTTCGCCCTCGCCGGCGGTCTCGTCCTCGTCGGCAGCCTCCTGACGGCGTGCGGCGGTGACACGTCGGCGGGCGGGAGCCGCGACGGCTCCGAGCTGCGCCTCGCGATCGGTGGCGAGTCGGAGGAGGGCTACGACCCCACGCTGGGCTGGGGCCGTTACGGCTCACCCCTCTTCCAGTCGACGCTGCTGACACGCGAGGACGACCTGTCGATCGGGCTCGACCTGGCGACGGACTACGGCGTGAGCGACGACGGGCTCGTGTGGACGGTCGACATCCGCGACGACGCGACCTTCACCGACGGCGAGCCGGTCACCGCCGAGGACGTGGCCTACACGTTCACGACCGCGGCGGAGTCGGGCGGCCTCACGGACGTGACCGCGCTGGAGAGCGCCGTCGCCGTGGACGCCGACACGGTGGAGCTGACGCTGACGGCGCCGCAGAGCACGTTCGTGAACCGGCTCGTGACGCTCGGCATCGTGCCGGAGCACGCGCACGGCGAGGACTACGCGAGCAACCCGGTCGGGTCCGGCCCCTTCCGCTTCGTGTCGTGGGAGCGCGGCCAGCAGCTCGTGGTCGAGCGCAACGACGACTACTACGGCGAGCAGCCCGCGTTCGAGCGCGTCACCTTCGTCTTCACCGACGAGGACGCGTCGCTGGCGGCGATGCGCACCGGCGACGTCGACGTCGCCGGGGTGCCCTCCTCGCTCGCGACCCAGGAGATCGACGGCGCCCGGATCGAGGCGGTCACCTCGGTCGACAACCGCGGCATCAGCCTGCCGACGGTCCCGACGGGCACCACCACCGACGACGGGATCCCGGTGGGCAACGACGTGACGTCGGACGTCGCCGTACGGCGCGCGCTCAACGTCGCCGTGGATCGCGAGGCGCTCGTGGACGGGGTGCTGGAGGGCTTCGGCTCCCCCGCCTTCGGCCCGGCGGACGCCACCCCGTGGTTCGAGCCGTCGACGGTGATCGAGGACGCCGACCCCGACGGTGCCCGCGCGATCCTGGCGGAGGCGGGCTGGACGGACGCCGACGGGGACGGGACCGTCGAGAAGGACGGCATGCCCGCCGAGTTCACGCTGCTCTACCCCGCGACCGACAGCCTGCGGCAGGGTCTCGCGGTGAACGTCGCCGACATGGCCGCGGAGGCGGGGATCGCGATCACCACCGAGGGCGTGTCCTGGGAGGAGATCGACCAGCGGCTGCACACCGACGCGGTCCTGTTCGGCTGGGGCAGCCACGACCCGACCGAGATGTACAACCTCTACCACTCCGCCGAGGCGGGGGTGGAGTACAACAACGCCGGCTACTACGCGAACCCGGTCGTCGACGCCCACCTCGACGCGGCCGTGGCCGCGATCGACCCCGACGAGGCGATCGCCTCCTGGCGCGCGGCCCAGCTCGACGCCGACGGCATCGGCACCGCGGCCTCCGCGGACGCGCCCTGGGCGTGGCTGGTCAACCTCGAGCACACCTACTACGTCTCCGACTGCCTCGACATCGGCACCCCCCAGATCGAGCCCCACGGCCACGGCTGGCCCATCACCGCCGGCATCACCGGCTGGACCTGGACCTGCTGATGACTGCGCCCCTGACCGTCGCCCGGAGCGGGCTGTTCCGCCTGCTCCGGGTGGCCACCCTCATGGTGGCCGTCGCGATCGGGTCGTTCGCGCTCATGTCGGCCTCGCCGGTCGATCCCGTGCAGGCCTACGTGGGCGCCGACGCCGTCAACGTCGGCCCGGAGCAGCGCGAGGCGATCGCCGACCGCTGGGGCCTCGACGACCCGCCGCTGGAGCGCTTCACCGCGTGGGCCGGCAACGTGCTCACGGGCGACCTCGGCCGCTCGCAGATCTACAACGAGCCGGTCGCCGACGTGCTCGTCGACCGGGCCGCGGCCACCGCCTCCCTCATGCTGCTCGCCTGGGTCCTGTCGGGGGTGCTCGGCTTCCTGCTCGGCCTCGTCGCGGGCGCGTTCGAGGGGCGGTGGCCCGACCGGCTGCTCAGCTGGTGGGCCTACGTCCTGGCGTCCGCGCCGACGTTCTGGGTCGGCCTGCTCCTGCTCTACGTCTTCTCGGTCGCGCTGCAGTGGACGCCGGTCTGCTGCGCCGCACCGATCGGCACCCTGCCCGGCGAGGCGGGTCTGCTCGAGCGCCTCCACCACCTGCTGCTGCCGGCGATCACCCTCAGCGTCGTCGGCGTCTCGCCCGTGCTGCTGCACACCCGGCAGGCGACCGTCGAGGCGATGGCCAGCGACCACGTCGCCTTCGCCCGGGCCCAGGGCGAGCGCACCGTCGGCCTCGTCGTGCACCGCGTGGCCCGCAACGCCGCCGGCCCGGCGCTCATGCTGCAGTTCGCGTCGTTCAGCGAGCTGTTCGGCGGGTCGCTGCTCGCCGAGCAGGTCTTCACCTATCCCGGCCTCGGCGAGGCGACGACCCAGGCGGCGCTGCGGCAGGACGTGCCGCTCCTCATGGGGATCGCACTGGTCACGGCCGCGTTCGTCTTCCTGGGCAACGCGTTGGGCGACGTGGCGCACCGCGCCGCGGACCCCCGCACCCGGCAGTCCCTGGAGAAGGCGGGAGCCGCCCGATGAGCGCCGTCACCCTCGCCCCGGTCCGGTTGCGCTGGGACCGCCGTACCCGCACGCTCGCCCAGGTCGGCGCCGCCCTCGCCGTGGTCCTCGCCGTCGCGGTGCTCGGCTCCCTGCTCGTCGGCGTCTCCGCGGACACCGACCTCCCCGCGCGCCACCAGGCGCCGACGTGGGAGCACTGGTTCGGCACGGACCGCTACGGCCGCGACCTGCTGGCCCGCACGCTGGTCGGGCTGCGGCTCAGCCTCGTCGTCGGCACCGCGGCGGCCGTCGCCTCGGGCCTCATCGCGGCGGCCCTCACGCTCGTCGCGGTCGCCGGCGGCCGGGTCGGGCGCGCCGTGGTGGCGTGGCTGGTCGACCTCTTCCTCGCGCTCCCCCACCTCGTGCTGCTCATCATGATCTCGTTCGCGCTCGGCGGTGGCACGACGGCGGTGGTGATCGCGATCGCCGTCACCCACTGGCCGCGGCTGACCCGCGTGCTCGTCGCCGTCGCGACCGAGAGCGTCAGCGGCGACCACGTCGCGGTGTCCCGGGCGCTCGGTCACGGCCGGTGGCACGTCGCCCGCCGCCACCTCGCGCCCACGCTGCTGCCCCACCTCTCGGTCGGCATCGTCCTGATGTTCCCCCACGCGATCCTCCACGAGGCGGCGCTGTCGTTCCTCGGCCTGGGCGTCGACCCCGACGTACCGGCCGTCGGCGTCCTCCTCGCCGAGTCCATGCGCTCCCTCTCCGCGGGCCACTGGTGGCTCGCCGCCCTGCCCGGGCTCGCCCTCCTGCTCGTCGTGAAGCTGGTCGACACGATCGGCAACGGACTGCGCGCGCTCGCCGACCCGAGGAGCCACCACCTGTGAGCACCCACCTCCTGCAGGTCAGCGACCTGTGCGTGACCTTCGGGCAGTACGAGCGCGGCCTGCGCCGCCGCGAGGTCGTCGCGCTCGACGGCATGGACCTCGACGTGCGGCCCGACGAGCTCGTCGCGCTCGTCGGCGCCAGCGGTGCCGGCAAGAGCCTCCTCGGCCACGCCGTGCTCGGGATGCTGCCGCCCAACGCGACGGAGCGGGGCGAGGTGCGCTACCGCGACGAGGTGGTCGACGCCGCCCGCCGGCGACGGCTCGCCGGCCGGGAGATCGCGCTGCTGCCGCAGTCCGTGACCTACCTGGACCCGACGGCGACCGTGGGGGCGCAGGTACGGCGCGCGGCCCGGCTCGCGGGGGTGGCGGGGCCGCG
>DASWYU010000157.1:0-4688 GCA_036404795.1 Nocardioides sp. | reverse complement strand
CGCGGCTGCTGCTCGAGACGCTGGTCGCCTCCGCGCAGGGCCTCCAGCGCGAGCTCGGCCTCCCGGTCGGCGAGACCGTCACCCCGGGAGAGCGCCACGAGGCCTCGCTCGTCGCGACGGGCACGCGCACGACGTCCGCCGCCGGAGCGCTGGGGGCGGGGAGCCCGGCGCTCCTCGACCAGCTGCTCGGTATGCCCCGGGCGCGCCTCATCGTCGACGGCTACAACGTGACCAAGCAGGCCTGGGGCGGCTCGTCCCTGGAGGTGCAGCGGATGCGCCTCGTCAACGGGATCGCCCCCGTCGTGGCCCGTTCGGGCGCCGAGACGACGGTGGTCTTCGACGCCGCCTCGTCGCCGACGCGCCCCGTGATCACGGCGCCGCGTGGCGTGCGGGTGGCGTTCAGCCCGGAGCACGTCATCGCCGACGACGTCATCCGCGACCTGGTGAACCTGGAGCCTGACGGCCGCATGGTCGTCGTGGTGACGAGCGACCAGGCGCTGGCCCGCGACGTACGGCGCGCCGGGGCCACCGTCATGGAGTCCGTGGCGCTCGCCGGGCTCCTCGCGCGGTAGCGCCACCCCCGCGTCACCTCCCGGTCGACCGCACGCCGCCCAACCGGCGAGGAATCGGCACGCGGGAGTCGGGCCGGGTTCGACTGGCGTTCGTCTCGACGGGCGAGAACGGCCGGGTGCGCCTCGGGCAGTGCCCAACCGCGCCGTCCGTCGTCCGTCCACCCGAGGAGTCCGCCGTGCTGCCGTGGGTCGTCATACCCGCCCTCAACGAGGCGGAGAACCTCCGCGTGCTGGTCCCGCGGGTCGTGGAGCACGCCGCTGCGCTGCACCCCGACGCCCGCGTGCTCCTCGTCAACGACGGCTCGACCGACGACACCGCGGCCGTCATGCGCGAGCTCGCCGCGACGCACCCGTGCGTCGAGCTCGAGATGCTGCGCCACAACATGGGCAAGGCCGCCGCGCTGCGGATCGGCTTCGAGCGGGCGCTCGAGGGCGGCGCCGACGTCGTCGTGATGATGGACGCCGACGGGCAGGACGACCCGTCCGAGCTGCCGGCCCTCGCTGCCGCGCTCGCCGACGGTGCCGACCTCGTGACCGGCGCGCGCCTGACGCGCCGCGACCGGTTCGTGAAGCGCACGACGTCGCGGCTCTACAACCGCACGACGGCGATGCTGTCGGGCGCGCCGGGCAACGACTTCAACTCGGGCTTCAAGATGATGCGCGCCGAGGTGGCGGCCGACGTGGTGCCGATGCTGTACGGCGAGATGCATCGCTACCTCACCGTCATCGCCCACGACCTGGGCCACCGCGTCGCCGAGGTGCCGGTCGAGCACCACCCGCGCATGTCGGGCACGAGCAAATACGGCCTCGCGCGCTTCTGGCGCGGCTTCGCCGACCTCGTGACCGTGCGGTTCCTGCTGTCCTACGAGAACCGCCCGTCGCACCTCTTCGGTGGCATCGGCTCGGTCTGCTTCCTGCTCGGCGGGATCCTCCTCGCCTACCTGACCGTCCTCAAGATCGCGACCGGCGCCACCATCGGCGACCGTCCGCTCCTGCTCGCCGGCGTCCTGCTCGTGCTGGTCGGGCTGCAGCTGCTGCTGTTCGGCCTGCTCGCCGAGCTCGTCGTGCACGCGCGCCAGCAGTCGCGCCCGGGGCGGGACGTGCGTCCGACGTACGACGCCGGCCGGCTCGTGGCCGAGGCCCGCTCGGCCCCCGTCGCACCCGTGCTGGCGGCCGAGACGCGGCGTACCGACGCGTGACCCAGCTCGACGACCGGCCGCGCGCCGAGGAGTCCGCCACCCCGGCGCCGAGGTCGACACCCCACCGGGTGCCGCCAGTGCCACGCCCCCTGCTCGTCGTCGCCGTCGCGGTGCTTCTCACCACGACGGCGATCGCGGTGCACGGCGCCTGGACGACGGGGGTCTCGTGGGACGAGACCTACCACGTCGGGCGGATGCGCAGCTTCCTCGAGCACGGGTGGTACCTCCTCGAGGGCGACCTCGACGGCGACCGCCCGGGCGCGTGGGAGGACCAGGCCTACGTCTACGCCCCGGTGACGGCGCTCCTCATGCACGCGGCGGTCATGCTCGCCGGGCTCGAGGGCTCCGGGGAGATCGTCGCGACGGGCGAGGCGTACGCCGTGCGTCACCTCGTCATCGTCGCCCTCGGCCTCGTCGGCACGGCCGCGGTGGCCGTCGTCGCCCGCGTCCTGCTGCGCTCGTGGGGCTGGGCGGTCGTCGCCGCCGCCGTCCTCGGCGCGATCCCCATGTGGACCGGCCACACCATGTTCAACGTCAAGGACGTGCCCGTCGCGACGGGCTGCACCCTCGTGACGGCGGGCCTGGTGCTGCTGCTGACGCGGGTGCGGGGCGCGGCGCGCACGCGGGCGTACGTCGCGCTCGCGACCCTCGTCGTGCTGGCGGGCTGGGTGCTCGCGATGGGCACGCGCCCCGGCATCTGGCCGACCCTCCTCGCCAGCCACGTCATCGCCGCCGTCCTGCTGCACCCGCGGCTGCGCGCGGGCGCGCCCGTCGTGCGCGGCACGGCCGCCGTCGTCGGCCTGGTGCCCGTCGCCGCCTGGCTCGTGCTGCTCGCCGTCTACCCGGCCGTGTTCTCGACGCCGCTGACGGCGCTGCGCGAGTCGGCGGCCTCCTCCTCGCGCTTCGACGAGCGGACGGGGGAGTGGTTCTACGTGCCGGCCCTGCTCGTCGGCGAGGTGCCGCTCGTGCTCCTCGTGCTGGTGCTCGTCGGCTCCGGGATCGCCCTGGCGCGGGTCGTCGCCGACGTGCGGCTGCCCACGGTCGGCGTCGCGACCACGGCCTGGCTCGTCGTCGGCGTGCAGGCCTGGACGCTGCCGATCCTCGCGATGGTGCGGGAGTCGAACCTCTACAACGGGCTGCGGCAGCTCCTGTTCATGGTGCCCGCGATGGCGCTGCTGGCGACGGTGGCGATCGCCGCGGCCGTCGCGGCGGCGGCCCGGCTGCGGGAGCGGCGGGTGCGCGTCGTACCCGCCCTGCTCCTCGCCCTCGTCGCGCTCGGGCTCGTGGCGCCGACGCTCGACCAGGTGCGGCTGCACCCCTACGGCTACACGTTCGCGACGCTGCCCTCCTACGCCGTCGCGCAGGCCGCCGACACCGACTACTGGCGCACGAGCGCGCGGGAGCTCGCGCCGTCGGTGCCCGCGGGGTGGGTGACCTGCTCGCCCGCGCTCGACGAGGACCGTCGGTCGCTGCGCCGCTCGCTCGACGGGGACGAGAACTGCGCGCTCGACCTCATCGGGCCGCTGTCGGCCTACGCCGACGACCGCGGCAGCGACCCGCTCACCGTGGACCCGCTCGGGCCCACGGAGTTCTGGGCGGTCACGGCCGGTCCGCGCCGCCCCGGCACGAACTGCGTCGAGGTCGCCCGCGTCCAGCGACCCGGTCCGCTGCCCGGTCTCGGCACGCTGCTCGGGCTGCCGTCGCACGACGTGATGAACCGCCTCGCGCGCTGCCAGCTCGTGCTGCCCGAGCACGACGGCGGACGCATGACCTTCGGTCCGGGCGGTGACGCCGGCGAGCTGGAGCTCGGCGGCTGGACCGCGCACACGACGGCCGACGGCATCCGACTGACCGGCGAGCGCGCCGAGGTGGGGTTCACGCTGACCGCGCCTCGACCGGACGGCGCCACGCTGCGGGTCGGGCTCGTCGAGCCGGCGGACCTGCGGCTGACGGTCAACGGGGTGGAGGTGCCCGTGCGGGCGTCGGGCACGGACCTGACGGCGGACGTGCCGGGGGACGTGCTGGCGGCGTACGGCGAGGGACGCGTCGTCGTCGCGCTCGAGCGTGCCGGAGCGGGGCCCGATCCCCGCCTGCTGACGATGGAGCTGGCCGGTGGGGCCGCGGACGAAGGGAACGGATGACGTGAAGGGTCTCTACGTGCGGCTGCTCCGCGTGCTGCGGGGCGTGCTGCGGGTGACCGGCCTGCTCGGGCTGCTCGACCGCTGGGCGGCGCGTTCGCGGACGGGTCTGTGGGTGCGCTCGTGGCTCTCCATCTACGACCTCGACGAGCTGGTGCGGCACGACGTGCCGTGGTGGACCTTCGCGTCGGCGGACCGCGTCGAGGAGTTCCTGCGGGGCCGCCCCGACGCGCGGGCGCTCGAGTGGGGGTCCGGTGCGTCGACGGTGTGGCTCGCCGCGCGGTGCGGCGAGGTCGTCTCCATCGAGCACGACGTGGACTGGGCGGCGTCGATGCGTCCCGTGCTGCCCGCGAACGCGGAGCTGCGGGTCGTGCCGCCCACCGATGCGCGCACGAAGCTGACGCGCGACGTCGTGCCGTCGGCCAAGGCGGGCTTCGCGGACCTCGACTTCTCCGACTACGTCGCGGAGATCGACCGTGTGCCGGGCCTCTTCGACCTCGTGGTCGTGGACGGCCGGGCCCGCGAGGCGTGCCTCGACCGCGCCGTCGACCGCGTGGCGCCGGGCGGCATCGTCGTCGTCGACAACGTCGACCGCGAGCGCTACCGCGACGCCATCGCGCGGGTCGAGGAGCGGCTCGGCGGGCGGGTGCGGGTCACCTGGACGCGCGGCCGCACGCCGACCCTGCCCTACCCGACGCGCACCGCGCTCCTCGAGCCGACCCCGGTGGCGCACACGGCATGAGCCCCGCCCGTCACGAGCAGCCCGGGGAGCCCAGGCC
>DASWYU010000156.1:0-6970 GCA_036404795.1 Nocardioides sp. | reverse complement strand
ACCGCGACGACGATGACGACGATGACGACGACGGGGACGACGACTGACCGCGTCGTACCTCCCGCGACACCGGGCCGGCAGCCACTACCAGGGCTGCCGGCCAGGTGTCGTTCACGTGTTGAGGCGGTAGCCCATCCCGCGCACCGTGCCGATCGTCTGGGCGCCGAACTTCTTGCGCAGGTAGCCCACGTAGACGTCCACGACGTTGGACGACGGGTCGAAGTCGAGGCCCCAGACCTTGTCGAGGAGCTGCTCGCGCGAGAGCACCTGGCCCGGGTTGCGGAGGAACATCTCCGCGAGCGTGAACTCCCGCGCCGAGAGCTCGACCGTGCGGCCGCCCGCGGTGGCCCGCCGGGTGCGGAGGTCCAGGACGATGCCGCCGGCCGAGAGGGTGGAGGTGCCGCCGTCGTCCCCGGCCGGTACGGCGCTGCGCAGCCGCACCCGCACCCGGGCCTGCAGCTCGCTGAACCGGAAGGGTTTCGGCATGTAGTCGTCGGCCCCGCCGTCGAGCGCCGACACCGTGTCCGCCGCGGAGTCGCGTGCGGTCAGCACGATCACCGGCATCCGGGAGCCGGAGGAGCGGAGCTGGTCGAGGACCTCGAACCCGTTCATCCGGGGCAGTCCGATGTCGAGGACCATGAGGTCGAACATGCTGCTGAGCGCGTGGTCGAGACCGTCGACGCCGTCGCCCACGACGGTCACCGTGTGCCCGTCGGCCCGGAGGCCCTTGGCGACGAACGACGCGATGCGGTCCTCGTCCTCGACGATCAGGATGCTGGCCACGGGGGGTCCTCTCAGGTGGGTCGGGCTGCAGGTCAGGTGGGGAGCGTCAGCGTGAAGAGCGCGCCGTGCGGTGCGGCCTGGTCGACGGCGATCGTGCCGCCGTGGGCGGTGACGATGGCGGTCACGATCGACAGGCCCAGGCCGAAGCCCTCGTCGCCGGCCGGCACGTGGCTGCGCCCGAACCGCTCGAAGATGCGGCGGCGGTCGGCCTCGGGCACGCCCGGACCGCTGTCGCGCACCCAGAGACGGACGGAGCCGTCGGGGCCGGCGTCCCACCCGACCGCCACGACGTCGCCCTCGGCGGTGTGCTTGACCGCGTTGTCGCAGAGCTGCAGGAGAGCCTGGGTCAACCGCTGCTCGTCGGCGTGGAGCACCGGGGCCGGCGTGCCGGCGGGGGGCGTGTCGAGGATCCACGTCCGGGGCGCGAGGGCGCGGGCCTTGGACAGCACGCTCGCGGCGAGGTCGGCCGCGTCGACGGGACCCGGCGTGAGGAAGTCGGGACGGTCGCTCTTCGCGAGCAGCAGGAGGTCGCCGACGAGTCGCGCCATCCGGTCCACCTCGTCGAGGAGCAGGTCGCGCGTCTCGGCGTCCTCCGCGGTGTGCGTCTCCAGCAGCTCCAGGTGGCCGCTGAGGACCGTGAGCGGCGTCTTGAGCTCGTGGCCGGCGTCGTCGAGGAACTGGCGCTGGGCGACGAACGCGGACTCGAGCCGGGCGAGCATGCCGTTGACCGTGCGCGTCAGCGCCGTGATGTCGTCGTTGCCGGTCTCGGGCACGCGCCGCGAGAGGTCGGTCTCGCTGATCTCCTCGGCGCTGCGGCGCAGGACCCGGAGCGGGCGCAGGAGCCGGCCGGACTGCCACGCGGCGAAGCCCACGACGGAGACCAGCGCGGCGAGGGCGACGAGCGCGTAGGTCCGCACCGTGTCCTGCAGCTGCTGGCCGGCGACGTCGGTGTACGTGACGACGACGAGGGCGCCCCGGTCGCTGATGAGAGCGGGAGATCCGGCGGCGTCGAGGACGGGCTGGCCGGCGGCGTCGAGCTGCGGGACCTGCACCGAGGCCGGCTGCACGGTGAGCAGGAGGTCGAGGTCGTCGATCGTGGTGCGCACCGACCCGCCGGCGTCGACCAGCGGTCGCACCGCCTCGGCGAACTCCTCCGTGCCGGCCACGTCGGCGCGGCTGCCCTTCTCGGCCTGGTCGATCCGGGCGCCGTCCTGCCACCATCCGACGAGCTTCTCCTCGTCGGTGGGCACGTTGCGCTGCACGAAGCCGTAGAGCAGGTCGGCCACGCCCTGGGGCGGCGCGTCCGTGAGCGGGTCGACCGCCCCGGGCAGCTGGTAGGGCCCGGTCGTCGTCGCCAGCTGGCGGAACTCACCCAGCTCCTGCTCGACGTTGTCGACGTGCGCGGCAGCGATCCGGCGGTCCTCGATCAGGAAGAAGCTGAAGCCGGCGCCGGCGAGCGCCAGGGCCACGAGGACCGCGACCGTGGTGGTGATCCGGAGCCTGACCGAGAGCCCCGTGCGGGCCGCCCGTGCGGGGCGTGCGGCTCGGGTCGCCGCGTCGTCGGACGCGGCGCCCTGCACGGGGCTCAGTCGTCGTCCCCGTCGTCGTCGTCGGGGTCGTCGTCCAGGTCGTCGTCATCGTCAACGTCGTCATCGTCGTCGCCGCCCGTGACGGGCTGCGGCGGCGGCGTGACGTTCCGCGGCGGAGCGGACTTGCCGCTGCCCGACCCGGAGCCGCTGCCCGATCCGGTGCTCGAACCGGTGCCCGATCCCGAGCTGCCGGAGGGCCCGGGGTCGGAGGCCGACGGCGTGCCGGACGGGGTGCCGGGCGGCGGTGCGGACGGGGTGCCGGCCGGCGGCGAGGAGGGTGTCCCCGGAGCGGTCGCGGACCCGGCGTCGGACGTCGATCCCGAGCCGGGCGCCACGGCGGGCCCCACCTCGGGGTCGGGGCTCTCGAAGGCGAGGACGCTGACGCCGAACCCGCCGACGACGAGTCCGACGGCGACGCCGAGGAGGATCTTGAGGAACGAGGACATGATGCGTCCGATCCTGCCGCAGGTCGGCGGAGGAGCCCAGCACCATGAGAGGACTCTCATCGGCGAGGCCCCGGGGACGGCTCGAGGGCCCGAGGACGCCGGCGGCAACGACGTTGCAACCGCCGGGTCCCTAGGGTGGCCGAGGTCACGACTACGAGGAGGCCCTGCCGTGTTCGTCCCCCTGAGCGTGCGCGACTTCATCGACCGCGCGACGACGGTCTATCCCGAGCGCGTCGGCGTCGTCGACGAGCCCGACCAGCCGGCCCCGTCCCTGGGGTCGGTGACGTACGGCGAGCTCGGCGCCCTCGCGCGCCGGCAGGCCGCGCACCTGGACACGCTGGGCATCGAGGTGGGCGACCGGGTCGCCGTCGTCTCCCACAACAGCGCCCGGCTGCTCGGCTCGTTCTTCGGCGTCGCCGGCTCGGGTCGCGTGCTGGTGCCCGTGAACTTCCGGCTGCGACCCGACGAGGTCCGCTACATCGTCGAGCACTCGGGTGCCCGGGTGCTCTACGTCGACCCGGAGCTCGACGAGGCGCTCGCCGACGTGACGTGCGAGCACCGCTACGTGCTGGGACGGGACGAGGACCTCTACGCGCCCGTCGGCGCCGAGCCGCGACCGTGGGAGCCCGACGAGGGGGCGACCGCCTGCATCAACTACACCTCCGGCACGACCGCGCGGCCGAAGGGCGTGCAGATCACCCACCGCAACATCTGGGTGAACGCGACCACGTTCGCGCTCCACGCGGGCGTCAGCGACCGCGACGTCTACCTGCACACCCTGCCGATGTTCCACGCCAACGGCTGGGGGATGCCCTTCGCGACCGCGGGCCTCGGCGTGCCGCAGATCGTGCTCCGCAAGGTCGACGGGGCCGAGATCCTGCGGCGCATCGAGCACCACGGGGTCACCGTCCTCTGCGCCGCGCCCGCGGTCGTCGCGGCGGTCCTCGAGGCCGCGCAGACCTGGGAGGGCGAGGTGCCCGGTCGTGACCGGGTCCGCGTCATCGTCGCCGGCGCGCCGCCGCCGACCCGCACGGTCGCCCGGGTCGAGGAGGAGCTGGGCTGGGAGTTCATCCAGATCTACGGGCTCACCGAGACCTCGCCGCTCCTGACCCTCAACCGCACCCGCGCCGAGTGGGACCACCTCCCTGCGGAGGAGCGGGCGAAGCGTCTGCTGCGGGCCGGTGCCCCGACCCTCGGCGTACGGGTGCAGGTCGACGAGCACGGTGAGGTGCTCGCGCAGGGCAACCAGGTGCTCGAGGGCTACTGGGAGCAGCCCGAGGAGACCGCGACGGCGCTGGCCGGCGGGTGGTTCCACACCGGGGACGGCGGCACGTTCGAGGACGGCTACCTGACCATCAGCGACCGCAAGAAGGACGTGATCATCACCGGCGGCGAGAACGTGTCGTCGATCGAGGTCGAGGACGCATTGTTCTCGCACCCGGCGGTCGCCGAGGTCGCCGTCATCGGCGTGCCCAGCGAGAAGTGGGGCGAGACGATCAAGGCGCTGGTCGTGCTCGGGCCCGACGCGACGGCCGACGAGGCCGAGCTGATCGCGTGGTGCAAGGAGCGCCTGGCGGGCTACAAGGCGCCGACGTCGGTGGAGATCCGCGACGAGCTCGCGCGCACGGCGACCGGGAAGCTGCAGAAGTTCAAGCTGCGCGCGCCGTACTGGGAGGGGCAGACCCGCCAGGTCAACTAGCGCGTGGCTACGGTTTGCGCATGACGACGTTGGGTGAAGTGGTCGACCTCCTGCACGGCTGGTTCCCGCCGGGGACGGCGGAGGACTGGGACGCGGTGGGGCTGGTGTACGGCGATCCCTCGCGCCCGGTCCGCAAGGTGATGTTCGCGGTCGACGTCGACGAGGAGGTCGCGGCGGAGGCGGCCACCTGGGGCGCGGACCTGCTCGTAGTGCACCACCCTCTCTTCCTGCGCCCGGTGCACGGCTTCGCCGCGACGACGCCGAAGGGGCGGACGCTGAGCCGCCTGGCGGAGGCGGGCTGTGCACTGCTCGTCGCCCACACCAACGCCGACCAGGCCGTCGGGGGAGTCTCGGAGGCGATGGCGTCGGCCCTGGGCATCACCGAGCAGGAGCCGATCGTCCCGGGGGCGAGCGAGCCCTACGACAAGGTCACCGTGCTGGTGCCGACGGATGCCGCGGCGCCGGTGCGGGCGGCGATCGCGGAGGCCGGCGCGGGGGCGATCGGGCACTACGACCACTGCACCTACTCGGTCGCGGGGCAGGGCCGGTTCCGTCCGCTCGAGGGCGCCCAGCCCACGATCGGCACGGTCGGCGCGATCGAGGTCGTCGACGAGGAGCGGATCGAGGCCGTGCTCCCGCGTCGCCTGCGGCGCCAGGTCGTCGCGGCCCTGCGCGCGGCGCACCCCTACGAGGAGCCCGCCTACGACGTCGTCGAGCTGGCTGACCCGCACGCCCTGACCAGTGGCACCGGGCGGGTCGGGGTCGTCGAGCGCACCACGCTGGGGGAGTTCGCCCGGACGGTGGCCGACGCGCTGCCCGGCACGGCCGGCGGCATCCGGGTCGCGGGCGACCCGGAGCGCTCCGTGCGTCGTATCGCGGTCTGCGGGGGAGCGGGCGACTTCCTGCTCGACCGGCTGGCCGGCAGCGACGTGGACGTCTACGTGACGAGCGACCTGCGGCACCACCGGGCGGCGGAGTTCGTCGCCGAGGGCGGGCCCGCGCTCGTCGACGTCGCGCACTGGGCAGCGGAGTGGACCTGGCTCCCCGTGGTGGCGGCGCGCGTGGACGACGCGCTCGGCGATAGTGTGGAGACTCGCGTCAGCACCCTGCGCACGGACCCGTGGCAGTTCCGCGTCGACGTCTCCGACCCGTCCGACCGCTCTGAGAGGAGCGAGTGATCAAAGCCGATCCCTTCGCCCAGCGGAAGCTGCTCGACGTCCAGGAGCTCGACTCCCGGCTCGACCAGCTCCGTCACCGGCGCGCGAAGCTGCCCCAGCTGGCGCGGCTCGAGGAGCTCGCGGTGTCCCGCCGCGGCATCGACGACCAGGCGCGGGACGCGCGCATCGCGGCGGACGACCTCGCTCTCGAGCAGCGCAAGGCCGACGCCGACGTCGAGCAGGTCAAGGCCCGGCGGGCCCGCGACCAGCAGCGCATGGACGCCGGTCTGGTGACCAACCCCAAGGACCTCGAGCGGATGCAGAGCGAGCTCGTGTCCCTGGAGCGGCGCATCTCCTCCCTCGAGGACACCGAGCTCGAGATCATGGAGCGCGTCGAGGAGGCCCAGGGCCGCCTGACCGAGGCCGAGGGGCGGCTCGCGGAGATCGACGCCGAGGTCGCGACCCTGTCGAGCGAGCGGGACGCGGCCTGGGAGGAGATCGACGCCGACCTCGCCGCCGGTGCCGCCGAGCGCGGACCGCTCGTCGAGGACCTCCCGGCCGACCTGCTGGGGCTCTACGACAAGCTGCGCCAGCAGAAGGGCGGCATCGGTGCCGCCGAGCTGCGCCGCCGCGAGTGCGGCGGCTGCCGCCTGACGCTCGACAACGCCGAGCTCGCGGTCATCAAGCGCGCGACGGTCGACACGGTCGTGCGCTGCGAGGAGTGCTCGCGGATCCTCGTCCGCACCTCCGAGTCGGGGTTGTGACCGGGGCCCACCCGGCCCGAGGGGCCTACGAGGCCGTCGTCGTCGAGGCGGACGGCGGCTCACGGGGCAACCCCGGACCCGCGGCGTACGGCGCACTCCTGCGCGACGCCGCGACCGGGGCCGTCATCGCCCACGACGGCGCGACGATCGGTCGTGCGACGAACAACGTGGCGGAGTACTCGGGGCTGATCGCCGGCCTCGAGCTCGCCGTCGCCCACGCGCCGGGCGCGCGCGTCGAGGTGCGGATGGACTCCAAGCTGGTCGTCGAGCAGATGTCCGGCCGCTGGAAGATCAAGCACCCGGACATGGTGCCGCTGGCCCGGAGGGCCGGGGAGGTCGCACCGACGGGAACCGTCTACACGTGGGTGCCGCGCGCCCGGAACGCCGCCGCGGACCGGCTCGCCAACCAGGCACTGGACGGGGAGCGGACCGGCGTCGAGGTGCTGGCGGCTGCTGGCGGAGCCGCCGGCGAGGTGGCCGAGGAGGTCGCCGACCAGGTCGCCGTCGCGGAGCAGCAGGCCGACGTCGGTGC
>DASWYU010000155.1:0-6918 GCA_036404795.1 Nocardioides sp. | reverse complement strand
GCAGGGGGTCCGCGAGATGTTCCTCGTCAGCGAGAACTCCACGTCCTACGGCAAGGACCTCGGCGACGTGAAGCTCCTCGAGACGCTGCTGCCGGAGCTGGTCGCCGTGGAGGGCGTCGCGCGCGTCCGCGTGTCGTACCTCCAGCCGGCCGAGACCCGCCCCGGCCTGATCCGGGCCATCGCCGACACGCCGGGCGTGACGCCGTACTTCGACCTCTCCTTCCAGCACGCCAGCAACGCCGTGCTGCGCCGCATGCGGCGCTTCGGCGACCCCGACAGCTTCCTCGCGCTCCTGGAGCGGATCCGGGCGCTCTCGCCCGACGCCGGTGTGCGCTCGAACGTGATCGTCGGTTTCCCCGGGGAGACCGAGGAGGACGTCGAGACGCTCTGCGCGTTCCTCGAGGCGGCGCGGCTCGACGTGACGGGCGTGTTCGGGTACTCCGACGAGGACGGCACGGAGGCGGCCGGGTTCGAGGGCAAGCACGACGACGACGAGATCCGGGCGCGCACCGAGCACGTGACCGCCCTGGTCGAGGAGCTCACCTCCCAGCGGGCCGAGGAGCGCATCGGCGAGCACGTCGACGTGCTCGTGGAGCGGATCGACGACGAGGACGGCCCCGAGGGGCGCGCGGCGCACCAGGGTCCGGAGGTGGACGGCACGACGACGCTGGTGACGGTCGACGGCGACCTGCCCGAGGGCGTGCGCGTCGGTGACCTCGTGCCCGCGGTCGTCGTCGCGAGCGAGGGCGTGGACCTGGTGGCCGAGATCGTCGGGGCCCGCCCCGGCAGGGCGGAGGGACGTCGATGAGCCAGGAGCCCACCGGAGCGGCCGCCGAGCCCGCCCGCCCCAGCAACGTCAACCTGCCGAACGCGCTGACGACGCTGCGCATCGTGCTGGTCCCGTTCTTCGGCTGGGCGCTGCTCGTCGACGGCGGCGACTCGGTGCTCTGGCGGACCGTCGCGTGGGTGATCTTCGCGGTCGCGATGATCACCGACAAGATCGACGGTGACATCGCGCGGGCGCGGAACCTGGTCACCGACTTCGGCAAGATCGCCGACCCCATCGCCGACAAGGCGATCACCGGGATGGCGTTCATCGGTCTCGCGATCGTCGGCGAGGTGTGGTGGTGGGTCGCGATCCTCGTGCTCGTGCGCGAGTGGAGTGTCACCCTGCTGCGGCTCTCCGTCGCGAAGCACGTCGTCATCGCGGCGGCCCAGAGCGGCAAGATCAAGACGGCTCTCCAAGGCGTCGCCCTCGGCACCCTGGCCCTGCCGCTGCTCTCGGTCGGCGACGCCGTGGGCTGGCTCGAGACGCCGGGCCTCGTCGTCTTCTACGTCGCCCAGGTCGGGCTCGCTGCGGCCGTCGCCATGACCGTCTGGTCCGGCTACGAGTTCTACCGCGACCTCTACCGGCAGCGGCACACCCTCCGGGCGACCGCCGACGCCTGAGCAGCACCTGCACTCAGGCTGAGAGCAGCTGCGTTCGCCGCACGACTTCCGCCGTGACGGGCGCCTCGAGCAAACCGTTACCGTCCGTTCACCACGGGCCATTGCTTTCGTCCACCGGAACAGGGTGGACTGGACCGGTTGTCGTCCAGCCTCGCCGCGACCCCGATGTCGTGGCGGGACGGTTCCCGCGAAAGGTCGCTCGTGTCCGATCCTGTTCCTCACCCGCGCCGCGTCGTCGCAGCCGGTCTCGGTCTCGGCCTCGCCCTCACGGCGTTGGCCGCCTCACCCTCCAACCCCGCCGCTGCCGCCGTCGACGGCAGCGGTGTCGTCATCTCGGAGTTCTACGGGGGTGGCGGCAACGCCCGTGCCGAGTACACCCACGACTTCGTCGAGCTCTTCAACCCGACGTCGTCGGCGATCTCGCTCGACGGTTGGTCGGTGCAGTACCGGAACACCGCCGGCACGAGCCCCGTGCAGGTCACGCCGCTCGCCGGCGAGATCCCGGCCGGCGGCCACTACCTGGTGCAGTGGGCTCAGGGCAACGGAGGCACGACGCCGCTCCCGACCCCCGACGCGATCGGCACGGTCCCGGCCGGTGCCAGCGGCGGGCAGGTCTGGCTCGCCTCCGTCGCGGCCCCCGTCACCCCGCCGGTCGGCAACGTGGCGGTGGAGAGCATCGTCGACTTCCTCGGAGGCGCTCCGGCAGCAGCTTCCTACGAGGGCGCGGCCGTCTCGACGGCGCCCGCGAACGAGACGTCGCTGCAGCGCAATGCCGCCGGCTCGGACTCGAACAACAACGCTGCCGACTTCACGGTCGCCGCACCGACGCCGCGCAACTCCGGTGCTGACCCCGACCCTGACCCTGACCCCGATCCGGATCCCGAGCCCGGCGACCCCGAGGTCGTCACGATCGCCGAGATCCAGGGCACGGGCGCGGAGACGCCGCTCGACCGCAGCACGCTCGTCGAGACGCGCGGCGTCGTCACCGCGTCGTACCCGACCGGTGGCTTCAACGGCTTCTACCTGCAGACCGCGGGCACCGGTGGCGACCCGAAGCCGGCCACCGGCGCGGCGTCCGACGCGGTCTTCGTGTGGCTCGGCACGCCGAGCACGACCTACCCGGCGGTGGGCGACCACGTCGAGGTCGTCGGCCTGCCGACCGAGTTCAACGGCCTCACGCAGCTCGACGCGCGCTCGCAGAGCAACGGCACGACCGAGGTGCTGACCGAGCCGGCCGCGGCGGTCACGCCGCGCGAGTTCGCGCTCCCCGCGTTCGCGGACCGCGAGCAGTACGAGGGCGAGCTCGTCCTGCCGACGGAGACCTACACGGTCTCGAACAACTTCAACCTCAACAACTTCGGCGAGATCGGCCTCGCGACCGGTGGCAAGCCGCTGATCACGCCGACCGAGGTCGCCGCGGCCGACGACGCCACGGGGCTCGCCGAGGTCAAGGCCGACAACGCCGACCGCGGTGTCGCGATCGACGACGGCTCGAGCACCAACTTCCTCGGCAACGCCACGAACAAGGGCATCGCGCTGCCGTGGATCAGCGGCGGCGAGATCGTCCGCGTCAACGCTCCCGCGGAGATCACCGCGCCCGTCATCATCGACTGGCGGAACAACGCGTGGAAGTACCAGCCGACCACGCAGCTCACGGCCGCCGGTGACGCGCCGGCGACGTTCGAGGACACGCGCACCGAGGCTCCCGAGGAGGTCGGTGGGGACCTGCAGCTCGCCACTTTCAACGTCCTCAACTACTTCTCGACGACCGGTGAGGAGTGGGCGGCCGCTGCCCCGGGACGCACGTGCACCTACTACACGGACCGCCTCGGCGCGAACGTCGGCAACGACCAGTGCAACCCGAACGGTCCCCGCGGCGCGGCGAACCAGGAGAACCTGGAGCGTCAGGAGGCCAAGATCGTCGCGGCCATCAACGCGATCGACGCTGACATCATCTCGCTCGAGGAGATCGAGAACTCGGCCGCGTTCGGTCTCGACCGCGACGAGGCGCTCGCGACGCTGGTCGCCGCCCTCAACGAGGCCGCCGGCACCGACCACTGGGCCTACGTGCCGTCGCCCGAGGCGCTGCCCACGGACGAGGACGTCATCCGCACGGCGTTCATCTACCAGCCCGCCTCGGTCGCGACCGTCGGCGACTCGGTGATCCTCGACGACGAGACCGTCTTCTTCAACGCCCGCGAGCCGCTCGCCCAGGCGTTCAAGCCGGCCGACGCCGCCGACGACGAGGCCTTCTCGGTGATCGTCAACCACTTCAAGTCGAAGAGCACGTCGGGTGCGCCCAGCAGCGGCGACAACGCCAACGGCGAGCAGGGTGCCTGGAACGGCGACCGCGTCCGCCAGGCCGAGGCGCTGGCCGACTTCACGGCGGAGTTCGCCGCGGAGGCGGGCACCGAGGCGGTGTTCCTCACGGGTGACTTCAACTCCTACACGCAGGAGGACCCGCTGCAGGTGCTGTACGGCGAGGGCTTCTCCAACCTCGGCTCCGACGGCGAGTGGAGCTACAGCTTCGGCGGCATGTCGGGCTCGCTCGACCACGTCCTCGCGAACGAGGCCGCCGCCGACATGGTCACGGGTTCGGACATCTGGGAGATCAACGCGGTCGAGTCGGTCGCCTACGAGTACAGCCGTCGGAACTACAACCTGACGGACTTCTACGCGGCCGACGCCTACCGCTCGTCCGACCACGAGCCCCACGTCGTGGGCATCGCGACCCAGGGTGCGCCGGCCGAGCCCGCGCCGGCCACGGTCACGACGCCGGGCACGGTCGCCAACGCCTACGGCGACGTCGTCCGCGTCCCGGTCACGGTCGACTCCGAGGGCGCCGCGAGCGGCCAGGTCGACCTCTTCTGGAACGGCACCGTCCTCGGCGCCGCGGAGGTCGTCGACGGCCAGGCGCTCGTCGAGGTGCCGCGTCGCGTGCTCTCGCCGAAGACCTACCGGGTGCTCGTCCGCTACCACGGCGACGACACCACGCAGGCCGCGCTGGGCGGCGTGACGATCGAGGTCGGGCGGGCGCGCTCGACGCTCCTGCCGAGCGCGACGCAGCCGCTCCCCGCCGGGCGTGCCGGCACGCTGACCATCCGGATCGGCAACTCGTCGGGCTTCCCGGCGACGGGCTGGGTCAACGTGGTCTACGGCGGCAAGGCGTTCCGCGTCCTCGCGGTCCGCGGCGTCGCCCAGATCCCGCTCCAGCCGGGCCGCACGGGCTGGCACCGGGCGAGCATCTACTACGAGGGCAACGCGACGGTGTCGCCCGCGTTCGGCACGCTCAACATCCGGGTCGGCTGACCCCGGATCGCACCACGCTCCACCCGGCGATGGGGGAGGATCAGGGCATGACTCCCGATCCTCACCCCGTCGCCGCCGAGGCCCTCGACGCGCTGGTCGCGTCGGGGGCCTCGCTCGCTGTCGCCGAGTCGCTGACCGGCGGCCGCGTTGCCGCCGCGCTCACCGGGGTGCCCGGCGCCTCCCGCGTCTTCCGCGGCGGTGTCGTCTCCTACGCGACCGAGGTCAAGGTCGACGTGCTCGGCGTACCTCCGTCGGTCGTGGCCTCCGACGGCGTGGTGTCGGCGGCGTGCGCCGAGGCGATGGCGGCGGGCGCCGCCCGGGCGTTGGGCGCCAGTCATGCGGTCGCCACGACCGGGGTGGCCGGTCCCGACGAGCAGGAGGGCAAGGCGGTCGGCACGGTGTTCGTCGGCATCGCGACCCCGGCCGGGGTGCGGAGCGAGCGGCTGTCGCTCGCGGGAGCGGGCGACCGGTCCGGCATCCAGGCGGCGACCGTCGAGGCCGCGCTCCGAGTCCTGCTGGCGGCGGTCCGCGAGGACCGAACGTCCTGACTCACCGACAAACCCGCCGGGATGAAACAGGCATCAGGTAGCGTTGCACACCACCTGAGGGTCCCGAGCAGAAAGGACAGCCGCATGGTGCTCTACCGACACTCACTGGGCGACGTCCTCCGTCGTCGTCGCGTGCAGCAGGGCATGACCCTGCGCGAGGTGTCCGCGGGCGCCCGGGTCAGCCTCGGTTACATCTCCGAGGTGGAGCGCGGCCAGAAGGAGGCGTCCAGCGAGCTCCTGGCGTCGCTGTGCGCCGCGCTCGACGTGCCGCTGTCGGCCGTGCTGCTCGAGGTGAGCTCCGAGGTCGCGCGCGAGGAGTCCCTGGCGGAGGCGCCGGTCGCCGCCGCCGTGCCCATCACCGCGTCGGCCCGCCCGGTGCGCCCGCGCGCCGACTCCACCGAGGTCGACGAGGCCGCCGAGGTCGTCGCCTCCGCCGCCTGACGATCCAGCGCCCGCGTTCCTCGGCTCAGCCCTCGGGCTGGCAGTGCGGGCACCAGTACGTCGATCGCTCGCCCCGCTCGGGCGCGTCCGTGTCGCCGCGCATCGCGACGCGCACCCGCGCGCGGCACCGGCGACACGGGTCGCCACCCCGGCCGTAGACCCACAGCTGTTGCCCGCGGCGCAGCACGCCCGTCGTGCACCGCGACGAACGGTCGCGGTTGGCGTCGAGCATCGCCTGCGAGCGTCGGAGGAGGCGGGGCAGGTCCGGCACCGCCTCCACCGAGCGGGTCGGGTGGATACCCATCACGAAGCAGATCTCGTTGACGTAGACGTTTCCGATCCCGGCGAGGTTGCGCTGGTCGAGGAGCGCCTCGACGAGTGGCCGCTCCGGTCGTTCGCGGAGGCGTCGCTCCGCCTCCGCGGGGTCCCAGTCCGGACCGAGGAGGTCGGGGCCGAGGTGCCCGACGGCGTCGTCCTCGTCCTCGGTGGCGAGCAGGTCCACCGTGCCGAGCGCGAACCCGATCGCCTGGACCGGGCCGGCGGTCAGCACGACCCGGGCCTGGTGCGCCGGCCGGCGCCACTTCCCGCCGTCCGCGGTGGTGGTCTGCCAGATGCCCTCCATCTTGAGGTGCGTGTGGAGCGTCCAGGCACCGCTGTCGTGCTCCAGCCGGGTCAGCAGGTGCTTGCCCCGCGGCACCGTTCCGGCGTACCGCGCCCCGTCGAGGTCCACCGTCGCGTACCGCGGCACCCGCAGGTCCACGCGGTCCAGCACCCGGCCGGCGAGGGCACGGTCGAGCCGCCCGGCCGCCTGGTAGACGGTGTCGCCCTCAGGCACGGAGGCGCAGCCCCTTCGGCGTCGCCACGAAGCCGGCGGCATCGAGCGCGGCCCGGACGGGCGTGTCGCGGGCGCCGAGCAGCTGGGCGCCGTCGGCCTGCTCGACCGTGAGGCGACCCAGTGCCCCCCGCTGCACCGCGCTCGCGAGCGCGTGCGCCGCCCGACCGAGCGGGTCGGGCTCCGCGGTGAAGGTGAGGAGGGTGCGGCCGCCGCGTTCGACGTACAGCACGAGCTCCCCGTCCACCGTCACCACGAGTGCGCCGGCCTTGCGCCCGGGGCGGTGGCTGCCCGCGGGCGCCTCGCCCTCGTCGGGCTCCGCGCCGCCCCGCCCGACCG
>DASWYU010000154.1:0-3005 GCA_036404795.1 Nocardioides sp. | reverse complement strand
CCGCAGCTCGTCGGCGTCGTCGGGCGCCAGGTGGACGGCGTGGAGCGTGCCGTCCGCGGTCCGGAGGAGGTCGCCGTCGGCCGTGCGGTGCAGACGGATGCCCGGGGCGAGGCGTGGGGCGACGAGGACGGTCAACGGGACTCCCGAGAGGTGGCGGTCGGTCGCTGGTGGCGGCGGAGGTGGCGCGTGGTGGCGCGTGGTGGCGCTGGTGGCGCGTGGTGGCGCGTGATGGTGCTGGCGGTGCGCTGCCCGCGCACCCCCGGAGAGTGGGGCGCGCGGGCAGCGGGTCAGTCGGTCGAGCGCGTCAGCGGTCGCCCTCGAGCGCCTCGACGGCCTCGACCTCGTCGAACGGGTTCTCGACGAGCGCGTTGCTGTGACCGGCGGAGTGCGTCGCCAGAGCGGCGCGGGCGGGGACGGGGCTGAAGAACTCGTTCATCTGCTTCTCCTTCGCATCGGTTGTCACGGACCCCCGAGCGGGGCCGTGCGAGGATCAGAACATTTCCGAGAATGGTTCTCAAGAGCATGTGTGGAGAAGGTCGTCCGGCGGCAGGCGGCAGGCGGCAGGCGGCAGGCGGCAGGCGGAGGAAAACGCGGACCGTGGGCACCCGGCCCCGCCCTTGTTGAGGAAAACGCGGACCTGTCGCCGCCGACCGTCCGCGTTCTCCTCGCCCAGCCGAGCGCGCGTCCGCGTTTTCCTCCACCACCACGGGCGCGGGACGGAACTGTGCGATTGGTGCAGGCGCCGCTCACCGATCCGCGTCGTACCTGCACAGTTCGGCACTGCCGAGGGAAAACGCGGATCTGTCGCCGCCGACCGTCCGCGTTCTCCTCGTCCAGCCAGGCGCCCGTCCGCGTTTTCCGCCACCGCCACGGGGCACAGGGCGGAACTGTGCGATTGGTGCAGGCGCCGTTCGCCGATCCGCGTCGTACCTGCACAGTTCGGCACCGCCGAGGAAAACGCGGACCCGTGCGCGCCACCCGTCCGCGTTTTCCTCGTCTAGCCGGGCACCCATCCGCGTTTTCCGCGCCGAACGCGCCGCGCATCCGCGTCTCCCAGAACAGCCACACGCGCCACGGACGCTCGATCAGTGCGCGATCCCCAGCTCCGCCTCGACCTGGTCGAGCACGATGCCGAGCGAGATGGTGCCGCGGCCGGTCGCCCACACGGACGCCTCGACCTCGACGACGCGGTCGGCACGGGCGGCGGCGAGCTGGGCCCACTGCGGGTCGCTCGCCAGACGCTCCGAGAGGGGCTCGGTGTCGGACGACGCGGAGAAGGCCTGCGCGAAGACGACGTCGGGGTCGACGGCCGCGATCTGCTCGACGGCGACGGTCGCGAACGGGTCGTCGCCCGCCTCCCACGGGTAGTCACTGACCTCGGCGAGCAGCGACCCGACCGGGGTCGCGACCGAGTCGACGCCGAGCGAGCCGGGCTCGCCGAACATCGACAGGGTGGTCAGGTCGGAGCGGTGCTCGGCGGCGTGCTCGACGCGCTCGGTGAACGCGTCGGCGGCGGCGTCGGCCTCCTCGGTCGTGCCGGTCAGCTCGCCGACCGTGCGCAGGAAGTCGACGGACTCCTCCCACGAGGCGGGGTCGACGAGGAACAGCGGGGCCACCTCCTCGACCGCGGTCCGCAGGCCGTCCTGGGCACCGGCGAGGCCGATGACGAGGTCGGGGGCGGCCAGGGCGATGTCCTCGACGTTCTCCTCGCCGAAGCCGCCGGTGATCTCGCGCATGTCGGCGTCCTCGCCGACGTACCGCTCGTCGAGCGCGAGCGCCTCCCGGTAGGCGACCGGCGTGATCCCGACCTCGGTGAGCGCGTCGACGCAGATCATCGTGAGGCACGCGATGCGCTCGGCCGGCGCGTCGAGGGTGACCTCGACGCCGGTGGCGTCCGTGGCAGTCACGGAGCCGGAACCCCCGCCGTCACCGTCGGCGTCGGAGGCCTCACTGGCGCATCCGCCGAGGACCCCGGCACCGAGGACGAGCACCCCGACGACGGCAGCGCCGCGGGAACGAACAGGTGGGCGGGCCGTGCGGACGAGCGCACGGCGGGGACGGGACGAGTTGCGCATGGGATCTCCTGTGCGTGACGATGGGCGGCGAAATGATAATGGTTCTCATGCGCGGCGCAACCCGTGGTACGTCGTGCTCCGTCGCCACCCACCTCCTGGCCACCGCTGTGCTCGCCGCCTGCGTGGGGGCCGCGCTGTGCCTCGGCGAGCCGCGGCTGTCCCCCGACGCCGTGCTCGACGCGCTCCGCGACCCGAGCCATCCGCAGCACGTGGCGCTCACCGAGGCCCGCCTGCCGCGCGCCGTCCTCGGCGCCCTCGCCGGGGCCGCCCTGGCCGTCGCCGGCCTCCTGATGCAGGACGCCCTCCACAACCAGGTCGCCGGTCCCGAGCTGCTCGGGGTCTCCTCGGGCGCGGCCGTCGTCACGGCGGCGGTGGTCGTCCTCGCGCTGCCCGTCCCGCTCGCCGGGCTGCCCTACCTGGCGCTGGCCGGCGCCCTCGTCGCCGGCGTGCTCGTGCTGCTCGCGATCGGCGGCAGCACACGCGATCCCGACCAGGTCGTGCTCGTCGGCGCGGCCGTCTCCGCCGCGTGCGCGGGCCTGGTGGTCGCGATCGTCGGGCTCGGCACCGAGGGCAACGTCGTCGTGCTGTTCCGCTACCTGCTCGGGAGCCTCGCGGCCCGCGGCTGGGACCACGTCGAGGTCGTCCTCCCGTGGATCGTGGTCGGCGTCGCCGTCGCGGCGCTGCTCCGCCGCCGGGTCGCCGCGCTGGCGCTGGGGGACGCGACGGCGACGGGCCTCGGCGTACCCGTCGTCCGCACCCGCCTCACCGCCCTCGCCGTGGCGGCCGCGCTCACCGCGGCGGTGGCGAGCGTGTGCGGGCCGGTGGCGTACGTCGCACTGCTGGCCCCCCACGTCGCCCGGCGCCTGCTCGGCAGCACCAGCACGGTGCGCGTCTTCTGGTTGGCCGGCCTCGTCGGCGCCGTGCTGCTGG
>DASWYU010000153.1:0-3160 GCA_036404795.1 Nocardioides sp. | reverse complement strand
GAGCACGTGCTGCTCGCCCGCCAGGTCGGCGTGCCGGCCCTGGTCGTGGCGCTCAACAAGTGCGACATGGTCGACGACGAGGAGCTCATCGAGCTCGTCGAGATGGAGGTGCGCGAGCTCCTCTCCGAGTACGAGTTCCCGGGCGACGACATCCCCGTGGTCCGCGTTGCCGCCTTCCCGGCGCTGCAGGGCGACGCCAAGTGGGGCGATTCGATCGTCGAGCTCATGAACGCGGTCGACGAGGCCATCCCGACGCCGGAGCGCGAGACGGACAAGCCGTTCCTCATGCCGGTCGAGGACGTCTTCACGATCACCGGTCGCGGCACCGTCATCACGGGCCGCATCGAGCGGGGCATCGTGAAGGTCGGTGAGGAGGTCGAGATCGTCGGCATCCGCGACACCTCGCAGAAGTCGACCGTCACGGGCGTCGAGATGTTCCGCAAGCTGCTCGACGAGGGCCAGGCGGGCGAGAACGTCGGTCTGCTCCTCCGTGGCACGAAGCGCGAGGACGTCGAGCGCGGCATGGTCGTGATCAAGCCGGGCACGACCACCCCGCACACGAACTTCGAGGCGTCGGTCTACATCCTCTCCAAGGAGGAGGGCGGCCGTCACACGCCGTTCTTCAACAACTACCGCCCGCAGTTCTACTTCCGCACCACGGACGTCACGGGCGTCGTCACGCTGCCCGAGGGCACCGAGATGGTCATGCCCGGCGACAACACCGAGATGGCCGTCGAGCTGATCCAGCCCATCGCCATGGACGAGGGTCTGCGGTTCGCGATCCGCGAGGGTGGCCGCACCGTCGGCGCCGGTCGCGTCACCAAGATCACCAAGTGATCATGGCCGTCGTCTGACGGCCACCTGCTGCACAGCGAGGCCCCGCTCCCACCAGGGAGCGGGGCCTTCGCCGTCCCGACCTCCGGAGGAACCCGCATGACCGGCGCCGAGCCGCACCTGCCGCCTGCACGGCCGCACCTGAAGACCACGCCGGACGGACGCCGCCTCCGCGAGGTGCTCACGTACTCCCGTCGGGGGAGCCGCTTCACGCCGAGCCAGCAGGAGTCGTGGGACGCCCACCACGAGGCGTGGGTGATCCCTGACGAGGCCGTCGACGGCGCGTTCGACCTCGACGCCTGGTTCGGCCGCGGCGCCGGGGAGCGGGACGGCCTGATCGTCGAGATCGGCTCGGGCATCGGCGAGGCGACGGCGGCGCTGGCGGCGGCGCGCCCGTCGTACGACGTCCTCGCCCTCGAGGTGTGGCGCCCGGGCGTCGCGCACAGCCTCGGCCTCGTCGCCGCCGCGGGGGCGACGAACGTGCGGTTCTGCAGCGTGGACGCCGTGTGGTTCCTGGAGAACGTGCTGACCCCGGGCTCCCTGGCCGAGCTGTGGACGTTCTTCCCCGACCCGTGGCCCAAGACCCGCCACCACAAGCGCCGGCTGGTGACGCCCACGCACGCCGCCCTCGCCGCCTCGCGGCTCACGACCGGGGGCACGTGGCGGCTGGCGACCGACTGGGCGGAGTACGCCGAGCAGATGCGCGAGGTGCTCGACGCCGAGCCGACGCTCGCCGGCGGACCGGTCGAGCGGTGGGCCGACCGCCCCGTGACGAAGTTCGAGCGCAAGGGCCTCGCCGTCGGTCGCACGATCACGGACCTGGCCTACGTACGGCGCTGACCTGCGGCGACGCCTGCGCGTCAAAAGTGGAAGCCCGCGACGGGTTCCGGTGCCGACGCGCGCGTGCCAGCCTCGAGGGCAGTGACCTACTCGGGGGTCACCCACTGTCCGTCTCGGGACGGTGCCGAACGACGGTCGCACCCACGCGACCGCAGGGAGGATCTAGGACACATGCGCATCACCACGCGCACCACGCTGGCGGGCATCCTGGCGGCCACCGCCACCGGAGCCGCCGGAGCACTGGCCGCAGCCCCTGTCGGGGCGGCCGCCCCGGGCGCCGACGACGTCGCGCCGCTCTACCTGGCCGAGAGCGACGCCGTCGCCGGCCGCTACATCGTCATCCTGGAGGACGGGGTCGCCGCGACCGGTGCCCAGCGTGCCGCCGCGACCGGTGGCGACGTCGTCGCGACGTACGACGCCCTCGGCGGCTACGCGGCCGACCTCACGTCGGCCGAGCTGGCGGCCGTCCGCAACGACCCGTCGGTCGCGTTCGTCCAGCAGGACTCGGTCGTCACGACGGCGGAGGTCGAGGTCGCGGACACGCAGGCCGATGCGACCTGGGGCCTGGACCGGATCGACCAGGCCGACCTGCCGCTCGACGGCAGCTACACCTACGACGCCACCGGCGCCGGGGTCACCGCCTACGTCATCGACACGGGCATCGACTCCTCCCACCCGGAGTTCGGCGGCCGGGTGACCTCGGGCTACGACGCCATCGGCGACGGCAACGGCACCGAGGACTGCCAGGGCCACGGCACCCACGTCGCCGGCACGATCGGCAGCGAGACCTACGGCGTCGCGAAGGACGCCGACCTCGTCGCGGTCCGTGTGCTCGACTGCTCGGGCTCGGGCTCGAACTCGGGCGTCATCGCCGGCATGGACTGGGTCGCGGACAACGCGGCCTCCGGCAGCGTCGCCAACATGAGCCTGGGCGGTCCGTCCGACCCGGCCACCGACGAGGCCGTCACGCGTCTCGTCGACGCCGGCGTGACCACGGTCGTCGCCGCGGGCAACGAGACCACCGACGCGTGCAGCAGCTCGCCGGCCTCGGCCCCCGAGGCGATCACCGTCGCCGCCAGCACCATCGACGACGAGCTCGCCTACTTCTCCAACTACGGCGACTGCGTCGACATCATCGCTCCGGGCGAGGACATCACCTCCACCTGGACCGGTGGCGGCACGGACACGATCAGCGGTACGTCGATGGCGTCGCCGCACGTCGCCGGCGCGGCTGCCCTCTACCTCGAGGGCAACCCGGGTGCCAGCCCGGCGAGCGTGACCGACGGTCTCCTGGCGGCCGCTGCGGCCGACAAGGTCGCCGACCCGTCGGGCTCGCCGAACCTGCTCCTGCAGGTCCCGTGACGCGTCAGCACCTCCCCGGCGCGTAGCGACGCCCGTCACAACACGACGCCGTCGTCCGTCCCTCCGCCCACCGTGGCGGGGACGGACGGCGGCGTCGTCGCGTCGCGTCAAATGTCAACGCGTC
>DASWYU010000152.1:0-2763 GCA_036404795.1 Nocardioides sp. | reverse complement strand
CCGCGAACCGCGACTCGACGCGGGTGGGCCAGGCCCTCGCCCGGTGGCGCGTGACCTTCGACAGCGGCGAGACGTTCGTGGTCTCAGGCCTCGGGCTGGTGGGCCGCAAGCCGGACGCCCGCGCGGGGGAGCAGGTCGCCCATCTCGTGCCGCTGCAGTCGACGGACATGTCGCTGTCGAAGACCCACGCGCAGTTCCACCTCTCGGCGGAGGGGTCGCTGGTCGTCATGGACCGCGGCTCGACCAACGGCTCGTTCATCAACCGCGGCGGTGTCGCCCGCGAGCTGACGGCGGGGCGTGCCGCGACGTTGGTCGACGGCGACGTCGTGCGGTTCGGCGACCGTGAGATGCGGGTGACCCGGGAGGGCTGAGGCCGGCCCCGATCGGTAGCCTCGCCCGGTGCACGGGTCACTGCTGGTCGCCGGGACGACGTCGGACGCCGGGAAGTCGGTCGTCACGACGGGCCTGTGCCGCGCGTTCGCCCGTCGCGGGCTGCGCGTCGCGCCGTTCAAGGCGCAGAACATGTCGAACAACTCCATGGTCTGCGCGCTCCGCCCGGGAGAACCCGCGACCGCGGAGATCGGCCGCGCCCAGTGGACCCAGGCGCTGGCCGCGCGCGCCGAGCCCGAGGCGGCGATGAACCCCGTGCTCCTCAAGCCCGGCGGCGATCGACGCAGCCACGTCGTGGTGATGGGGCGACCGGGGGGCATGGTCGCCTCCGCCGACTGGGAGACCGGCCGGCGGCACCTCGCCGAGGCTGCGCACGCGGCGTACGACGACCTCGCCGCCCGCTACGACGTCGTCGTCGCTGAGGGCGCGGGCAGCCCGACGGAGATCAACCTGCGGGCCGGCGACTACGTGAACCTCGGCCTCGCGCGGCACGCGGGGATGCCGGTCGTGGTGGTCGGGGACATCGACCGGGGTGGCGTGTTCGCGGCCTTCCACGGCACGGTCGCGCTGCTCGAGGCGGCGGACCAGGCGCTGGTGGCGGGCTTCGTCGTCAACAAGTTCCGCGGCGACCCGGCGCTCCTGGCGCCCGGGCTGACGGAGCTGGAGCGGCTGACGGGACGCCCGACCTACGGGGTCCTGCCGTGGCGCCCGGACGTCTGGCTCGACTCGGAGGACGCGCTCGACCTGGCCGGCCGCCGGTCGGGGGACGCACGGGCCACACTGCGGGTCGCAGTGGTGCGCCTGCCGCGGATCAGCAACTTCACCGACGTCGACGCGCTCGGCCTCGAGCCGGGCGTCGACGTCGTCTTCGCCTCGTCGCCCGCGGCGCTGGCGGACGCGGACCTCGTCGTGCTGCCCGGCACCCGCGCGACGATCGAGGACCTCGCGTGGTTGCGCGAGCGCGGCCTCGACCGGGCCGTCGTGGCGCACGCCGCTGCCGGGCGGCCGGTCCTGGGGATCTGCGGTGGCTTCCAGATGCTCGGTTCGCGGGTCCACGACCCCGACGGCGTGGAGGGGGCGCCCGGTGCCGACGTCGTCGGCCTGGGCCTGCTCGACGTGACGACGACCTTCCACGCGGAGAAGACACTGCGGCTGCCGGTCGGTACGGCGCTCGGCGAGCCGGCGTCCGGCTACGAGATCCACCACGGCCGGATCAGCCGGGGGAGCGACGTCGAGTTCCTCGGCGGCGCCCGGTCGGGGGCCGTCTACGGCACGATGTGGCACGGCTCGCTGGAGTCCGACGGCCTCCGGCAGGCGCTGCTGCGCGAGGTCGCGGCAGCGGTCGGGACCGAGTGGACGGCGTCGGCGGTCAGCTTCGCCGCCGCCCGTGAACGTCGCTTCGACCTGCTCGGCGACCTCGTGGAGGAGCACCTCGACGTCGACGCGCTCCTCGGCCTCGTCGCTGGCGGACCGCCGGCCGACCTGCGGTTGCTGCCGCCGGGGAGCGAGCGGTGATCCTGGTGCTGGGGGGTACGGCGGAGGCCCGGTCCCTCGCCGCCCTCCTCGTGGCCGCGGACCGTCCCGTGGTGTCGTCGCTCGCGGGTCGGGTCGCGCGGCCGCGGCTCCCCGTCGGCGACGTGCGGGTGGGCGGGTTCGGTGGTGTCGCGGGGCTCGAGCGTTGGCTGGACGAGCACGCGGTCGACGCCGTCGTCGACGCGACGCACCCCTTCGCCCGGGTCATCTCGGCCCACGCGGTCGCGGCGTGCACCGCCCGCGGCGTACCGCTGCTGCGGCTCGAGCGCCCGGGCTGGTCGGGGCTGCCGGACGCGTCCGGGTGGACCTGGGCGGCGGACGTGACGGCGGCGGCCCGTGCGGCGGCTGCGCTCGGGGAGCGCCCGTTCCTGACCATCGGGCGGCAGGGTCTCGACCACGCCGTGGGTCCGCTCGCCGACGCCCACGCGCTGGTGCGGGTCGTCGACCCGCCGGAGATCGCGCTGCCGCCGACCTGGCGGGTGCTGCAGGACCGCGGTCCCTACACCGTGGAGGGGGAGCGCACGCTCATGACGGAGCACCGGGCTGACGTGCTCGTGACGAAGGACTCCGGCGGTGACCTGACGCGGGCCAAGCTGGCGGCGGCGGCGGAGCTCGCCGTACCCGTCGTCGTCGTGCAGCGTCCCAGCGCCCACCGCACCGGCGACGTCGTGCACACCGTCGCCGATGCCGCCGCCTGGCTCGACCGCCTCCCGCGCTGAGCGCGACCTAGGCCCCGGCTCGGCGGGGTACGGCGAGGGCGAGCGTCACCGCGGCGACGGCCGCGCCGAGGTCGACGAGCGTCGCCAGGCGGCGGGCGCGGGCGATGTCGGCCACCGCGAC
>DASWYU010000151.1:0-6119 GCA_036404795.1 Nocardioides sp. | reverse complement strand
GAGACCGGTGTCGAGGTGGAGGTGGACGCGAGCGCGGCGGTGCGCAGCCCCGGCGCCCGCGGAGTCCACGGCCGCCACGACGGCGTCGAGGTGCGCACGCGACGGCACCGCGAGGTCGACGTCCGCGGCGACGGCCGTCGTGAAGGGGGCGTCGACGGCGTTGAGCCAGCTGAGGACGGGGGCGTCGATGCCGGCCGCGCGCAGCGCGAGCGCCTCGTGGAGCGCCGTGACCCCGAGGCGGGTGGCGCCGTTGGACAGCGCGGTCCGCGCGACGTCGGTCGCGCCGAGGCCGAAGCCGTCGGCCTTGACGACGGCCATGAGCTCCGCGGCCCCGGCGCGCTCCGCGAGCAGCCGCGTGTTGCGGGCGACCGCGCCGAGGTCGATGGTGAGGACGGGCTCCCGTCGGGGATCGACCCGGCTCGCGACGCGAGGGATCCCGGGCCGCGGGAGCACGCGCGCGACCGCCGCGCTCACGCCGCGACCCCGGCGCGGAGGCCGACGGGACCGTACGGCGCGGCCTCCGCCTCCGTGAGCAGCGCCCAGTAGCGGTCGCCGTGGCTCCAGTGCCACCACTCGGTCGGGTAGTTCACGAGGCCGACGGGCGTGAGGACGGCGGCGAGCAGGGCGCGGTGCGCCCGCGCCCGGTGGCTGATCGCGGTCGCGTCGGTGAAGCACCGGCCGCCGGACTGCTCGGGCGTTGCGTCGATCGGGGTGCCCAGGTCGAGCTCGACCCCGGGGCGGCGGTCGCCGTCGCGGCGGCGGAGGTCGACGAGCGTGAGGTCGACGGCGGCGCCGGCCACGTGGGGCGCGACCTCGACGGGGGAGACGAAGCGGCTCGTCAGGTGGTGGCGCTCGGCCGCGTCCGCGGTCGGGTGGGCGGCGGCGACCTCGGCGGCGTACCGCGCGATGATCGCCCGCTGGTCGGCCACGCTGCGGTGGCCCTCGACCACCCGGAGCCCGATCCCCGCGGGCAGCGCCTCCTGCGCGCGGCGCAGCCGCAGCGCGAGGCCGGTACGCACCCGGGCGCCGGCCGGGCCGAAGGACGGGTCGAGCCGCACCAGCGGCTCGCCGCACTCGACGAGCGGCACGGCGGCCACGCGGGGATCGCTCAGGAGGATCGTCATGACGACGATGCTCGTCGTCCACGCGTCGGGGGACCTCCCCCTGAGGTGCCGGACCGCTGTCCCCGAGGATGAACCGTGGTCGGAGACGACCGGCCGCTGGTCTACGGTCGGGACGTGTTCGTGAAGATCTGCGGCCTCGACACCGTCGCCACCGTCCGGGCCGCCGTCGCCGCTGGAGCGGACGCCGTCGGCGTCGTCATGAGCGCCGGCAGCCCGCGGGACCGCTCCGCCGAGGAGGCCCGCGTGCTCCTGGGTGCGGCGGCCGAGGCCGCCGGCGAGGCCGACCGGGACGTCGCGACCGTGCTGGTCGTCAGCACCACCCCCGCCGTCGACGCCGCGCGCACCGCGCTCGACGTCGGGGCGTCCGTGCTGCAGCTGCACGGCCGGTACGCCGCCGCGGACGTCACCGCCGCCCGTACCGTCCTGCCGCGGGTCTGGCGCGCCACCTCGCTCCGGGACGAGTCGGCGCCCCGCGTCGGCGCGTGGGGCGAGGAGGTGCTGCTCCTCGACGCCCCCGTGCCGGGCTCGGGGGAGCGCTGGGACACCTCCGGCGTCGCCGGGCTCGCGCTGGAGGGTCGCTGGTTGCTCGCCGGCGGGCTCTCGCCCGCGAACGTCGCCGACGCCGTGCGCGACGTGCGCCCGTGGGGCGTCGACGTCTCGAGCGGCGTGGAGTCCGCGCGCGGCGTCAAGGACCCGGAGCTCGTGCGGGCGTTCGTCGCCCGCGCTCGTCTGCGCACGAGGTAATGCCGGGCGGCGGTTGACGCACGCCGCCCGCTCCCTGAGGATCATGCGCAGCAATAGCGATGATCTCGGGAGGATCGACGATGACGTTCGACGGCAAGGTCGTGCTGGTGACCGGGGCGGCGCGCGGGCAGGGCCGCCACCACGCCCTCCGCTTCGCGCGGGAGGGCGCCGACGTCGTGGCGCTCGACCTGTGCGCACCGGTCGGCGGTGCGCCCTACGACATGGCGACCTCCGCGGATCTCGACGAGACGCGGCGGTTGGTCGAGGCCGAGGGCCGGCGGATCGTCGCCCTCGAGGCCGACGTGCGCGACCCCGCGGCCCTGGGCGCCGCCGTCGACCGCGGCGTCGCCGAGCTGGGCCGCCTCGACGTGGTCGTCGCGAACGCCGGCATCGCCGGGTCGTTCTCCGTCGCCGACCTCACCGACGAGATCTGGCGGGACATGATCGACATCAACCTGACCGGCGTGTGGAACACGGTGCGGGCCGCGCTCCCGCACGTGCGCGCCGGTGGTCGCGGTGGCAGCCTCGCCAACGAGCTCGGCCCGGAGGGCATCCGGGTCAACGCCGTGCTGCCCGACGAACGTCAGCACGCGGATGCTGCTCAACGACGCCATCTACCGGTTGTTCCTGCCGGAGGCCGAGGCCCCGACGCGTGCCGACGTCGAGCCGATGTTCCACGCCATGCACGCGCTCGACGTGCCGTTCGTCGAGGTCGACGACGTCAGCAACGCCGTGCTCTTCCTCGCCGGGGACACCGCGCGCTACGTCACCGGCACGGCGCTCCCCGTGGACGCCGGGGCACTCGTCCGCTGACGTCCCCGCCCACGCGTCCGGCGGCGCCGAGGTTTGACCCTTGCGCGCGCGGCCCCACTGAAACGGTTGTTTCACGGTCGGTGTTCGGGCGCCCGAGGCGGCCCTGCGGGGTCGATGTGAAGGAGGCCCGATGGGCGAGCAGGTGCGCAGCGACGGATGGGGCGAGCGCGGCGACGGTGAGGCCGTGCCGACCGCCGGATCGCTGTCGGACCCGACGCCCCCCGCCGACCGCCGCAGCATCGGTTGCCACCACCTGCGCCCGGCGCGGGACCCGCGTCACCTCGACCTGGAGTTGGTCGGGGAGGACCTCGTCGAGACGCTCGAGCGGTGCCTGGCGATGCTCGACCGGATGGCCGATGCCGGCACCGAGGAGCGTCTGCTCGCGGTCGCCCGCGCGTGCCAGGCCCGCGACCGGGCTCGCCGGGTGGTGGGTCGGCCGGGTCGACCGCGACGTGGTGCGGGTCGTCTCGGAGGGTCCCGACGCCGCGCGCTACCAGCACTCGGCCGGCCTCGCCCCGCTGTCGAGCCAGCCGCTCGCCTCGCTCACGGTGGCGCCGGAGGTGGCCGCCGTGCTCGAGGGCGGGTCCTACGCGGGCCCGCTACCGCAGACGGCGTGGCGCGCGACGTACGAGAGCCTCGGGGTGCGGGGCGTCGCCTGCGCCGGCGGGTACGACGAGGACGCGCGCCAGTGGATCCTCTCGCTCTCCGACGACACCGGACGCGACCTGCGCCCGCTGCGACTGCTCGTCTCGGCGGTCGCGCAGGCCGCGCTCGGCATGGCGCGCCCGCGGCGTGGCTGAACCCGCCTGGTCCGGCTCAGTCGCGGCGGCGCGCCAGCAGTGTCGAGTCGTCCACGTGCAGCGTGACGCCGTCGCGGACGGTGGGCCGGGGACGCTGCTCCGCCACGACGACCTCGAAGTCCTCCGGCAGCGCGTCCCTCAGGTCGGCGGCGACCCACATCGCCCGTCGGTGCGCGTCGCTCATCTGGAACGTCTCCGACGGGGCGTGCCCGACGACGAGCAGGTGACCGCCGGGCGCCACCGCCTCCGCGAGCCGTCGGGTGACGGCGACCATCCCACCGTCCGGCGGGTGCAGGAAGTGGGTGGTCACCAGGTCGAACTGGCGGCCGCCCGCCGCGAAGGTGCGGGCGTCGACCTGCCACCACTCCACGCGGTCGGCGACGCCCGCCTCGGCGGCGTGGTGCGCGGCCCGCGCCAGACCGGCGGACGAGAAGTCGGCGCCGGTGACCCGCCAGCCCTGCTGCGCGAGCCAGACGACGTCGCCGCCCTCGCCGCAGCCGACGTCCAGCGCCGTGCCCGTCGGCAGGTCCGTCACCTCGGCGACCAGCTGCACGTTGGGCCGTCCGCTCCAGGTGCGGTCCTCCGCACCGGCGTAGCGCTCCTCCCAGCCCGCCGGCTCGAAGTAGTCCGGCGGCGGGTCGGCCGGGTCCTGGCCGTGCTGGTGCTGCTGGTCGTGCTGGTGGCCGTGGTCGTGGTCCGTCATGCCGCCAGCGTGCCCGGGCGGCGGGCGGGCGACAAGCGCGCGATCCGCTGTGACGTGCGCCATGCGACCAATCTGGTGGACGGGGATGACCGCGACGTACTCAGCGCGTTGGATGGGGTGCCGATTCGTTCGTCCGGGTGATCGACCGGCCGCCGCCGGAACGTCCGAGGAGGAACCGAACCGTGAGCACGAGCATGCGTCAGCGCGACGCGGTCATCGCCGACTACGGCGTGCTCGCCGAGCCGCCCAAGGAGCTGCAGGCCGTCGTGGAGATGGCGGCGTACGTCGCCGGCGTGCCCCTCGCCACCATCAACGTCATCACGTCCCAGGAGCAGCACCAGGTCGCGGTCGTCGGCTTCGACGCGTCGATCTGCCGCCGTGAGGACTCGATGTGCGCGACGACCCTCGCGATCGGCGGACCGGTGATGGTCCCCGACGCGAGCAGGGACGATCGGTTCAGGGCGAACCCGTTCGTCGACGGCACCCTCAACACGGTGCGCTTCTACGCCGCCCAGCCGCTCGTGACGGCCGACGACGTGGTGCTCGGCACGCTGTGCGTCTTCGACACGGCGCCCTGGTCGCTCGACGACGACCAGCTGGCGGCCCTGGGGACGCTTGCCGAGCGCGTGGTGGACCTCCTCGAGCTGGCCCGGCGCACCCGCTCGCTCGACGCGGCCCTCGTGCGCACGGCGCGGCTCCGCGACGAGCTGCAGCGCTCCAACGAGCACCTCGCCGCCTTCGCCGGCCAGGTCAGCCACGACCTGCTCAACCCGCTCACCTCGGTGGCCCTGTCGCTGAACCTCCTGCAGGAGGAGCTCGCGGAGCGGCCCGTCGAGGAGCAGCCCCTCGGTGGCGTGGCGACGGTGGAGCGGGCACTGCGGGGTACGGCGCGGATGGAGGCCCTGATCGACGACCTGCTGGCCTTCGCGCGGGTCGGCGGCGAGCTCCGGCGGGTCGAGGTCGACGTCGCCGGGGAGGTCACGCAGCTGGTCGGCGACCTCGGTGCCGCGCTGCGGGGCGCCGTACCCGCGCTCGGTCGTCTGCCGGTCGTGCGTGCCGACCGCACGCAAGTGCGCGCCGTGCTGCAGAACCTGCTGGTCAACGCGGCCAAGTTCACCGCACCCGAGGAGACACCCCGCATCGAGGTCGGCGCCCGGCGCGAGGGCGCCGGGTGGCGGATCGAGGTGGCGGACCGGGGTCGCGGGGTCCCGGCCGAGGGCACCGAGCAGCTGTTCGAGCCCCTCGCGCGCAGCCAGGCCGCCCGCGAGGTGGAGGGCTCGGGGATCGGGCTCGCGACCTGCCGGCGGATCGTGCAGGCGCACGGCGGCCGCATCGGCATCGACGCCCGAGAGGGCGGCGGCGCCGTCGCGTGGGTGTGGCTGCCCGACGACTGACCGGCCCGGTCAGCCCCCCAGCAGGTGCACGGGGCCGATGACCCGCAGTGCGACGTCGTCACCGACCCGCAGGTCCCGGTCGGTGGTGCATGCCTCGACGGCACGGCCCGCGACAGCCACCGTCAACACCGCGTCGCCGCCGCGGTAGCGGACCCCCGTGACCGTGCCTGTGGCGGTGGCCCCGCCGGGCGCCGTTGCGACGACCTGCTCGGGCCGCAGGAGCACGTGGTCGGCGGCTCCCGTCCGCGTCCCGACGGGGAGCCGGCCGAGCGGGGTGTCGACGTCCGCGCCGGTGTCGTCGAGCACGGGCAGGAGCGACACCGGTCCCAGGGAACGGGCGACGTCGGCGTCGGCCGGCGTGTCGTGGACCAGCGCCGGCGGACCCGCCTGCACCACCCGTCCACTCCGCACGACGGCGACGTGGTCGGCGAGCGAGAGCGCCTCCTCACGGTCGTGGGTGACGAGCAGTGCCGTCGCGCCCTCGGCCGTGAGGGCATCGCGGACCCGCTCGCGCACCTGGACACGGGTCTCCGCGTCGAGG
>DASWYU010000150.1:0-7102 GCA_036404795.1 Nocardioides sp. | reverse complement strand
CGACACCCGGCGCCACGCGCTCCAGCAGGGGCCGCCGCGGCCGGGTCGGCACCCGCTCCTGCGCGAGGACCGCGTCGACACGGCGCCAGGTCGTCCGCGCGATGTGGTCGATCCGGCGCCCGATGCCCCGCACGTGGCCCTGGGCCGCGACGGCGTCCGCCAGGTCGAGGCGCTGCGCGAGCTCCTCCCACGCCTCGGGCGCGACCCGGTCGGTCGCGCGGCCGGCGACGGCATGGAGGTGGTCGCGCACGTCGAGCAGGGCACGCCGGCTCACGTCGAGGTCCGTGTGCGGGATGTCCACGAGCCACGAGGCCACGAGCGCCTTGAGCACGGTGGCATCGCGGAGTCCGCCCTCGGCCTCCTTGAGGTCGGGGACGGAGGCGTGCGCCAGCTCGCCCACGAGATCGTGCCGCGCGCGGGTCATCGCCCGGAGACCCGGCAACCGGTCGCGGGCGCCCCGGCGCCAGGCCGCGAAGAGCTGCGTCCGCAGGCGCAGGGTCACGGCGGGGTCGCCCGCGAGGTGGCGGGCGTCGAGGAGGCCCAGGGCCACCTTGAGGTCGTCGGCCGCGGCGGCCAGCGTCTCGTCGACGGACCGCACGGCGTGGTCGATCTTCAGGCCGGCGTCCCACAGCGGGTACCAGAGCTCCCCGGCGAGCTTCTCCACGTCGACCTCGGCGTCGTGCACGAGGAGCAGGTCGAGGTCGGAGTACGGCGCCAGCTCGCGCCGCCCGTAGCCCCCGACCGCGACCAGCGCGACCCCCGTGTCGCCGCCTCCGCACGCGCCGTACGCCGCCGTGCAGGCCGCGTCGGCCGCCGTCGTGCGCTCGCTCCGCTCCCCTGCGCTCACGCGCCGCCCCCTCCCGGACGTGCACGACGCCCGGCCGCACTGCGGCGGCCGGGCGTCGTGGTGTCGCTGATGTGGTCCGTCAGATCGCCGAGGCGTCGCGGTCGCCGGTGCGCACCCGCACGACCGTCTCGATGCCGGAGACCCAGACCTTGCCGTCACCGATGCGACCGGTCTGCGCGGTCTTCACGATGATGCCGACGATGTCGTCGGCGTCGCCGTCCTCGACCACGATCTCGATGCGGATCTTCGGGACGAGCGCGATGTCGTACTCGGCGCCGCGGTAGACCTCGGTGTGACCCTTCTGCCGACCGTAGCCGCTGACCTCGCTGACGGTCATGCCGGTGACGCCGAAGGTCTCGAGCGCCTCGCGGACGTCCTCCCACTTGTGCGGCTTGATCACCGCGGTGACGAGCTTCATCTTCACACTCCCTCGGACACGTGCGTGGCGTCGTTCGTCGCCCATCCACGTGCGCGACAGCGGTGTCCGGCGCACGCGAGGACCGATGCAGGCAACCATCGAGTCCCGACATTTCCTCCCCGACCTCGGATTGTTTCCGGGAGGAAACACGTCACGGGCGATTGTTACGTTCCCGTGAATCCGACGGTCGGCGCTCAGTCCTCGGACGGGGCGCTCGCCTCCGCCTCCTCCATCGCCGCGACCACGCGGTCGACGAAGGTCGGGGTCAGGGTGCGGACGAACGTCGCCGTCAGGTGGCTGAAGTCGCGGTAGACCGCCACGTTGCCGATGACCGGCGAGCAGGACTCCTCCTCGCAGAGCAGGTCCCGCATGCTCACCAGCGCGCTACCGGGGGTCTGCTCGACGGCGGGCGCGATGGCGTCGTACCCCGTGAAGGCCTCCGACGGCGCCTGCGCGCAGCGCTCGACCGCCCGCATGCCCTCCCGCTCCACGCACTGCACGACGTCGACGTCCATCAGCGGGTTGTCCTGGATCGCCACCACGACGGCACCCCGCTCGATCTGGGACTCCCACGCCTCACGGAGCCCACGGACCGTCGTCTCCTCCTGCGTCTCGCCGTCCACCGGCTCGGCGAGGAAGCCCGACTGCAGGCTCGTCGTGATGATCAGGTCGTAGGGGTCGGAGTCGGCGAGGAGGTCGGCGACGTTCTGCTTCCAGAGGTTGCACTCGTCGCGGCGCGCGCCGACGCTGTTGCCCTGCGGGACCGTGCTCCACGAGCAGCCCGCGCGACCCGTCACGTCGATCTGCCAGCCGAAGTCCTCCTGGAGCTGCTCGTAGGCAGGCAGGAACACGTTGTTGTGCGAGTCGCCGACGGCGAGCACGCGCAACGGCTCGCCGTCCTCCGGCGGCTCGGGCGCCGCGCCCTCGAGCGGCAGGCTGCAGAGCTGGGGGTCGCTGACCCCGTACGGCGCCCAGCAGCGCACGTCGTTGTAGTCGTCGCGCCCCGCGACCGACGGGTCCGGCACGATGACGTCGCCGAAGTCGTCGCACTCGTCCGCGTTGACGATCTGGCCCGCACCGAGGCAGCGGAAGTCCGCGCTCGCCAGGAGCGCGTTGGCCTCGGCGATGAGCTCGTCCTGGCGGTGCTCGGCGTAGCGGATGCCGCCGAACGCCGACCCCGCGACGACGCAGGTGACCGCGAGCATCCAGGCCCCGACGACGCGGGCCGGGCGCCGGCCGCCGAGCAGCTTCGGCGAGAACCGCACCGGGTCCTCGATGAAGCGCGTCGAGACCCAGGCCAGCAGCACGGTGACGAGCGCGATCCCGACCTTGTCGAGCGTGCGCAGCGGCTCACCCGTCACGTAGGGCAGGAGCACGATCAGCGGCCAGTGCCACAGGTAGATCGCGTAGGACAGGTCGCCGATCCAGGTGACCGGACGAAAGCGGCTGGCCAGCGCGACGGGCCCGGCGTCGGCCGCCGCGAGGAGGGCCACGGTGCCGAGCACGGGCAGGGCGGCGGCGTACCCCGGGAAGGCCGTCTCGCCCGTGTAGGTCAGCACCGTGACCAGCACGGCCGCGGCGCCCGCCCAGCCGAGGATCTCGCGGAGCCAGCGCGGCAGGCGCGGCGCGACGGCCGCGAACAGCACACCGGCGAGGAACTCCCAGGCGCGGGTCCAGGTCGAGAAGTAGGCGATGCCCGGCTCGGAGGTCGTGAGGTGCACCGAGTAGGCGAGGCTGCTGCCCGCCAGCACGAGGAGCACCGGCAGCACGACGGCCCGGCGGGGCACCCGCGTACGGCGCAGCGCGAGCGCCAGCGTCGCCAGGATCAGCGGCAGGAGGATGTAGAACTGCTCCTCCGTCGACAGCGTCCAGTAGTGCTGGATGGGCGACGGGGACTCCGCGGCCGCGAGGTAGTCGACAGCCTCGTTGGCGAGCACCCAGTTCTGCACGTAGAACGCCGAGCCCACGACCTCGCCCAGGACGTCCGCTCGCTCGCTCAGCGGCATGATCACGTGGGCGGCGACCGTGACGACGAGCAGCACCAGCAGGGACGCCGGCAGGAGCCGCTTCGCGCGGCGTGCCCAGAACCGGCCCAGGTGGATCCGGCCGGTGCTCTCGAGCTCCTTGAGCAGGTGGGCGCCGATGAGGAAGCCGGAGATGACGAAGAAGACGTCGACACCCACGAAACCGCCCGTGAGGCGGTTCGGCCACAGGTGGTAGAGCAGGACCGAGCCGACAGCGACGGTGCGCAGACCCTGGATGTCGGGGCGCAGGTCACCGGACTTCGGAGCGGCGGAGCCGGGCTTCAGCGGCGCCGGCGCGCGGTGCGACCCGCGGGTGGTGCGGGTGGATCCCCCGGTCTCGGACGAGGGCTGGGGGTCGGTCGGCACGAGGGCTCAGCCTAGCAACGCGTCCACGAACGCCCCGGCATCGAACGGCGCCAGGTCGTCGGGGCCCTCGCCGAGGCCGACGAGCTTGACGGGCACGCCGAGCTCGCGCTGGACCGCCACGACGATGCCGCCCTTGGCCGAGCCGTCGAGCTTGGTGAGGACGATGCCGGTCACGTCCACGACCTCGCTGAACACGCGCGCCTGCACCATGCCGTTCTGGCCCGTCGTCGCGTCGAGCACGAGCAGCACCTCGGTGACCTCGGCCTGCTTCTCGATGACGCGCTTCACCTTGCCGAGCTCGTCCATGAGGCCGGCCTTGTTCTGCAGGCGACCGGCGGTGTCGACCAGCACGGTGTCGACGCCGTCGGCGATGCCCTGCTTGACGGCCTCGAACCCGACGCTGGCCGGGTCGGAGCCCTCCGGACCGCGCACGACCGGCACGCCGACGCGCTCGCCCCAGGTGGCCAACTGCTCGACCGCGGCCGCGCGGAACGTGTCGGCCGCGCCGAGGACGACGCTGCGGTCCTGGGCGACGAGGATGCGGGAGATCTTGCCGACCGTGGTGGTCTTGCCGGCGCCGTTGACGCCCACGACCAGCACGACGCCCGGCTTGCCGTCGGCGCCGCTGACCTTGAGGGTGCGGTCCATCGTCGGGTCGACGAGGTTCACGAGCTCCTCGCGCAGCACGGCCCGGGCGTCGCTCGCGCTGCCCTCGACCCGGAGCCGGGTGCGCAGGTTCTCGACCAGCTGCTGCGTGGGCGCGACTCCGATGTCGGCCGTGAGGAGGGTGTCCTCGATGTCCTCCCACGAGTCCTCGTCGAGGCGGTCGCGGGAGAGGATCGCGAGCAGACCGCGGCCGAGCCCGCCCTGCGAGCGCGACAGGCGCTGGCGCAGCCGCACGAGCCGCGACTGCGTGCCCTCCGGCTTCTCCAGCTCCCGCGCCGGGGCCGCCGGCTCCTCGACCGTGACCGGTCCCTCGGGGACCTCGACGAGGGTGCCCGTGGCGCCCTCGCCGTCGGCTGCGCCGGCGTCGGTGTCTGCGTCAGGCGCCTCGTCCTCCGCCGCACCGTCGTCGGACGGACGCTCGGGCGCGAGGACTCCCCCACCCGGTCCTGCCGGCCCGTCGACCGGCGGCGTGGAGCGTCGCCGACCAGCGGTCGCGACGAGTCCGACGACGGCGACGAGCGCCAGGACGGCGATGCCGATGACGAGGTAGAGCCACTCACCCATGGGCGCAATCCAACCATCCGGCGCCGCGTCGGCGGGCATCCGGGCGGATCATGGTCGTCGGTCCGTCGGGCAGTTGGAGGTCGTCGCCGGCTCGGCGATGGAGTGCTCGGCCCGGCGGAGGAAAACGCGGACCGGCCGGGTCGCCGTGACCATCAACCGACCGCGTTGACCATCAATGTTGATGGTCAACGCGGTGTGTTCCCCGGTCGACCGGGGAACACACCAGCTCGCCCGACGGGGGGCACCGGGCGGCGCCGTACGTGCCGGTGGGTGATCGCTGCGGGCGTGGGAACGCGAACTGGTCACGTACGACGCGTGCGGTCCGCCGCACGCTGTCGTTCGTGACCAGTTCGACCAGAGGGGTGCGCCGCGGGCGTCAGCGGCGCAGGTGGACGTCCTCGTCCTCGCGGATCACGGGCAGGCTGGGGACGGATCCGCGGAGGCGCTGCACCCAGGCGTTGTCGCTCCCCTGGGCCTCGTCGGAGGTGCTCGCGGCGACGGCGACGACGGCGCCGGCCACGATCAGGACGATGAGGAGCGAGATCCAGACGATGAGCACGGGGGCCTCCGAGTCGGACGAGCGGGGAAGGGCGCGCCGCGGAACGACACGCCTGCGATTCAGCGTGCCAGATCGGACCAACTGACGCCGATTTCCCGACTCCCCCGGGTCCCGCGCGTCAGCCGCGCAGCAGCGGCTCCACGGCGGCGCGGATCTCCGCGGGCAGGGGCACCACGGGCCGGTCGCCGCGGCCGTGCTGGTTGTCGACGTACACGTGCACGAAGCGGCCCTCCGCGGCCGCCTCCTCGTCGGGGCCGCCGTCCGACCCCTGGAACAGCCCGATCCGGTAGATGACGGAGGACGTGCCGACGCGGTCCACGACGAGGCCCATGTCGATGGGTGCCGGGAAGCCGATCTCCCGGAAGTAGCGGCACGAGGTCTCCGCGACGACCCCGATGTGCGGCAGGGCGCGCACGTCGAGCCCGGTGGCCTCGTAGAGGTGGGCGTTCACCGCCGTGTCGAACAGCTCGTAGTAGGTCGCGTTGTTGAGGTGGCCGTAGGCGTCGTCGTCGCGCCACCGGGTCGTGGCCCGACGCCAGGCGACGAAGTCGGAGCGGCGGGGCCGGGGCGCGCGGTCGCTCATGCGGGTTCCTCCTCGCGGGAGCCCTCCCGCAGTCGTTGGCTGATCACCGTCGAGACGCCGTCGCCGCGCATCGTGACGCCGTACAGCGCGTCGCCGACCTCCATCGTGCGTTTCTGGTGCGTGATGACGAGGAGCTGCGAGCTCTCGCGGAGCTCCTCGTAGATCTCGAGCAGGCGCCCGAGGTTCGTGTCGTCGAGCGCCGCCTCGACCTCGTCGAGGATGTAGAAGGGCGACGGCCGCGCCTTGAACAGCGCCACGAGGAACGCGACCGCGACGAGCGAGCGCTCTCCGCCCGAGAGCAGCGAGAGCCGCTTGACCTTCTTGCCCGGCGGCCGGGCCTCGACCTCGACGCCCGTCGTCAGCATGTCGCTCGGGTCGGTGAGGATCAGCCGTCCCTCGCCGCCGGGGAACAGCCGCGCGAAGACGTGGTCGAACGCGGCCTGCACGTCGAGCCACGCCTCGGTGAAGACCTGCTCGACGCGGGCGTCGACCTCCCGCACGATGTCGAGGAGGTCCTTGCGGGTGCGCCGCAGGTCCTCCAGCTGCTCGGTGAGGAACTGGTGGCGCTCCTCGAGCGCCGCGAACTCCTCGAGCGCCAGCGGGTTCACCTTGCCGAGCTGGGCGAGGGCGCGCTCGGCCGACCGGAGGCGCTTCGTCTGCTCCGCACGGTCGTACGGCGCGGTCCGCGGCTCCACCGGATCGTCGTCGTCCACAGGCTCGGCGAGCACGTCGAGCGGCACGGGGACGTCGGGGCCGTACTCCGCGACCAGCACCTCGGGGTCCGTGCCCAGCTCCTCGACGGCGCGACCCTCGAGCTGCTCGATGCGCATCCGCTGCTGCGCGCGCGCCATCTCGTCGCGGTGCACGCTGTCGACCAGCTCGTCGTGCTGCCGCGCCAGGTCCCGCAGTCCGGCGCGCACGGCGAGCAGCTGCTCCTCCCGCCCCCGCCGGGACTCCTCGACCCGGGTGCGCTGCACCGCCGCCTCGGCGACGGAGATCTCGAGCCACGACAGGGCGACGTCGGCGCCCGTGACGACGGCACCCGCCGCCGCGGCCTGGCGCCGGAGCCGGGCCC
>DASWYU010000149.1:0-8032 GCA_036404795.1 Nocardioides sp. | reverse complement strand
CACCGCGGCGGCGACCGGGGCGACCGCGGCGACCGCGGCCGGCCGGCCCGGCGGCGCGACTGACGGGCTGACGGTCCCCGGAAACGAGATAGTCCCTGACGTTCTGCACCCGACACGCCGCTCGGAGCGGCGGATCGGAGTGCGAAACGTCAGGGACTATCCGGGAAGGTGAGCCGTCAGGCCCAGCGCTCCGAGGCGGGGACGAACTTGAGGCCTCGGTCACCCGTGTAGATCTGCTTCGGACGGGCGATCTTCTGCTCCTTGTCCTGCACCAGCTCGTTCCACTGCGCGAGCCAGCCCGGCGTGCGGCCGATGGCGAAGAGCACGGTGAACATCTCCGGCGGGAACTCCAGCGCCTCGTAGATGAGGCCCGAGTAGAAGTCCACGTTGGGGTAGAGCTTCCGCTTGACGAAGTACTCGTCCTCGAGGGCGATCTTCTCGAGCTCGAGGGCGATCTCGAGGAGCGGGTTGACCCCGGTGACCTCGAAGACGTCGTCGGCGGCCTTCTTGATGATCCGGGCGCGCGGGTCGTAGTTCTTGTAGACCCGGTGACCGAAGCCCATGAGGCGCTCGTCGCCGTTCTTCACGCCCTCGATGAAGGCGGGGATGTTCTCCTTCGTGCCGATGCGGCGCAGCATCCGCAGCACGGCCTCGTTGGCGCCGCCGTGGAGCGGGCCGAAGAGCGCGCCGATGCCGGCGGCGACGGAGGAGTAGGGGTCGACCTGCGAGCTGCCGACCGAGCGCACCGCGTTCGCCGAGCAGTTCTGCTCGTGGTCGGCGTGGAGGATGAAGAGCACGTCGAGGGCCTTCACGAGGCGCTCGTCGGGCTGGTACTTCGACTCGCTCATCTTGAAGAGCATCGAGAGGAAGTTGGCCGTGTAGGACAGGTCGTTGTCCGGGTAGACGTACGGCTTGCCCTGCGCGTGCCGGAACGACCAGGCGCCCAGCGTCGGCATCTTCGCGATCATGCGGACGATCTGCATGTGGCGGTTGTCGGCGTCGTGGATGTTGCTGGCCGCCGGGTAGAACGTCGACAGGGCCCCCACCGACGCCATGAGCATCCCCATCGGGTGCGCGTCGTAGCGGAAGCCCTGCATGAGCGACTTGACGTTCTCGTGCACGAAGGTGTGGAACGTGATCTCGTGCTCCCACGCCTGGTACTGCTCCTTCGTGGGCAGCTCGCCGTGGATGAGCAGGTAGGCGACCTCGAGGAAGGTCGAGCTCTCCGCGAGCTGCTCGATCGGATACCCCCGGTACTCGAGGATTCCCTTGTCGCCGTCGATGTAGGTCACGGCGCTGCGGCACGAGGCCGTGTTGGTGAAGCCGGGGTCGTAGACCGCCAGGCCGGGCTGCTCCTCGTCGGCCTTGATCTTGCCCAGGTCGGCGGCGCGGATGGTGCCGTCGACGATGGGGACGTCGTACTCCTGCCCCGTGCGGTTGTCACGGATGGTCAGGGAGGCGCCCGGAGTTGCTGCGTCGGTCACGTCGACTCCTCGTCGGTGCAATCGGGCGGCAGCGCGCAGCAGGTGCGCCTGCCGGATGGGATCGTCGCCTAACCTAGCCCTCCGACCAGGGGCCCGGCCTGCCGGGCTGGTTACCCGCGAGTACGGCGCGGGCGGTGCGCGAGCGTGCGCCGTACCGGCTCCGTTTTGACCGCTCCGGTCCGCGCTGCGTACTCTTGGCGGTCGCGTCTCCTGCCGCGTCGCGGCTCCCGGTCCCCCGGGTGCCTCGGCGCAGATCCGGACGCCCGCCCTCGGGCGAGCGAGCCGGGCAGTGTTCGTCAGAGGACGCGGATCCACCACCCGGCCAGGGACCTCCTGCCGGGGCCACGAACGAGAAGAAGGCACGACGTTGCGTACGTACGCCCCGAAGCCCGCTGACATCCAGCGCGAGTGGCTCGTCATCGACGCCCAGGACATCGTCCTCGGTCGCCTCGCGGTCCAGGTCGCGAACCTGCTCCGCGGGAAGCACAAGCCGCAGTTCGCCCCCAACGCCGACACCGGTGACTTCGTCATCGTCGTCAACGCGGAGAAGGTCGCGCTGTCCGGCACCAAGAAGACGACCAAGCTCGCCTACCGCCACTCGGGCTACCCGGGTGGTCTCACCGCGACCCCGATCGGGGAGCTCCTGGAGAAGGACGCGCGCAAGGCGATCGAGAAGGCCGTGTGGGGCATGCTGCCGAAGAACCGCCTCGGCCGGCAGCAGCTCAAGAAGCTCAAGGTCTACTCCGGCCCCGAGCACCCGCACAGCGCCCAGCAGGCGAAGCCGTACGAGATCACGCAGATCTCGCAGGGCCGCTGAGACCCACCGCCACCGCGCACCCCCAGACTCCAGGATCAGTGAGGAACACCGTGAGCACTCCCGAGACCGAGGTCGAGGAGACCTACGAGGTCAACGAGCAGGGCGTCGCCTACAGCAGCGAGAGCGCCCCCAGCGCCGACGCTCCTGAGCGCATCGCCACCATCGCCCCCGCAGCGGCCACCGGCCGCCGCAAGGAGGCCGTGGCCCGGGTCCGCATCGTGCCGGGCACCGGCGTGTGGACCATCAACGGCCGCACCCTCGACTCGTACTTCCCGAACAAGCTGCACCAGCAGGTCGTCAACGAGCCCTTCGCGACGACCCAGCTCGAGGGCCGCTTCGACGTGATCGCCCGCATCCACGGCGGCGGCATCACCGGCCAGGCCGGCGCTCTGCGCCTCGGCGTGGCCCGCGCCCTCAACGAGGTCGACGTCGAGGCCAACCGCCCGTCGCTCAAGAAGGCCGGTCTCCTGCGTCGTGACGCCCGCGTCATCGAGCGCAAGAAGGCTGGTCTCAAGAAGGCCCGCAAGGCGCCGCAGTTCAGCAAGCGCTGATCTCCCTGCCGCGCGCCGGCCGCCCGGGTGTCGTCCTCGACGACACCCGGGCGTGCTGTTTCCCGCCCTGCCGGGGCCGCCGCGTGGTTCGCTCGGGCAGGGCGGGGAACGGAACTCCTTCATGACGCGCCTCTTCGGGACCGACGGGGTCCGCGGACTCGCCAACGGTGTGCTCACCGCTGAGCTGGCTCTCGACCTCTCCGTCGCCGCCGCCCACGTCCTCGCCGAGTCGGGCGAGCTGACCCACGCCGACGGTTCCCGCCCCCTCGCCGTCGTCGGGCGGGACACGCGCATCTCGGGCCAGTTCCTCGAGGCCGCCGTGGTCGCTGGCCTGGCCTCGGCCGGCGTCGACGTGCTGCTGCTCGGCGTGCTGCCCACGCCCGGCGTGGCCTACCTGACGGACGTGCTCGACGCCGACCTCGGCGTCATGCTCTCCGCGTCGCACAACCCGATGCCCGACAACGGCATCAAGTTCCTCTCCCGCGGCGGCGTCAAGCTCGACGACGCGATCGAGCGGGCGATCGAGGCCCGGCTCCGCGAGCCGTGGCAGCGCCCGACCGGCGCGGCGGTGGGTCGGGTGACGACCCACCAGGGTGGCCACGAGCAGTACGTCGCGCACCTGGCCTCGACGCTCACCACGCCTCTCGCGGGGCTCAAGGTCGTGCTCGACTGCGCCGAGGGCGCGGCCAGCGAGGTCGGCCCGGCCGCTCTCCGCGCCGCCGGCGCCGAGGTCGTCGCGATCCACGCGTCGCCGGACGGCCTCAACATCAACGACGGCTGCGGCTCGACCCACCTGGGCCCGCTGCGCGCCGCGGTGCTCGCCCACGGGGCCGACGCCGGCTTCGCGCTCGACGGGGACGCCGACCGCTGTCTCGCGGTCGACGCGAACGGCGAGGACGTCGACGGCGACCAGATCCTCGCGATCCTCGCCCTCGCGCTGCGGGAGTCCGGCGAGCTCGCCGGCGACACGGTGGTCGCGACGGTGATGAGCAACCTCGGCTTCACCCGCGCTCTCGCAGCCCACGGCATCGCCGTCACCGCCACGCAGGTCGGCGACCGCTACGTGCTGGAGGAGATGAACGCGTCGGGCCGCGTCCTCGGTGGCGAGCAGTCCGGTCACGTCGTCATGTGGCGCCACGCGACCACCGGGGACGGGCTCCTCACGGCACTGCACCTCGCGCAGCGGATGGCGGCCACCGGGTCGACTCTCGCCGAGCTCGCCGGCGTGATGACCCGCATGCCGCAGGTGCTCGTCAACGTGGCCGGGGTCGACAAGGCCCGCACGGACGACGAGGTGCTGCAGGCGGCGGTGGCGGGGGAGCAGGGTCGGCTCGGCGAGACCGGCCGCATCCTGCTCCGCCCCTCGGGCACCGAGCCCGTCGTCCGCGTCATGGTCGAGGCGACGACCGACGCCGAGGCGCGCGGCGTGGCCGACCGGCTCGCCGAGGTCGTGCGCGACCGGCTGACGCTGGCCTGACCTCGCCGTACCCGCGCGAGCACGGCGTGCTCGCGCGCACCGCAGACGGTGCACATGCTTCGCCGCCCGATCACTGGTGTGGTCGGGCGGCGGGTGCGGTGTCGGAGTGGGTCAGGAGTGGGCGGGGTCGTCCGGTCCTGGTGGTGGCCAGGGTCGGGTGCCGTCGGGGTCGACGAGGTAGGTGAGTCCGGTGGGGCTGGTCCAGATGATTGCGCCTGGTGGTTCGCCGCGTGCTGGGTCGGTGGGGCGGTAGGTCCAGCGGCGTCCGGTCGCGAGCTCGGGATGGGTCTTCATCCGGTGGTGCCGGCGGCACAGCGGGTAGAGGTTGCTCGTCGAGGTCTGGCCGGTCCCGCGGGCTGTCGTCGGGTCGTAGGCGTTGCGGTGGTCGAGGTCGGATGCGCGTGCGCTGCGGGTGCAGTGCGGGAATACGCAGCGTGGCCAGCGGAGCCGGACGTGGTCGGCGATCCGCTCCGTTGGGCGGTAGCCATCGACCGCCAGTCCCGTGACACGGACGCTCGCGGAGCTGGCTCCCGAGACGTCAACTGCTCCGAGGGCCGCGGATGTGGCGGCGCCCGAGGTCGGGGCGGCCGAGGTCGGGGCGGCGGTCAGGTCGATGACGGGCTTGATGACGACGCGCGTGTCCGGGCTGCCGCACCAGGCTCGGACCTGATCGGCGGTCACCGGGCCGCGGGGCATGCCGGGGCTGTCGAGGCGGGCGAGGTCGATCCCGGTTGTACCCGTGCAGGCGTCGATCCCCGGCCCCAGACCAGTGAGCGCGCCCGTGATCGCGGCGTGGTCCAGGTGGACGTAGATCACCACCTCCCGCTTCGACCGCAGCACCGGCCGATCCTCCGCGCTCGAAGCCTCCTCCTCGGAGAAGGCGAGCGTGTCGACGCCGTCCGAGCGGCGGGCGATCTCTCCCAGGGCGATCGAGCGCCGTACCTCGAGGTCATCGACGCTGCCCAAGTCCGCCAACTGTCCGGCGACGTGCGAGACGGCTCGCTCCAGGTCGAGGGCGTCCGCCAGGTCGAGCGACCCGGTGACGTCCACGGTGCCGCGGAGCGTTCCGGTCAACGGGTCCCGGTAGGCCATGCCGCTGAAGTCGATCGTCACGTGACGACTCGCGTCCGCATCCAGCCGCTCCGCTTCGAGGGTCTCGGGATCGAACCGGGCTGCCGCTTCCGCGACGAGCCGGTCGACGTCACCGGTGGTGGCGCGGCCGGCGACGTACGCGATGTGCGCATCGACGAACCTCGCGCCCTCGAACGACAGGACACGCGTCTGTTGGGCGATCCGACGTCCGCGCCAGACCTCGACCTCTCCGGCCACGATCCGGGCGTGCACGCGCGGGAGGCGGTGCCGCAGCTCGACCGCATCGCCCACGAGCCGGCGGGCGGAGTCGAACGAGCAGCCTCGGATCGCGGCGATCTCGCCGATGCAGAACTCCGCCACCACCGGCGCCCCGGGTCCGCCGAGCTCGAGGAACTGATCCCCGGACAGCGTCTCGGCGTGCTCGGAGTCGAGCCACTCACCCAGGGCCCCGATCGGGTCACCCACCACCGCATCCGAGGTGTGCGCGTCGGCCCAGTCACCGACCGCGACGAACGCCGCCGTCTCCGCGGCACGCGCCGTATGCGTGGTGTCGCGGACCGCGTCGATCAATGCAGTCGCTGTGGTGTGGGTCCCCCGATCCATGCCCCTATTGTAGTCGAACAGGCGTTCGACTACCACCTGTTGATGATGTCCTGTGGATCGTTTCGCTGGCGACGGCGCATCGTACGCGGCGTATGTGCCAACTCGACGCTCGAAACGGGGCGTACGTGCCAACTCGACGCGGCCCTCGCGACGTAAGCCGCAACTCGGCGCGCTCCGTGCACGACGCACCCGCAACTCGGCGCTCAGCTCGCGCGCACGCTGAAGAGGTCCCCGGGCTGGCAGTCCAGCGCGGCGCAGATCGCGATCAGCGTCGAGAACCGGATCGCCTTGGCGCGGTCGTTCTTCAGCACCGACAGGTTCGCCTGGGTGACGCCGATGGTGCGGGACAGCTCGGCCAGCGTGGTGCCGCGGGCCGCGAGGACCTCGCCCAGGTGGCAGTGCAGCGCCGAGAGGTCGTCGTCGGCGGGCATCAGACGAGCCCCTCGGTCTCGGCCTCCGCGCGGAGCGCTCGGGTCAGCACGTGCCGCAGCATCCAGACCACGCCGAGCGCGCCGAGGGCGGCGAGGATCGTCGTGAAGGTGATGCCGTTGTCGAACTTCGTGAGGCCGAGGTCGCCCGTGGCGAGGGCCGCGCCGACCATCGAGCCGACTCCGGAGACGACGAAGGTCGCGGCGAGGGTCACGAGGGTGGCGGTCAGGAGCCGGACCCCGCGGTGGGAGTCGAGGCGGCTGTCGACGACGTGGTTGAGCGCCGTCGCGAACAGGAAGGTCGCGGCCAACGCCCCGAGGGCGAGGACGAGGTCCGCCGTGGCGAGCACCGCGACGGTGGACGTGGCGAGCTCGCCGACGGGTACGGCGACGGTGAGGGTCTCGGTGAGTGGCAGGTCCCCGGCGTCCGAGGCGACGCTGGCTCCGGCGGACGGGGTCGCCTCGAGGCGCACCTCCATCGTGCGGTCCAGGGCCAGGGCGACGAGGCGGTTGATCGCGCCGAGTCCGAGCGCGATGCCGGTGAAGCCGGCCATCGCGCCGAGGCCGGTGATGGCCGATCGGCTGGGCGTGGTGGTCATGTCGTTCCTCCTGTGCATCGATGATCGGTACATCGAGAAACGATAGGACATCGATATTCGATATGCAACGGAAGTCCGGTCCAGACCGCTGGACGTGAAGGGGGTTGGCGGGGCAGCGTGGTGGGTACGCCTCGCCCGGTCGTCCCCCGGGAGGGGGGTCGGTCCACCGTGTCCACGAGGAGGAAACGATGAGCTACCCGAGCTATGGCGCACCGGCACAGGGCGGAGGGGCGCCCGAGTACGCCGGGATCGGCGTGCGGTTCGGCGCCCTGCTCGTCGACGGGCTCGTCGTCGGGCTGCCCTACGGCATCCTGGCCGGCGTCGGGATCGCGGTGCTGCCCGACCAGGCGCTGATCTTCACGAGCCTCGGCCTCGTCGCGCTCCTCGCCCTCGTCGTCGTGAACGTGTGGCTCGAGGGCACGAAGGGCGCGTCCATCGGCAAGAAGGTGCTGAAGCTCAGCACCGTCGGTGCCGACACGCTCCAGCCGATCGGGTTCGGCAAGGCGTTCCTGCGCTACATCATCCGCGGTGCCCTCGGTGGCTGCGCCATCCTGCAGATCATCAACGCCGTCGTCGCCAACGGCGACCCCCGCAAGCAGTCGTGGCACGACCGCGCCGTCAGCAGCGTCGTGGTGCGCACGGCGTCGCTGTCGGGCGCGTCCGCCGGCGTCGGAGCGCCCGCGGCGTTCGGCGCGGAGCAGGCCTACGGCTCCGGCGGCTACGAGCAGCAGGATGGCTACGAGCAGCAGGGTGGCTACGAGCAGCAGGGCGGCTACGGGCAGGGCGGTTACGACCAGGGTGGCTACGAGGCGGCCCCCGCCTCCGGCGGCTACCCCGCGTCGGGGCAGGGCTACGAGCAGACCGGGTACGACGCCGCCCCGCCGTCGGGCGGCTACGAGCAGCAGTCGGGCTACGACCAGGGCGGCTACGCGCCGTCCGGTTCCGAGACGGGCGGCTGGGGCGCGCCCGCAGCTCCGCCGG
>DASWYU010000148.1:0-3663 GCA_036404795.1 Nocardioides sp. | reverse complement strand
GGGTCGACGTGGGCCTCGACGACGTCGATGCCGAGCCGCACGAGGTCGACGGTCTGCTGGAGCGTGATGACGCCGGCGAGGGCGCGCGGTGCGGCGCCGAACACGGTGCCGGCGAGCGTGGTGTCGGCGGGCTGCTCCTCGCCCCCGGTGCGCCACCACTCCACGAAGCTGCGGATGCCCGCCTGGATGATGAGACCGACCCAGGAGCGGTCCTCGGCCGACAGGTCGCGGAACCACGCGACGTCCGACTCCATCCGCTGCGTCGCCGCGGTGCTCAGGCTCCCCAGCGCCCGCTGGAGCGCGTCGGCCGTGCGGGCCCGGTGGTCGGCGTCGTCCGCCGCCACGGGGGGCGGGGGCGGGGGAGTGACCACCGTCGAAGGATAGTGCTCGGTCACGACCGGGTGACGGGTCCGTCACCCCCGCTCCGTTCCCGCGGGCCGGCTGCTTGGATGGCGGGGCCCGTCGTCGCACGTGAGGAGAGGTCCGTGAGCGCAGGCTCGAGCGTCACGGGGACCGACGCCCCCGAGGTCCGGTACGTCGAGGTCCACGGCCACCGCCGCGCCTACACGGTCGCGGGGTCGGGTCCCGCGCTGCTGCTCCTCCACGGCCTGGGCTGCGACCACACGACGTGGGCGCCGGTGGTCGCCGCGCTGGCGCAGCGCTACACCGTCGTCGCGCCGGACCTGCTCGGTCACGGCCGATCGGCCAAGCCGCGGGCGGACTACAGCGTCGGCGGCTACGCGAACGGGATGCGCGACCTGCTCACCGTGCTCGGCATCGACAAGGTGACGGTCGTCGGCCACAGCTTCGGCGGGGGCGTGGCGATGCAGTTCGCCTACCAGTACCCCGAGCGCACCGAGCGGCTCGTCCTCGTCGCGACCGGCGGCCTCGGGCCCGAGGTGACGCCGCTGATCCGGGCGATCACCACGCCGGGCTACCACCAGGCGGTCGGCGCGCTGACGCTGCCGGGCGTGCGGCACGCCCTCCTCGCCGGGATGGGCCTGCTGTCCCGGGTGCCGAGCAGCCACACCCGCGACCTACCCGAGTTCGCCGCGATCCTCGAGTCGTTCCGCGACCCGCGCGCCCGCGCCGCGATCCGCCACGTCGTGCGCCACGTCGTCGACTGGCGTGGACAGGTGGTCACCATGGCCGACCGCGCCTACCTGACCGAGGCGATGCCGATGCTCGTCGTGTGGGGCAGCGACGACCGCGTGATCCCCGCGAGCCACGCGGCCAATGCCGCCGCGCTCGCGCCGCGGGCGCGGGTCGAGCTCGTCGCCGACTCGGGCCACTTCCCCCACAAGGACCACCCGGAGCGCTTCGTCGCGATCCTCGACGACTTCGTGTCGACCACGAAGCCGGCGTCCTACAGCCGTGCCCGGTGGCGTCGTCACCTCCTGCAGGGGCCCGCCGCGGCCGTCGCGCAGGCCGAGGCGGGCAGCCGCCCCGTCCGGCCCGTCCCCGTGCCGCGGGCGCTCCGCCTGGTGCGCGGCGCGTAGGGACGGTCCCGAGTCCCCTCGGAAAAAAAGTTCTCGGACCCCGGGGAACATTCGGGGCCGTCGTCCCCTCCTAGTCCATGAACGACGACGGACCGGCCGCCAGGCGGACCGGCCCCGCCGCAGGACATGACGCAGGACCCGACGCCAGCCGACACCCGAGGAGATCCGAGATGAGCAACGACACCACCCCCGGCACCGACGCCACCACGCCCACCACGGCCCCGGCCGCCGGCGCGGCCTACGACACGGACGGCGACGGCTACACCGACACCGTGCTCGTCGACACCGACGGCGACGGCTACGCGGAGACCGCGATGATCGACACCGACGGCGACGGCAACGTCGACACGGTGCTCGCCGACACGGACGGTGACGGCTACGTCGACACGGCGCTCTACGACACCGACGGCGACGGCACCCCCGACTACGTCGAGGCCGACACCGACGGCGACGGCTACATCGACAGCTCGGCGTCGGTGAGCGACGCCGACGGCGACGGCGTGGTCGACTCGGTGAGCGTCGACGCGAACGGGAACTACGTCTACGCCTCCGCCGCGGACACGGCGACCACCGCGCCGGCGCCGAGCTCGGTGGAGTACGACGCGAACGGCGACGGCTACAACGACACCCGCGAGACCGACACCGACGGTGACGGCTACGTCGACACCAGGGAGACCGACACGGACGGCGACGGCTACGTCGACGTGGTCGAGGTCGACACGGACGGGGACGGCTGGGTGGACGTCGTCGCGACCGACACCGACGGCGACGGCTACATCGACACCGTCGCGACCGACACGAACGGCGACGGCGTCGCCGACGTCATCGAGACCGACACGGACGGCGACGGCTACGTGGACGAGGTCGCCTACGACTCCAACGGTGACGGCGTCATCGACACCGTCGAGGTCGACACGGACGGCGACGGCTACACGGACACGGTCGTCTACGACGACTCGTCGTCGGCGGGCTCGAGCCTGGACGGCAGCACGCTGGACGTCTGATCCCGCACGGCCAGGTGCCGGGTTCGGTGGGCGCGGGGGGCTCACCGAACCCGGCACCGGCGCGTCGCCCTCAGGAGAGAGCCGCCGCCAGCTGGGCCCGCGCCCGGTTGAGGCGGCTCTTCACCGTCTGCACGCCGACACCCTGGTGGGCGGCGATCTCCTCGTAGGTCAGGTCCGCCAGCTCGCGCAGCACGACCGCCTCCCGGAACTGCTCGGGCAGCTCCGCCAGGGCCCGGCGGACCCGGTCGACGTCGGCGACCTGGTCGGCGTGGTCGCGCTGCAGCTCCCCGTCCTCCGGCAGTTCGGTGGGGTCGACGGCCCGCTCGCGGCGTCGGCGCGCGACGGCGAGGGCGGCGTTGGAGGCGATCCGGTAGAGCCAGGTGTCGAAGCGGGCCTCGCCCCGGAACGAGCCGAGGTGCAGCCACGCGGCCGTGAGGGCGTCCTGCAGCGCGTCCTCCGCGTCGTTCCGGTCGCTGACGACCCGCAGGCAGACGGACCACAGCCGCGAGCGCCGCGGGCGCACGAGGGCCTCGAACGCCTCCGCGTCACCGTCGCGGGCGCGCTCCAGCAGCGCTGCCTCGTCGAGCGCGTCGAGGACGGTCATCCGTGCCTCCGTGAGGTCGGAGCGGGCGGGCGGTGCGGCAGCAGTGTGCCACGGGGGTCCGCGTCGGGGGAGGCCCTCATCCGCGCCACGCCCGGCCGAGGGTGCGCGCGAGGTCGACGCCGAGCCCGACGTCCGGCGTCGACAGGTCGAGGTAGCGGCCGAGGGGAGCGTCCGCGGGCCCGACCTCCCCGGTCAGGGCGACGATGACGCCCGGTCGGGGCACGGGAGCGCCCGCCGGGGGCCGGTGACGCGCCGCGACCGAGTCGACGAGGTCGCTGGTGACCACGAGCGCCGGGTACGTCGCGGTGCGGCCCGCGACGGGGAGCAGCAGCAGGTACGGCGGCAGCTCCCGGTCGGGTGCACCGCTGCCGGCCCGGTGGCGACCACCGCCGAACAGGTACGGGTCGAGGTCCACGTGTCGGCCGTGCGCCAGGTGGAGGGTCACACCGGCCCGGCGCGACGGCAGGCGGGGATCGCGGGCCGCGTCCAGGCGTTGCCGGAACGCCTCGCCCGCGGTGAAGCAGCCCCGCGCCGCGAGCACGTCGAGCACGTCCCG
>DASWYU010000147.1:0-2408 GCA_036404795.1 Nocardioides sp. | reverse complement strand
GACACCGTAGTCCACGCGCCGTCCCCGTCGGCGGCCGCACGCGCCCAGCCGTCGAGCGCCGCCACGATCTCCGCGGCCGCGCGTCCTCCCGCCGACCTCGTCACCACGAGACCCGGCGTCGTCCAGCCCTGGTCGTCCAGCTCGCCGTGGGCCGGACGGACGGCGTGGTCCGCCGCCGCCAGCATCCCGGCGTCCAGCCAGGAGTCGCCCGCCGCGGCCACCGCGGCCGCGCCGACCCGCCGCGCGACCTCGGCCACCGCCGCCTCCTTCGTCAGGCCCGGCGGGATCACGTAGACCTTGCGCCCCTGCACCGAGACGACCCACCCCAGGCTGCGGGCGGCGCCGTGCACCTCGTCGTACCAGGCCGCGGGGGTCTCCCCCGGCTCCACGACGGCGTAGCAGAACCGCTCCTCGGCGTCGCGCACCTTGCGGACCCACGGCTGCTCCCAGACGGCCGCGAGCACGCGGCACGCCTCCGCGAACGAGGCGCCGGCGGCGCACCGGCGGCGCACCTCCGCGTCCCAGTCGCCGCACGGTCGCCCGTCGACGAGCACGACCGCCCCGTTGGTGGTGACGGCGTGCTCGATGCGGACCCCGGGCAGGGTGATCCGGCCGTACTGCTCCTGCGTGCGCGTCGTGACCGGCACGAACGGGACGTCCGCCGCGAGGGCGGCGAGCGCGGCGAGGGCGGCCGGGTCGACGAAGCTCGTCGGCGCGTCGGCGTAGATCTCGACGCAGACCGGGTCGGGCACCGGGCGACCGAGACGCATCGCGGCCGCCGAGTAGATGAGCGTCCGGTCGAGGTCGGAGGCGACGAGCAGCGGGGCGCTCACGAGCCGTCCTGCTCGGTCGGGCGGATGATGCCGACGCAGCTGTAGGGCAACGACGCGTCCTCGACGACGGGGACGCCGCGGTCCGCGGCCAGCAGCCGCACGTGCCGCAGGTCCTGCTCGCGTCCCGGCGCGACGACCACCCGCCAGGGCACCCGCCGCAGCAGCACGCGGGTGGTCTCCCCCACCCCCGGCTTGACGAGGTTCACGCTCGGCAGGCCGAGCTCGGTCTGCAGCTTCTCCGCCGACGCCCACCCCGACCACGTCGGGGTGCGGTCGGTGCGCTGCAACCGCGCGGCGTCGGCGACGGCGGCGGCCTCCACGTCGGGGAACCGGGCGCTCACCGCGTCGAGGTACGCCGCGGAGACGTCCTCGTCGGCGAGCTCGGCGTAGAACTTGGCCCCGTGCAGCTCGTGCGGGCCGATCAGCTCGTCGTTGAGCACCGTGCGCGAGACCAGCCCGGAGACGGTGCTGTTGAGGCAGGCCGAGGGGATGAGGAAGTCGTCGCGCGTGCCGTGCAGCGGCACGCACTCCCCCGGGTCGGCCAGCACGGCGAGGTCCGCCGAGAACCCGGCGGCCGTTCCCGTCCCGGGAGCGCCGAGGCGCAGCACGTCGTTCGCGCCGCCGGCGTCCTCGACCGCGGCGACGAGCTCCCGCGCGATCGCGCCCTTGCCGGTCCACCCGTCGACGACCAGCACCCGGGCGGGGTCGTAGCGGTCGGCGATCCAGCGCAGCGCCACGAGGTCGATGCCGCGGTCGCGCACGATGGAGACGGCGTGGTGCGGCCAGTCCCAGCCCTGGCGGGCCGCCCAGCGCCGCATGAGGATGCCGATCGGCGTCCCGGCACGGGCCAGCGACACGAGCACGAGGTCGTCGCGACCGCGCTCCCGGCGGGCCAGCTCGCTGACGGTCACGACCGCCGCCGCGACCCGGTCCGCCACGGCGACGACCTGCTCGTCGTAGAGCTCCCGGTAGGCCGCGTCGGGCCGGTACTCGGTCGGCAGCGACTCGGCGTAGTGCGCCTCGCCCGACTGGATCCGACGCTCCCGCTCCTCGCGGTCACCCTCCAGCCGCACGTGCGAGAGGTCCTGCAGCAGCCAGGCGACCTCGTCCGCGGCGTACGAGCCGAACGTCGGCCCCCGCAGCGGCCGCGCGCCCGGCGGGTCGACGGGCAGCACGACCGGCAGCACGAGCGGGGCGTGCGGCGCGAGCGCCGCGAGCATCCCCTCGGGTCCCGTCAGCGCGGCCGTCCCCGTCGGCCGGTCGAGCACGACCACGATCGCCGCCCACTCGCGGGCCGCGACGTTGTAGGCGAAGCGGCTCGCCTCGCCGTAGCCGTCCGCGTCACGGTCGTGCGCCACGAAGCGCACGCCGGAGCGCACGGCGTAGCCGTCGACGTCCCGCACCTGCACCGGGCTCCGCGTGGTGGTCGAGAAGTACGTCGCACGCCCGCCCCGCCGCAGCGCCTCGGCCACGGCCAGCGGGGCGTACATGAGCTCCTCCGTGCCGAGCACCAGCACGTCCCCGGTCGCGCCGGCGGCGTCGAGACGCGCCGCGACCCGGGCCGCCACCGCGGTC
>DASWYU010000146.1:0-8777 GCA_036404795.1 Nocardioides sp. | reverse complement strand
GACGCAGGGCGGCGGCGAGGCCCGCCAGCTCGGCGGTCAGGTCGGGGAGCGCGGGGCTCACGCGGGCTCCGCCAGCAGCTCGGCGAGGTGGGCGGCGACGCGCTGCTGGTCCTCGCGGTACTTGAGCACGGCGCCCAGCGTGCGCGCCGCGGTCGCCGGCTCGATCGTCGTGGCGCCGAGGGCGTGCAGCGTGCGCGCCCAGTCGATCGACTCGGCGACCCCGGGGGCCTTGAGCAGGTCCTCGTCGCGGAGCCGGGCGACCACGCGGGCCACCCCGGCCGCCAGCGCGGCGTCGGCGTCGGGCACGGAGCGCCGCACGATCTCGGTCTCCCGCTCGAGGTCCGGGTGCTCGACCCAGTGGTAGTAGCAGCGCCGCTTCAGCGCGTCGTGCACCTCGCGGGTGCGGTTGCTGGTCACGACGACGACGGGCGGCACCGCGGCGCGCACGGTCCCGTACTCCGGGATCGTCACCGCGAAGTCGCTCAGCAGCTCCAGCAGGAACGCCTCGAACTCGTCGTCCGCGCGGTCGAGCTCGTCGACGAGGAGCACGCTGGGGGTCTCGAGGGAGCGGAGCAGCGGGCGCGGGAGCAGGAACCGCCGGCTCCACAGGTCCTCCTCGAGCGCATCGGCGTCGACCCCGCCGGCCGCCTCGAGGGAGCGCACGTGGAGGAGCTGGCGGGGGTGGTCCCAGTCGTAGAGCGCCGCGGCGGCGTCGATGCCCTCGTAGCACTGCAGTCGCACCAGGTCGCGGCCGAGCACGCCCGCGAGGGCCGTGGCCAGCGACGTCTTGCCGACGCCCGGCTCGCCCTCGAGCAGCAGCGGCCGCGAGGTGCGCCAGGCCAGCCACGCGGCCGTCGCCGTGCCCTCGTCCGCCAGGTAGCCGACCTGCTCGAGGGCACCGACCAGCGCGGACACCGACTCCGGACCCTCCACCTGCCACCTCCCGCTCGTCCGCCCACCCTAGGTGGGTGCCGGGAGCCCGGCACGGCGGACTCGTGCCGAACCGAGCCACGTCCCCTTGGCGGGTTGTGCCAACCACCCCGGCCCGTCCCCGGGTCGTGGTGTGTGGCCCGCAGGTTCTGCGGGCCTCCCACCACGACGCGGGTCGGAATCTGGCAGAAACAACGGACGGTGTGACGATCTGCCCAAGATCGAGCAGTTTTGCGGTCAAGATTGATGAAGCCCTGGTCACGCCGCGCGCGGTTCAATGCTGCGAACGCACCAACGAACCTGGAGGCTGCATGAGCGCCACGCGTCGCATCCGCATCGGCATCGACACCGGTGGGACCTTCACCGACGTCGTCGCCGTCGACGAGGAGACCGGCGAGCTCGTCACGACGAAGACGCCGTCCACCCCCGCCAACCCGGCGGACGGGTTCCTCACCGGCATCGACAAGGTCCTCGGCCTCCTCGGCCTCGAGGGCGATGCCGTCACGGCCGTCAGCCACGGCACCACCGTCGCGACGAACAAGCTGCTGGAGCAGAAGGTCGAGAACCTCGGCTTCATCACCACGGAGGGCTACGGCCACCTGCTGGAGATCGCCCGCCAGTCCGTCCCGGACGGCTACGGCAACTCGTACTTCTGGGTCAAGCCCGACCGCATCGTGCCGGTCGACCTGGTCCGCACGGTCGGCGGCCGGCTCGCCGTCGACGGCTCCGAGGTCCGCCCGCTCGTCGAGGCCGACGTCGTCGCCGCGGCCCGCTACTTCCGCGAGCGTGGCGTGACGACGATCGGTCTGTCGTTCCTCAACTCCTACGCCAACCCGGAGCACGAGGAGGCGGCGCTGGCGATCCTGCAGCGCGAGTACCCCGAGGCCGACTACTCCCTCTCCTCGCAGGTCCTGCGGGAGTACCGCGAGTACGAGCGGAGCGTCACCACGCTCGTCGACGCCGCGGTCAAGCCCAACATCCGGGCCTACGTCACCAACATCACCGAGCGCCTGAACTCCTTCATCGCCGGCGCCGAGGGCGCGGACGCGACCGAGCACCGCGAGGTGCCGTTCTACGTGATGAAGTCCAACGGCGGCGTGCTCTCGGCCGAGGAGGTCGTGCGCCAGCCGATCACCACCGTGCTCTCCGGCCCGGCGGCCGGCGCCCTCGGCGCCGCGGTCATCGCGCAGCGCGCGGGCTTCGACAGCGTCCTCACCTGCGACGGCGGCGGTACGTCGACGGACGTCACCGTCGTCATCGACGGCCACCCGGCGCTGACCACGGAGGGCACCGTCGGGCCCTACCCGAGCAAGATCCCGATGATCGACGTCGTCACCGTCGGTGCCGGCGGCGGCTCCATCGCGTGGATGAGCCCCGAGGGCCTGCTCAAGGTCGGCCCGCAGTCGGCCGGCGCCGACCCCGGTCCGCTCTGCTACCGCAAGGGCGGCGAGGAGCCGACGATCACGGACGCCCACGTCCTGCTCGGCCGGATCCCTCCCCACCTGCTCGGCGGCGAGATCCCCCTCGACGTCGACGCCGCGCGCACCGGCATCGAGGACATCGCGGGCAAGCTCGGCCTCGGTGTCGAGGAGGCCGCGGACGGCATCCTCGAGATCTCCGCCTGGAACCAGGCCAACGCCCTGCGCCAGGTCACGGTCAAGCGCGGCCTCGACGCCCGCGACTTCCACATGGTCACGTTCGGCGGCTCCGGCTCGCTGCTCGCGTGCCGCCTCGTCGACATCCTCGGACTGAAGGGCGTCATCGTCCCGCTCAACCCGGGCAACACGTCGGCGTACGGGCTCCTCACCGTCGACGTGCGCAACGACTACGTCCGCACGGCGATCAGCAAGCACGACGACCTCGACCGCGAGCGCGTCTCCGGCCTGCTCGACGCGCTCGCCGGCGAGGCCGACGAGGCGCTGGAGCGCGAGGGCTTCGAGCCGGCGGAGCGCCAGTTCGTGCGCACGGCCGACCTGCGCTACGTCGGCCAGGCGTTCGAGGTGCGCGTCCCGGTGCCGGACGGCCCCGTGGACGACGCCCTCGTCACCGCCGTCGCCGACGCGTTCCACGCGGAGCACCACAAGCTCTACGGCTACGACTTCCGCGGCGACGCCACGCAGCCCGTCGAATGGGTCAACCTGCGCGTCTCCGGCATCGGCCCGATCCGCAAGCCCGAGCTGCGGGAGATCTCCGCGGGCTCCGGCTCCGAGGGCGCCGTGACCGGCACCCGTCGGGTCTACTTCGACCAGTGGTACGACGCACCCGTCGTCGCGCGCGCCCGCCTGGGTGCCGGCGACGTGGTGACCGGCCCGGCGATCGTCGAGGAGTTCAGCTCGACCGTCCCGCTGCACCCCGGCTTCGTGGCCGAGGTCGACCGCTTCGGCAACCTCCTCATCACCCGCAAGGAGACCCTCTCGTGACCAGCGACGTCCTCCCCCAGCAGCAGACCGAGGTCCCGGTGCCGCCCGTCGTCGGCGTGCGCGCCCCGGGCGGCGACGCGCCGTACCGGCTCACCGACGGCATCGACGTCGACCCCGTGGTCGTCGAGATCGTCGAGGGCTACCTGGCCTCCGTCGAGCAGGAGGTCGAGACCTCCATCGGCCGCACGAGCCGCTCGCCGATGATCCGCGACGCGCACGACTACCGCGCGGGCATCCACGACAAGCACGCCCGCAAGCTCACGGGGCGCTCCTACTCGGCGCTCGTGCAGCCGGTCATCCGCGACTACCCGGTCGACACGATGAAGCCCGGCGACGTCTTCTTCCACAACGACGTCTACCTGTCGGAGGGCGGCATCGGCCACCTCCCCGACCTCTGCATCACCGCGCCCGTCTTCCACGACTCGGGCGACGGCCCCGAGGTCGTCGCGTTCGTGCAGGCCTTCGGCCACCACGACGACATCGGCGGCTCGGTGCCCGGCTCCATGCCGAGCACCGCGACGAGCGTGTTCGAGGAGGGCCTCATGGTGCCCCCGATCAAGCTCTGGGACGGCGGCGTGCCCAACGAGTCCGCGCTGAAGATCATGACGCGCAACTCGCGGATGCCCGACTCGCTCGCGGCCGACCTCGACGCCGAGTGCTCGGCCTGCCTGCTCGGCGCCCGGCGCCTCGCGGACCTGTTCCAGCGCTACGGCCGCGACCAGGTGTTCGCCGCGTTCGACGCGATCCTCGACAAGACCACCGCGACCTTCCGCCGCGAGATCCTCTCCAAGATCCCGACGGGCACGTTCGTGTGGGAGGACTACGCGGAGCAGGACGGCGTCGACGACCCGCGCCTGCACACGCAGCGGATCACGCTGACGAAGGAGGAGACGGGCGGGCCGGACGACGGCCCCCGCCTCGTCATCGACTTCACCGGCACCGCACCGCAGGCCAAGGGCCCCATCAACCACTGCGGCGACTACGCGGACGGCTCGTTCCTCAAGAAGTGGATCGCGCCCATCCTCCGCAACCTGGCGGACACGCCCGAGCGGATGGCCGAGCTCGACGTCAACGAGGGCATCACGCCCCTCATCGAGATGCGGTTCCCGCCCAAGGGCACGCTGCTGACGCCCGAGTTCCCGGCGCCGACCAACGCCCGCACGTTCGTCATCCTGCGCCTGCTCGGCGTGCTCGCCGGCGTGGTCGCGAAGGCCGTCGACGGCAAGATGCCGGCCGACCAGGAGACGATCCGCTACACGGGTGTCTACGGCAACGACCTCGAGGGCAATCCCTACCTCATGCGCGAGGTGCTGGGCGGAGGCTCGGGTGGGCGCTACTACGCCGACGGCGAGGACACGATCCACGTCGTGCCCGACTCGCGGAACCTGCCCACCGAGTTCACGGAGTCGCGCTTCCCGTTCCGCGTGGAGAGCCTCGGCCTGGCGCTCGACTCGGGCGGCGCGGGCCAGTTCCGCGGCGGCCTGGGCTACGAGAAGCAGATCCGCATGCTCGCCGACGCGCACTTCATGTCGATCGCGGACCGCTCGATCCTCTCCTGCTGGGGCGTCAAGGGCGGCAAGGCCGGCCAGCCGTTCCGCGTCACCATCGACCCGGACGGCCCGAACGAGCGTGAGGTCGACGCCCTCGTCGACGCGGTCGAGGTGAAGGCCGGCGAGGTCATCCGCATCCGCACGACCGGTGGCGGCGGCTGGGGCGACCCGCTCGACCGCGACCCGGCGCACGTCGCGCGGGACGTGTGGTGGCGCAAGGTGTCGGTCGCGAAGGCCGAGGCCGACTACGGCGTCGTCTTCGTCGGCGAGGTCGACCCGGACGCCGTGCGCGCGCCCGAGGTGGACGTCGACGCGACGGCGGCGCTGCGCGAGCGGCAGCGGGCGGAGCGGGGCGACGACGCGCCGTTCTTCGACCGCGGTCCCGGCTACGCCCGGTTGTCCGGCGGCGCGACGAGCTCGCCGTACGACTACCTCTGAGCCGATGACCGACCCCCGCCCCACCCTGCGCGTGGCGGTCACGGGCGCGTCCGGCAAGACCGGCGCCGCCGTGGTGGCCGGCCTCCTCGAGGCCGGCCACCAGCCCGTGGGTCTCGTGCGGCGGCCCGAGGCCGTGGCGACCCTGCGCGAGCAGGGCGCCGCGGCCCGGCTCGTGGACCTGACGGCCGGACCGGACGCCGTCGCGGCCGCCCTGGCCGACGTCGACGCCGTCCACCACGTGCCGCCCAACATGCACCCGGCCGAGGACGCGGTCACCGCCGACGTCGTGACGGCCGCGGCGCGGGCCGGCGTACGCCGCTTCGTCTACCACTCGGTGCTCCAGCCCCACGTGCCGGCGATGCCGCACCACCTCCGCAAGGCCGTCTCCGAGCTCGCCGTGCGCTCCAGCGGTCTCGACTGGACGGTCCTCCAACCGGCCAGCTACACGCAGAACGTGCTCCCCTTCTGGAGCGCGGCGCTGGCCGAGGGCCGCTACCGCGTGCCGTACGACGTGTCCCGCCCCTTCACGCCCGTCGACCTCGCGGACGTCGCGGCCGCGGTCGTGGCCGTCCTGGAGGATCCGACCACGGTCTTCGGCACCTTCGAGCTCGCCGGCCCCGAGGTGCTCACCAGCAGCGACCTCGCGGCGGTCCTCGCCGACCTGGCGGGCCGCCCGGTCGAGGCCGAGCACCAGGCGGTGGCCGACTGGCGGGCCGCCGTCGACCCGGACGGCTCCCGGTCCGACGTCGACGACCTCGTCGCGATGTTCGACCACTACGACGCGCACGGCCTCGTCGGCAGCCCGCTCGCCCTCGCGACGCTGCTCGGCCGCGCCCCCACGACCGTCCGCGACGCGCTGCGCCGCGACCTCGGCCTCACCTGAGGGCCGGACCTCGACGGCAACCTCTGCCAAGGGTCGGCGCCCACCTCGGGCACCGCTCGCCATAGCACCGGCCACGCGCCGCCCCCTAGATTCGACCGGGACGGCGAGAGCCAGATCACACGGACGGAGAACACGTGCGCGCGCTCATCGCACTCGGCGGCAACGCCATGACGGCACCGGACGGCACGGCCACGGTGGACGCCCAGCGGGCGGCCATCGGCGTCGCGGCCGAGCGGATCGCCGACCTCGTGGCCACCGGCACCGACGTCGTCGTCACCCACGGCAACGGCCCCCAGGTCGGCAACCTCCTCGTGAAGAACGAGCTCACCGCCCACGTCGTGCCGATGGTGCCGCTCGACTGGTGCGGCGCCCAGACCCAGGGCACGCTCGGCTACACGCTGACGACCAGCCTCGACGCGGCGCTGGCCGCGCGCGGCGTCGAGGCGCGCGCGACGGCGATCGTCACGCGCACCGTCGTCGACGCCGACGACCCCGACTTCCTCACCCCCAGCAAGCCGGTCGGCCGGTTCCTGCCCGAGGCCGAGGCCCAGCGGTTCGTGGCCGAGGGCCAGAACTGGCAGGACCGCGGCGAGCGGGGCTGGCGCCGCGTCGTACCCTCCCCACAGCCCCGCGAGATCGTCGACGCCCCCGCCGTGCACGCCCTCGTCGAGGCCGGCTTCGTGGTCGTCGCCGCGGGCGGTGGCGGCATCCCGGTCGTCCGCGGCCACGACGGTGCGCTGTCGGGCGTCGAGGCCGTCATCGACAAGGACCTCGGGGCCGCGCTGCTCGGCGGGCTCGTCCACGCGGACGTGCTGGTCATCGCGACCGACGTGGAGAACGCGGTCATCGGCTGGGGCACCCCCGACGCCCGGCCGCTCGGTCGCGTCAGCGCCGGGGAGCTGCGGGAGATCGCCGCCGCCGGCCACTTCGCGTCCGGCAGCATGGGCCCGAAGGTCGAGGCCGCGCTGCGCTTCGCCGAGCAGGGCGGCTGCTCGGTCATCACGTCGCTCGACCGCATCAGCGACGCCGTCGCCGCCGTCGCCGCGGGCGCCGGCTCCACCGAGGGGGTCGGCACCGTCGTCGTCCCCGAGCCCGCTCCCACCACCGTCTGACCGCACCGAACCCCGACCGCGTCGCGGTCGGGCCACCGAGAGAGAAGAGGTAGCGCCGTGCCCGACGCCATCGAGGTCCGCAAGGTCCCCATCAAGAACGTCTCCGACGCCTCCGGTCTCGCCGAGCTCATCGACGCCGGCACGATCGAGGCCGACCGCGTCATCGCCGTCATCGGCAAGACCGAGGGCAACGGCGGCGTGAACGACTACACGCGGATCATCGCCGACCGGGCGTTCCGCGAGGTGCTGCTGGAGAAGGGCTCCCGCGGCGCCGACGAGGTGAAGCAGGTCCCGATCGTCTGGTCGGGCGGCACCGACGGCGTCATCTCCCCCCACGCCACGATCTTCGCGACGGTCCCGCCGGAGCAGGTCGAGCAGACCGACGACCTCCGCCTCACGGTGGGCTTCGCGATGAGCGAGGAGCTGCTGCCCGAGGACATCGGTCGCGTGGCGATGGTCGACAAGGTCGCCGCCGGCGTGCGTACGGCGATGGAGCGGGCCGGCATCACCGACCCGGCCGACGTGCACTACGTGCAGACGAAGACCCCGCTCCTGACCATCCACACCATCCGCGACGCCAAGAGCCGCGGCAAGACGGTGTGGACCGAGCACACCCACGAGTCGATGGACCTCTCCAACGGCTGCACGGCCCTCGGCATCGCGGTCGCGCTGGGCGAGATCGAGCAGCCGACCGACGCCGACGTCATGCACAACCGGGAGCTCTACTCGGCCGTCGCCTCGTGCTCGTCCGGCGTCGAGCTCGACCAGGCGCAGATCGTCGTCGTGGGCAACGCCCGCGGCGTCGGCGGGCGCTACCGGATCGGCCACTCGGTCATGACCGACGCCCTCGACACCGCCGGCATCTGGGCCGCGATCAAGGACGCGGGCCTCGACCTGCCCGAGCGCCCGCACACGTCCGACCTCGGGGGTCGTCTCGTCAACGTGTTCCTCAAGTGCGAGGTGTCCCAGGACGGCGAGGTGCGCGGTCGCCGCAACGCCATGCTCGACGACTCCGACGTGCACTGGCACCGCCAGATCAAGAGCGCCGTCGGCGGCGTGACCGCGTCCGTCACCGGCGACCCTGCGGTGTTCGTCTCCGTGTCGGCGGCCCACCAGGGCCCCGACGGCGGTGGGCCCGTCGCGGCGATCGTGGACCTCGGCGCCGACCCCACGGGTTACCCCGCGCCCTGATCCACCGCTTTCGCGCCGTACAGCACGCAGCCACCCGCCCGGGGCTTACCCGGCGGGTGGCTGCGTGTTCCTGCTCGCCGGCCCGTCAGCCGCCTCTCGGCGAACGGCCGCTCGTAGCGGCAAATGGTGAGGCCCGGGGGCATGATCTCGGGCCGACGCGCATTGACCAACGAAGCAGCGCGGCGGATGATTCCCGATCCGCTCGACCGGAACGCGTCGTGGCCCCAGCGCGACGGATTCCGTCGCGCTGGGG
>DASWYU010000145.1:0-23826 GCA_036404795.1 Nocardioides sp. | reverse complement strand
CGGGTGGAGGCGACCGCCCACGAGCAGCTCGCCGTGCTGCGCCGCGAGCTCAACGGCCTCGTCGCCGCCTGGAACCACCGCACGAGCCAGCCGCACGGGGTGACCCACGCGGCGCTCCGCAAGGAGTGCGGGGGGCCGCCGGCAGCGGTCGCGACGGCGGAGCAGCTCCGCGCGCGCATCGACAAGATCCGCGAGTGGGCGGACCAGCGCCGTACGTCGTGAGTCAGGCGGGTGCCGCGGCCGCCGGTCGCGCGCCCGGGCCGATCTCCAGCACGGTCTGGCGGGGGTCGGCGAGCACGTGCCCGTCCGCGCAGACGGGCGTGACGTCGACGCTGGCACCGCACCCGCGGTGCCGGAACTCGAGCGGCGGACCGGCCTCGTCGGCGAGGTGCCGGTCGCCCCAGCGGGTCAGGGCGACGAGGGCGGGCTGGAGGTCGAGGCCCTTCGGGGTGAGGCGGTACTCGTGCCGCACCCGCGCGCCGGGATCCTGGTAGGGCTCGCGGACCAGGAGGCCGGCGTCGACGAGGTCACCGAGGCGGTTGGTGAGCACCTGGCGCGGGATCCCGGTGTGCTGGCGGATGTCCTCGAAGCGCCGCACGCCGATGAACACCTCGCGCAGCACGACGAGGGTCCAGCGCTCGCCCAGCACCTGCATGGCGCGCACGAGCGAGCAGTTGTCGGTGGTGTAGTCGAGGACGTCCGGGCGCGCCATCCCTCCAGCGTAGGGGGAACCGGCAGGCGTCGGCGGCCGTCCTAGGGTGGACCGACGTCCCCGAACCCAGGAGCTGATCTCGGATGTTCCTCGCCCGCACCCTTCCGCTGTCCGCCCTCGCCGTCGGCCTGGTGGTCGCACTGGGAGCCTGCGGCACGGCCGACGACCCCGTTGCACCCGACGCCGCCGACACGGACAGCCCGGACGCGGCCGGCGGCACGCCCGCGACCCCGACCCCCACGGCCCCGCCGACCGTGAGCCCGTCCGACGACGCCGGTGCCGGCGCCGGAGAGGGGGACGACGTCCTCGACGGTGCCGTGAGCGACCTCGCCGAGCGTGAGGGCGTCGCCGAGGCCGACGTCGTCGTCGTCACCGACGCGGCCGTTCAGTGGCGCAGCGGCGCGCTCGGCTGCCCGGAGACCGGCAGCTTCTACACCCAGGCGATCACGCCCGGCCGCCAGATCGTGCTCGAGGTGGCGGGCGAGAAGTTCGCCTACCACGCGGGGACGACCGGTCCCGCGTCGTACTGCGTCAACCCCGAGGAGCCCGCCTCGGAGTGAGAATGGGGCCATGCCGACCTACGTCGCCTTCCTCCGGGCGATCAACCTGGGGCCGCGGAACAAGTACCCGATGGCCGAGCTCCGCGCCGCCCTCGCGACGGCGGGGTTCGCCGACGTCGCGACCTACATCCAGACCGGCAACGTGCGGCTGACGACGCCGATGCGGAGCGTGGCGCGGCTGACGGAGCGCCTCGAGCAGGTGGTCACGGCCGACCGCGGCTTCCCGCTCAGCGTGGCGGTCCTGACGCGGGCGGAGCTGCGCGACGCCGCCGCGGAGGGCGAGCGGAGGCTCGCCGCGGCGCTGGCCGACGCAGGGGAGGAGCGGGTGCACGGGCAGTACGTCTCCTTCCTCCGCGACGCTCCGGAGCCCGCCGCGGTCGCCCGGTTGGAGGCGCTCGTCGATCCCGACCGGGCCCGCCTCGTCGTCCGGGACCGCGTCGTCCACCTCACGCTGTTCGAGGGCTACCAGCAGACGTCGCTCGACGGCGCCCGCATGGACAAGACGCTCGGGGTGCGGAGCACCAGCCGCAACCTCACGGTCGTCCGCCGCGTGAGTGCCGACTGGACGTGACGCCCGGGCCTCCGTGCGGGGCGGCGCGCGTCGTACGGCGCGGTCGGCGTGGTTCCCTTCTCCCCGTGGGAGAGGGAGTGGTCGTGACGCGGCCCGACGGCGTCGTCGTGTCGTGGGGGGCGAGCGTCGCGGAGCTGACGGGGTACGCCGCCGAGGAGGCGGTCGGCCGGGTGTCGCCGCTGCGGCCCACCGACCCCGGCGAGCGGGCGGAGGTCGACCGGGCGACGGCGACGGCGCTGACGGCGGGACGTGCCTCCCTCGACCAGGTGCTGCGGCGCCGGGACGGCTCCGCGCTGCACGTCCGCACCGACCTCCACCTGCTGCTCGACGCCGACGGCGCCGGGCCGACGATCGGCGAGGTGCACCGGCCGCTGGTCGCCGGGACCCCGGGCGTCCCGGGTGTCCCGGACCTGCTGGCGGACGGCGACCTCCTGGAGCAGGTCGTCGGGCACGCGGTCGTGCGTCTCGCCGCCGACGGGACGGTGCTCTCGTGGAGCCTCGGGGCGACCCGGGTGAAGGGCTACGCCGCCCACGAGATCGTCGGTCGCCACTTCTCGGTCTTCTACACCGAGGCGGACCGGTCCGCCCACCGTCCCGAGCACCTGCTGGACCTCGCCCGCCGCGACGGCCTCGCCCGCGACGTCGGCTGGCGCGTCCGTGCCGACGGCACACTCTTCTGGGGCGAGATCTCGATCAACGCCCTCCACGACCCGCGGGGCGAGGTCATCGGCTTCCTCAAGGTCACGCGCGACCAGACCGCCCAGAAGGTCCAGGCGGACGAGGCGCAGCGGATCTACCGGGCGCTCGGCCACGACCTCCGCAACCCGTTGGCGGCGGCCCGCGGCTACGTCGCGCTCGCCACGGAGGCCCTGACCGGTGAGGAGGAGGCGGATCCCGTCGAGATGCTCCGTCGTTCCTCCCTCGCGATCAGCCGGCTCGGGAGCATGCTCGACGAGCTGCTCGGCGCGGTGTCCCACGCCGACGCACCGCCCGGGAGCGTGGAGGCGACGCCGGAGCGCACGCGGCCGGGCGGCACGACCCCGGTCGACGAGGCGCTGGGCCAGGCCCTCGCCGACCTCTCGGTGACCCACGACGTCTCGCGGGTGCGGATCGACGCGCCGGCGATCGCGGCCCGGGTCGACGCGCTCGACCTCGAGCGGGTGCTCGCCAACCTGGTGAGCAACGCGCTGCGCTACTCCGAGGGGGCCGTCGACGTACGGGTGCGACCGGACGGGGACGACGGGGTGCGCATCGCCGTGGCCGACGCCGGCCGCGGCATCCACCCCGACGACCTGCCGACGATCTTCGACCTCGGCAGCCGCGGTCGGCTCGCCGACGCCGCCGACGGCGGGCACGGCGACGGCCTCGCCAGCGTGCGCCACCTCGTGGAGGTCAACGGCGGCGACGTCTCCATCGACAGCGCGCCGGGCCGCGGCACCACGGTCGAGGTCGTGCTCCGTCATGCGGTCTGAGGCCGTCGCGGAGCGGTCGCTCGACCGCTCCGCCTGGGCGCTCGCGATCGTCGCGATGCTGCTGCTGGCGATCGGCCGGTGGATCGTCGGGGCGGACGTCTACGGCGTGAACCCGATCTGGATCTCGGTCGGCGTCGGCACGGCGGTGCTCACCCTGGCCGCGGGCGCGTGGCGGGTCGCGGGGCTCCTGGCCCTGCCGACGTACGTCGCGGGCAGCGCCGCGCTCGTCGGCTCGCCGCTGCGGGAGGCGGTCCTCGTGGCGATCGGCGGCACGCTGGCGGCGGTGATCGCCGCGAGCGTCCTCGTGCACGGTGGGGTGCGGGCGATCGACTCCGTGCGGGCCCACAACCGCCTGGCCGTGGCCGCCTCGGCCGCCGGCGGGTTCGTCGGCCTGGTCGCGCTCGCGGTGACGCACGCGAACGGCACGGACCTGCGGTACGCCGCGGTCGTCGGCCTCGGCAACGCGGTGGCGATCTTCGTCTGGTGCCCCCTGCTGCTCGGACGGTCGCACCGCCGCTACGACCGGTTCTCGCGCTCCGAGCTCGCGGCCCAGGTGACGGTCTTCGCGGCGCTCACGGTCGGCACGTCCCTCGTCGGGGGGCTCGGCGGCGCCGTCGCCGCCGGCCTGCTGCTGGTCACGCTCAGCTGGGCCGGCCTGCGCTTCGGCCTGCGGGTCACCTCGACCGAGATCGTGGTGCTGTCGCTCGTCGGCCTGCTCGTCTGGCTCGTCGGACCGCCCGCGGAGCCGCCGAGCCTCGCGATCGTCGACACCGTCGCCGGCGACCTCGAGCGCTCCTGGGCGATCGCCGTCTTCGTCGGGCTCGCCGCCGCCTGGGCCTTCCCGCTGGCCCTCGTCGGCGACCAGCGCCGCGACGCCGAGCAGCGGTCCCAGCGCGAGGTGCGGGCGCTCGAGGCCACGCGCCGGCGCTTCGTCGCGACCACCAGCCACGAGCTGCGCACCCCGGTCACCAACGTCCTGGGGCGGCTCGACCTGCTCCGCGAGGGCGACGTCGGCGAGCTGACCCCCGCCCAGCAGCGCGTCGTCGACACCGCGACGCGGAACGCCGAGCGCCTCGCCGACCTGGTCGACGGGATCGTGGTGCTGGCGCAGCTGGACGATCCCGCGGCTTACCCGACCACCGTCCTCGACCTCGAGACCGTCGTGCACCGCGCGGTCGACGTCGAGCGGTCCCGGCTCGCGGGCGACGGGCCGGGGGTCACGCTGCGCACGACGGCCGCGACGGTCGTCGGCAACGAGGCCCTGCTCAGCAGCGCCGTGCGCCACCTCGTGCGCAACGCGCTGACCTTCGCCCGCGCGGAGGTGGTGGTCGAGGTGCGGTCGTCGGTCGGGGCAGCGGTGGTCGTCGTCGCGAACGACGGCATCTCCATCCCGGAGGAGGAGCGGGCGCAGATCTTCGACCGGTTCTTCCGGGGCACCTACGCCCACGACCAGGCCATCCAGGGCAGCGGGATCGGGCTCGCCATCGTCCAGGCCGCCGTGCAGCGTCACCGCGGGCAGGTCGACGTCGGCTCCGCGCCGGGGGAGGGCGCCCGGTTCGAGCTCCGCCTCCCGGCCCGGCCCGAGGCGCGCCCGCGCCCGACGAGGTCGGAGGCTCGTCACCCCCGTGACCCGATCGTGTCGTGACCGGGTGGTGACGCCGTCGCCCGAGGCCGGTAGAACGGACCGCGCCAGGACCGTATCGACACTCGGGAGTCGAGAAGATGACCAGCAGCAGCCCCCGCACGCCCTCACGGCGCACCGTCCTCACCGGATCGGCCGCGCTCGCGGCCGCCGGGTTCGTCCCGTCGCCGACCGCGGCCCTCGCCGGTGACGGCCGGGGCGGCGGGCACGGCCACGGACGGGACCGCGTGCGCCTCACCGTGCTCGGCACGACCGACCTGCACGGCAACGTCCTGAACTGGGACTACTTCAAGAACGCGGAGCACGACAACGCCGCCGGCGACGACGTCGGTGTCGCCAAGGTCGCCACCCTCATCGAGGCCGTGCGCGCCGAGCGGCGCGGCGAGCCGATCATCACCATCGACGCGGGCGACACCCTCCAGGGCACGCCCCTGGCCTACTACTACGCCCGCGTCGCGCCGGTCACCGAGGGCGGCGTCCACCCCATGGCGGCCGCCATGAACCTGTGCGGCTACGACGCCGCGGCGCTCGGCAACCACGAGTTCAACTACGGACTCGACGTGCTCCGCACCTTCGAGGAGCAGGTCGACTTCCCCCTGCTCGGGGCGAACGCGCACGACGCCGCCACCGGGCGGCCGGTCTTCGCGCCGTACGTCGTGCGCACCTTCCGCGTCGGTGGCCACGGCCACGGCGGTCGCGGCCACCACGGCGGGCGGGGTCGCACCCTGAAGGTGGGCATCCTGGGCCTCACCAACCCGGGCATCGCGATCTGGGACCGCGCCGTCGTCGAGGGCGTGCTGGAGTTCCCCGGCATCGTCGAGCAGGCGAAGGTGTGGGTGCCGCGCATGAAGGCGGAGGGCTGCGACGTCGTCGTGGTGGCGGCGCACTCGGGCGCGGACACGGGGTCGTCGTACGGCGACGCCCTGCCCTGGCCGGAGAACGCCTCCGGCGTGCTCGCCGAGGAGGTGCCCGGCGTCGACGCGGTGCTGGTCGGGCACGCCCACCAGGAGATCCCGCAGCGGTTCGTGCGGAACCGGGTGACGGGCCGTGACGTGCTGCTGACCGAGCCGCTCTACTGGGGCATGCGGCTGAGCGTCATGGACCTCGACCTGCGCCGCGAGCGCGGGCGGTGGACGGTCGTCGGCGCGGCCGCGCAGACCCTCAACGCCAACACCGTCGACGAGCACCCCGCGGTCGCCGCCGCGGTCGCCGACCAGCACGCGGTCGTGGTGTCCTACGTGAACTCGGTGATCGGCACGTCGGTGGCCGAGCTGCCCGCCGCCCGCGGGGTCGTCGAGGACGTGGCCGTCATCGACTTCGTCCAGCACGTGCAGGCCGGCGCGGTGAAGGCCGGGCTGACCGGCGCCGACGCCGACCTCCCCGTCCTGTCGATCGCCGCGCCCTTCAACCGCTCCGCGGTGTTCCCGGCCGGCGACCTGACCGTGCGGGACGTGGCGTCGCTCTACGTCTTCGACAACACGCTGCTCGCCGTGCGGGTCACGGGCGCGCAGCTGAAGGACTACCTCGAGTTCTCGGCGCGCTACTTCAAGGCCGTGTCCGGCGCCGGTCCGCACGCGATCGCCGACGTCGTCAACGCGCCGACGCCGGAGGCGCCGAACGGCACCCCGGACTACAACTTCGACAGCGTCGCCGGGCTCGACGCCCCGCTCACCTACGCCATCGACCTCGCGCAGCCGGTCGGCTCGCGGATCACGGGGCTCGCCTACGACGGCACCCCCGTCGCCGCGGAGACCGCGTTCGTGCTGGCGGTGAACAACTACCGGCAGTCGGGCGGCGGCGGGTTCCCGCACGTCAGCTCCGCGCCCGTCGTCGTCAACGGCCAGCAGGAGATCCGCCAGCTGCTCATCGACTGGGTCACCGAGAACGGCACCGTCGACCCGGCGGACTTCGCCTCCGTCGACTGGCGGCTCGTCGCCGGTGGGGAGCCGCTCGTCGTCACGTGACGTGCGTCGGGTGGCAGCATCGGGTCCATGGCTGTCGCTGACCTGGTGCTCGGGTGCATGTACTTCGGCACGAAGACGGACGAGCGCACCTCGTTCGCCCTCCTCGACCGGTTCGTCGAGGCGGGCGGCCGGACGCTCGACACGGCCGACTGCTACGCCTTCTGGGCGAGCGGGACGGGGGCCGGCGGCCAGAGCGAGGAGCTGCTCGGCCGCTGGCTCCGGGCGCGTCCGGGCGTGCGGGAGCAGGTCGAGATCGCCACGAAGGTCGGGCCGGAGCCGGCCGTGGCCGGGGACCCCTCGCGGGTCGTCGGGCTGGCGCCCGACGTGGTGCGTCGCTCCTTCGAGGTCAGCCGCGAGCGGCTCGGCATCGACGTCGTCGATGTCTACTGGGCGCACCTCGAGGACCGGGCGGTGCCGCTCGAGGACGTCGTCGCGACCTTCGGCGGGCTCGTCGCCGACGGCGGGGTGCGGCGGCTCGGCGTCTCCAACCACCCCACCTGGCGCGTCGAGCGGGCCCGCTCGCTCGCGGCGTCGACGGGGGTGGAGCCGTTCTCGCTGCTGCAGCTGACGACGTCCTACGTGCGACCGAGGCCGGACGTCGCCGTACCGGGCAAGGACCACCGCTTCGGCTTCGCCACCGACGAGACGATCGACTACCTCACCGAGCACCCCGAGCTCGAGCTGTGGGCCTACAGCCCGCTCGTCCAGGGCGCGTACGACCGGCCGGAGCGCGGCTTCCCCGAGGCCTACGACCACCCGGGCACGACCCGGCGGCTCGCGGTGCTCGCCGAGGTGGCGTCCGAGACCGGGGCCGCCCCGGGCCAGGTCGTGCTCGCGTGGCTCCTCGGCGGGAGGCCCGCGCTGCGACCGATCGTCGGGGTCAGCTCCGTCGAGCAGCTCGACCAGGCCCTCGCCGCGGCCCGTCTCGAGCTCGACGCCGACCAGCGCGCACGCCTCGACGCGGCGACCTGAGCCTGCGATCCTCGCGGGATGGGTCTGCTCCTCACGACGCCGATCGCCCGCGCCCGCCGCCTGCTCCGCACGGTGACGGGCGACTCCCGGAGCCCGCTGGCCGGCCGCACGATCATGGTCACCGGCGCCTCCTCCGGCATCGGTGAGGCCACCGCGCTCGCCTGCGGTGCCCGCGGCGCGACCGTCCTCCTCGTCGCGCGCCGCGCCGACGCGCTCGACCGGGTGCGGGCCGCGATCGAGAGCGGCGGGGGTGCGGCGTACTGCTTCCCCCTCGACCTCACCGACGGGGACGCGGTGGACCGGCTGGTACGGCGCGTGACCGCCGAGTTCGGCCCCGTCGACCACCTCGTCAACAACGCGGGCCGCTCGATCCGGCGATCGCTCGACCTCACCTACGACCGCTTCCACGACGTGGAGCGGACCATCGCGATCAACTACCTCGCCCCCGTGCGCCTCACGCCCGGTCTGCTGCCGGGGATGCGCGCCCAGGGCTTCGGGCACGTCGTCAACGTCGTCACCTGGGGCGTGCAGGTCAAGAGCCCCAAGTTCGCCGCCTACATCGCGTCGAAGGCGGCGCTCGACGTGTTCGGCCGGATCGCCGGGCGCGAGGCCTACCGCGACGGGGTCGCCGTCACCAACCTGCGGTTCGGGCTCGTGCGGACGGAGATGGTGGCGCCCACGGAGGCCTACGGGCGCGTCCCCGCACTGTCGCCCGAGCAGGCCGCGGCGATCGTCGTCCGCGCCCTCGAGGACCGGCCCGTCACCGTCGACCTGCTCTCCGCCCGGGTCCTCGAGATCGCCAACATCGTCGCGCCGCGCCTCACCGACCTCGCGTTCTCGCTCCCCGACCGCGCCTTCCCGACTCCGCCGCCGCGCGGTCGGGAGTGGAGGCGGCCGGCCGTGGGGCGCCCGCCGGGTCGGGCGGTCGGGTCGAGGCCTGAGGGCGAGCCCGTACGGCGCGGGTCGGGTGGGCTGCGAGGAAAACGCGGACGGGCCCGCGGCGGGGTGAGGAAAACGCGGACGTAGGCGGTTCGATCGTCCGCGTTTTCTGCAGGCTCTCGGCGGTCCGTCCGCGTTTTCTTCCCGGCACTGCGCGTCCCGGCCCGGCCCCGCCCGGCCAGTAAATGTGCGGTTGGTGCGGGCGTGGGCCGGCCAGACCTGTCGCATCCGCACAGTCGGCTCGGCTGCGCCCGGTCAGCTGGCCTTCTTCGCCGCCGTCTTCCGCGTCGTGGTCTTCTTCGCGGGCGTCTTCTTGGCCGACGCCTTCTTCGCGGTGCTCTTCCTGGCCGCGCTCTTCTTCGCGGCCGCGCTCTTCGTCGCCGCGGTCTTCTTCGCCGGTGCCTTCTTCGCGGCGGTCTTCGCCGCCCGCTTGCGCGGTGCCTGCTTCCCCGACTCCTCCGACTCCTCCGACTCCTCCGCGTCGTCCACGTCCTCGCCGCGCGACTTCTTCGCGGCCTGCACCGACCGCTGGAGGGCCGCGAGCAGGTCGACGACCTCGCCGGAGCTCTTCGTCGACGTCTCGGTGCGCTGCACCTCGCCGCCCTCGACCTTGGCCTTCACGACGGCTTCGACGGCCTCGGCGTAGTCGTCGGAGAAGTCGGCCGCGTCGAAGTCCCCGGCGAGGGTCTCGACGAGCATCTGTGCCATCTTGACCTCGGAGTCCTTGATCTCGCCCAGGTCGGCGACGTCGACGGAGAAGTCGGGGGTGCGGATCTCGTCGGGCCACATCATCGTCTGCAGCACGATGACGTCGCCGTTCTCGGTGGGCCGCACCCGGAGCACGGCGATGCTGGTGCGGTTGCGGATCGCGACGGTCACGACCGCCATCCGGTCGGCCTCCTGCAGCGCCTGCCGCAGCAGCGCGTACGGCTTCGCGCCGGTCTTCTCCGGCTCGAGGTAGTAGCTCTTCTCGAACAGCAGCGGGTCGATCTGGTCGCTGGGCACGAACTTCTCGACGGCGATCTCGCGGGACGACGACGACGGCAGCGCGGCCATGTCCTCGTCGTCGAGGATCACCATCTCGCCGTCCTCGGTCTCGTAGCCCTTCGCGATGTCGGCGTAGGGCACCTCCTCACCGTCGAGGGAGCAGATCCGCTGGTAGCGGATGCGGCCGCCGTCCTTGGCGTGCACCTGGCGGAAGGACACGTCGTGGGACTCGGTCGCGGCGTACAGCTTCACGGGCACGCTGACCAGCCCGAACGAGACCGCGCCCTTCCAGATCGCACGCATGTCCACTCCTCGTCGTGGGGATGTCGGGGCGGCCCGGGGTGCCGACCCGGGACCAGTGTGTCGGAAGGACCCGCGGACTGCCACGGACTCATCGGTCGCGCCGTCGCTCGCTCGGGGCAGGATGGCTCCCGTGCCCGCCCCGCTGCGCCCCATGCTCGCCACCCGCGGAGAGGTCGTGCCCACCGGCGACGACTGGCTGCACGAGGTGAAGTGGGACGGGATGCGGATCCTCGCGCACCTCGACGGGGAGGGCGGGCTGCGGCTCGAGAGTCGCGCGGGCAACGTGGTGACCCCCGCCTACCCCGAGCTGCGCGGCCTCGTCGACGCGTTCGCCGGCCGGTCGGCCGTGGTGGACGGCGAGGTCGTCGTGCTCGTCGACGGGCGCCCCAGCTTCACGGCCCTCGCGGAGCGGATCCACGAGCGTCGCACCGCGCGGGCGGCCGCCCGCGCCGCCGCGCAGCCCGTCACCTTCGTCGTGTTCGACCTGCTCGCGCTCGACGGGCGGGACCTCACCGCCCGCCCCCTCGAGCGGCGGCAGCGGCGGCTCACGAGCGTGCTCGACGTGGACGACGCTGCGCACTGGACGCAGTCGACGACCTACGACGACGGGCCGACCCTGCTCGCCGAGACGGACCGGCTCGGGCTCGAGGGGATCGTCAGCAAGCGGCGGGACGCGCCGTACCGTCCGGGGATCCGCAGCCGCGACTGGCTCAAGTTCCCGCACCGGCGGCGGGAGTCGTACGTCGTGGGCGGATGGCGTCCCGAGTCCGGGTCGTCGTCGGGCCGGATCGGGGCGCTCCTCGTCGGCACCCCGACGCCCGACGGGCTGCTCTACCGCGGTCGGGTCGGGTCGGGGATCGGCGGACGGACGGGGCGCGACCTGCGGGCGCTGCTCGACCCGTCGACCCGGGCCACGAGCCCCTTCGACGACGACGTTCCCCGCGAGGACGCGCTCGGCACGACGTGGGTGGAGCCGACGGTGGTGGTCGACGTCGAGGCCCTCGGCCTCAACGGGGTACCGGGTTCGAGCGGTGCGCGACTGCGTCAGCCGACGTACCGTGGCGTGCGATCCGATCTCGGTGCGGAGGACCTGTGGACCAGCCCCTGAACCAGCCGCTCAACCAGCCTCTGAGACAGCGCTACGACCTGTCCCGGCGCGCGGCGCTCGCGTCGGTGGGCGCGCTCGCGCTCACCGGGCTCGTGCGTCCGACCGCGGCGACCGCGGCGAGCACGGTGCGCCTCGACAACATGCCCGTCGCCCTGCGGCCGGGCACCACGCAGGTCGTGACGTGCAACCGCACCGGCGGCTTCAAGGCCCGCGTCGTGTTCTGGCGGCTCGTCGACGGGGCGTGGCGCAACGAGTTCCTCACGACGGACGGGCGCATCGGGTACGGCGGGCTCGTCTCGCCGGGCAAGCGGCGGCAGGGCAGCGGCACCACTCCCATGGGCACCTACGGCATCCCGTTCACCTTCGGCCGATGGAACCGGTCGGCGGCGTGGCGGATGCCCTACCTGACGACGGTCCCGGGCGACTACTGGGTGCTCGACAACGACTCGCGCTACTACAACCGCTTCCGCAAGCGCTCCGACGGCGGGTTCCGCACGGCCGGGTCGGAGCACCTCGTGGACTACGGCGACCAGTACGAGATGTCCGCCGTGCTCGACTTCAACTACGCCGCGCCGGTGCGCCACCGCGGCGGCGCGATCTTCCTCCACGTCAACGGACGCGGCGCGACCGCGGGCTGCGTGAGCGTGCCGCGCGTGATGATGGGCGCGGTCATGCGCGAGATCCAGCCCGGCGCGAACCCGTTGGTCGCCATCGGCGACGGCTGATCGGGCAGACTCGGCCCCGTGCCGGCGCAGGGCGAGGGGACCGAGGTCAGGGTCGAGGTCGAGGGGCGCGTGCTGCGCCTGACCAACCTCGAGAAGGTGCTCTACCCGTCGACCGGCACGACGAAGGGCGAGGTGCTCGACTACTACGCCCGCGTCGCCCCCGTGCTGCTCCCGCAGCTCCGCGACCGCGCCGTCACCCGCGTGCGCTGGCCGCACGGCACGGGCCGGCCGAGCTTCTTCGAGAAGAACGCGCCGACCGGCACGCCGTCGTGGGTGCGCACCGCCGAGGTGTCCACGACAGGCGGCCGCAGGGCCCGCGCCACGGGGGAGGCCCCCCAGGAGGGCACCCTCGTCTTCCCGGTGGTCGACGACCTCGCGACGCTGACGTGGGTCGTCAACCTCGCCGCCCTGGAGCTTCACGTGCACCAGTGGCGGGTCAGCCGCACCGGACGCTCGCGCCGCCCCGACCGCATCGTCATCGACCTCGACCCCGGCGAGCCCGCCGGGCTGGGGGAGTGCTGCGAGGTCGCGCTCCTCGTGCGGGAGCTGCTCGCCGCGCGGGGACTCGACTCCACCCCGGTGCTCAGCGGCAGCAAGGGCCTCCACCTGTACGCCGCGCTCGACGGTCTGCCCCGCGGCGAGGCGCCCGCCGACCCGCACGAGGCCACCGACCTGGCCCGCGAGGTCGCCGAGCAGCTGCAGGCCGACCACCCGAAGCTCGTCACGGCGTCGATGACCAAGCAGCGCCGGGGCGGCAAGGTCTTCCTCGACTGGTCGCAGAACGCGGGCTCCAAGACCACCGTGGCGCCGTACTCGCTCCGCGGTCGCGACCGCCCCTGCGTCGCCGCGCCGCTCACCTGGGACGAGGTGGTCGCCGGCGCGGAGGACCCCCTGGACATCGACCAGCTGACCTTCGACGAGGTGCTGGCGCGGGTCGATGCGCAGGGGGACCTGTTCGCTGCCGGGTGAGGGTCAGCCGATGAGCTCCTTGAGCTCCGCGATCGTCGCCGTCGGGTCGGCCGTCGCGGGCATGATGTTGAGGTCGGTGACCCCGGCCTCCTCGAACGCGGCGAGCCGCTCCTTCACGTACGACGCGGGACCCACCAGGTTCGCGGACTCGAGCCACTCGGTCGGGACGAGGGCCTCGGCCTCCTTCTTCTTGCCCGACAGGTAGAGGTCCTGGATCTTCTCGGCCTCCTCCTCGTAGCCGTAGGCGCGCGCGACGTCGTTGTAGAAGTTCTTGCCCTTCGCGCCCATGCCGCCGACGTAGAGCGCGAACATCGGCCGCGCCAGCTCGAGCGCCGCCTTCGTCTCGGGGCCCTCGCCGATGGCGAGCATGCCGCCGGCCATGACCTGCAGGGGGCCGAGGTCGGCGGGACGCTTCGCACCGCCGGCGGCGAGCGCGTCGCCCCACACGTCCTTCGCCTTCTCGGGGTGGAAGAGGTGGGGGATCCAGCCGTCGGCGTACTCGGCGGTGTGCTCGACGTTCTTCGGGCCCAGGGCCGCGATCCAGATCGGGACCGTCGAGCGCTCCGGCTTCGTGAGCAGCTTCAGGGGCTTGCCGAGGCCCGTGACGGCGCCCTGCTCCTTCGTGAGGGGCAGGTTGACGATCCCGCTGTTCTCCAGCGGCTCGCGGCGCAGGCCGCGGCGGATGATGTCGACGACCTCGCGGGTGCGGCCCAGCGGCTTCTCGTAGGGCAGGCCGTGGAAGCCCTCGATGACCTGCGGGCCCGAGGCACCGAGGCCGAGGATCGCGCGGCCGCCGGACACGTTGTCGAGACCGGCCGCGGTCTGCAGCAGCGCGCCCGGGGTGCGGGAGAAGATGTTGAGGATGCCCGAGCCGATCTTCACCGTCTCGGTCTTCGCGGCGAGGTAGCCCATCAGCGTGGGGGAGTCGAAGCCGTAGGCCTCCGCGACCCACACGGAGTCGAGGCCCGCCTTCTCCCAGGCGGCGACCTGGTCCGCCGCGGCGCGCGGGTTGCCGTCGTACATGAGCAGGGACGCGATGCGCAGAGTCATGCCGTCACCATGACAGCAGTGCTGTCACGGTGACAAGCGGTCGGCGTCACCCGGCGTTGCGCGCGTCGTACCGGACCCCCACCGGGGTGATCAGCGTCCGCGGCGCGAGCGAGCACAACCTGCGCGACGTCTCCGTCGACGTGCCCACCGGGTGATGACCGTCGTCACGGGCGTCGCCGGCTCCGGCAAGTCGACGCTCGTGCACGGCGCCCTGCGTCGCGCCTGCCCCGACGCGATCGTGGTCGACCAGTCCCTGGCGCGCGGGTCCCGGCGGTCGATGGTCGCGACCTACACCGGGGTCATGGACGAGGTCCGCAAGGTGTTCGCGAAGGCCAGCGGCGTGAAGCCGGCGCTGTTCAGCGCCAACTCCGAGGGCGCGTGCCCGGCGTGCAAGGGCCTCGGCGTGATCTACACGGAGCTCGCGTTCCTCGACACCATCGCGACCACCTGCGAGGAGTGCGGCGGGAGCCGCTACACGGCCGCGGTGCTGGAGCACCGCCTGCGGGGGCTGGACGTCGCCGACGTGCTCGCGCTCTCCGCCGAGGCGGCCGTCGAGTTCTTCACCGAGAAGCCCGTGCTCAAGGTCGTGTCGTCGATGGTCGACGTGGGGCTCGGCTACCTCACCCTCGGCCAGACCCTCAACACGCTGTCGGGCGGCGAGCGGCAGCGCCTCAAGCTCGCGATGGAGCTCGGCACGAAGGGGGCGGTTACCTCCTCGACGGGGCACGACGGCGGGACGGTGGTCTTCGCGGGCACGCCGGCCGACCTGACGCGGTCGGGGACGCTGACGGGGGAGTGTCTCGCAGCGCACGTCGGCCTCGGCTTGGAGTGAGGCCGGGCGGGCGCTCTAAGGTGGGCTCCGTGAGCACGGACGCGTGGTGCGACCACTGTGACATGTCCCTGATCAGCTGCCCCCACGGAGCGCCCAAGCCCCCTCCGCCGCCGGAGCCCGAGCCGAAGGCCTCACGGGTCCGCACCTCGCGGGCCGTGACGGCCGCCCCTGCGGCGACCCCGACGCGGTCGACCTCCCCACGCGCGGCGACGCGCGTCCCCGGCACCCCGGCGCCCGCGCCGGTGCGTCGCGCGCCGGTCACCAAGCCGGGGCGCACGGCTCAGGCCGCCTACCGCCCCTACCTGCTGGCCGTGGTGGCCGCCGCCGACGGGCGGATCGAGCGGGAGCCCGCGCTCGAGGCGCTCGGTCGGCGCATGGCCGACGTGCTGCAGAAGGACGACCTCGGCGTCGGCCCCAGCGGCGAGCTGCGCTGGCGCACGGCCGCGCAGAAGGAGCGGCGGGCGATGCTCGACGCCGGCCTGCTGCGCTCCGGTGGACCGGGGGTCTGGGAGCTGACGCGGGCGGGGTACGACGCGCTCGACGCCTTCCGGGCGGCGCTCGCGGCGTCGGCTGCTGAGGAGCCTGCAGAAGAAGCTGCGCCGGAGTCGGCTCCGGACGCGCCGGCGGGCGACGCGGAGCCGCCCACCGCCTGACACCTCGCCGTCACCTGGGTGTCGGGCGGTCGACGCCCACGGCTGGTGCGCTCGACGGCGTGACGGTCCCGATCACGATCGACGCCCGACGGCGGACCCGGCCGAGCCTCGTCGTCACGCCGGGCGTCACCGCCCACCGTGGCGCCTCCGGCTGGCGCCCCGAGCACACCCTCGAGGCCTACCGCACAGCGATCCGCTGCGGTGTCGACGACATCGAGCTGGACCTCGTGTGCACCGCCGACGGCGTGCTCGTCGCCCGGCACGAGAACGAGCTGAGCGTCACCACCGACGTGGCGAGCCGGCCGGAGCTGGCCGACCGTCGCACGCGGCGCGTCGTCGACGGCGTCACCTGCGAGGGCTGGTTCGCGGAGGACCTCACCGTCGCCGAGATCAAGACGCTCACCGCCCGGGAGCGCTTCCCGCAGCTGCGACCCTCGTCGGCGGCCCACGACGGGCGCGAGGGCGTGCCGACGCTGACGGAGATCCTCGCGATGGTCGAGGCGGAGGCGCTGCGCCGCGGCCGAGGCGTGGGCGTCATGCTCGAGCTCAAGCACGTCGAGCACGCCCGGCGTCGCGGCCTCGACTACGACGCCGCGGTCCTCGACACCCTGCGCCGCCACGACCTCGACCACCCGCGCGCCCGCGTCACGATCATGTCCTTCGAGGTCGCCGTGCTCCGCCGGCTCGCACACGAGACGCGGGTGCAGATCGTGCAGCTGCTCGACGCCGCGACCCCGTCGCCCCCCGACGTCGCGCTGGGCGGCGTTCCCGCGACGTACGCCGCCATGACGACCCCGGACGGCCTGGCGGAGATCGAGGAGTACGCCGACGGGATCGGCGTCGCCAAGGCCCTCGTGCTCCCCCCGGGGCCCGACGGCGAGCTCGGGGTGCCGACGCCGCTCGTGCGGGACGCGCACCGGCGCTGGCTGACCGTGCAGGTGTGGACCCTCCGCGCCGAGAACCGGTTCCTGCCCACCGACCTCCGCTCGTCGGACGACCCGACGCACGAGGCCGGCTTCGGTGACCTGGCCGCCGAGGCGTCGGCGTTCCTCGACGCGGGCGTCGACGGGATCACCACCGACCACCCGGAGATCGTGCTCGGCGTGGTGCACGCCCGCGCCTGAGTCGCCACCCACGGGTTTCGTGCCCGGCCGGTGTGGACAGACCGACTCCTGGCCGGCCGAGTGGCCGGCGCGAAGGGGGTGGGAGACGTGGACGCGGTGACCAGGAACCGCCTCGAGCAGCTGCGGCGACGCACGCGGCACGGCCGCTACGCCGAGCACGAGACGGTCGAGGCCCGGCACAGCTCGGGAGCGCTCACGCTGACGGTCGACTGCACCGGGTGGGTCGTGGACGTCGCGGTGGTCGACGACTTCCGACAGGCGGGCACGCTGCCGGACCTGATGGTCGAGACGTACGGCGTGGCCGAGCTCCGCCGCGGACTCCTCGCCGCCGCCGAGCGCGGGTTCGACGAGGACGAGATCGCGCACGGGCGGGCCATCGCGGAGCGGCGGGTGCGGGTGACAGTGAACCGCTACCCGATGCCGGCGCCGGCGCCCGACTACGCAGCGATCAGCGCCCCTCGTTCGGGCGGCACCAGCAGCCACCGCGAGGCGTACGAGCAGCCCCGGCCCCTGCGCGGCACCTCTCGCGACGGCGAGCTCACGGTGCACGCCGCGTTCCCGATGGGGTTCAGCCGCCTGGAGGTCGACGACGAGTGGGTGGCCCGGGCCACCGGGACCGATGTCCGTTACGCGCTGCGCGAGGCCTTCGCCGCGGCGTACGCACGAGGGGAGTGGTGACGATGGCACACGGAGACCCGATCCCGCCCGCCGGCGGGTTCAGTGTCGAGGCCGGCCGGTTGGTCACAGCGGGTGGCCGGTGGGACGACCTGTCGGCCGGCCTGAGCACCGCGCACGGTCACATGGCGGAGGGTGCCGGACGTCCCTTCCTGTTCGGAGTGGTGAACGAGCTCGCCGGCATCGGTCGACAGCACCTGGCGTTCAACACGGCCGTCACCGCCGCGCTGAGCAGCGGTTCCACGGCAGCCGCGCACCTCGCCAACGGACTCGTCGAGACCGCGAACGACTACTCGGACACCGACGTCAGCCAGGCCGCCAACTTCTCGGAGGTGCCCTGATGAGCACGACCCAGGCGTCCAACGACCCCGAGGTCTTCGCCGTGCAGATCGAGGCGGCGATCGACGCCGTCACGGAGGCGATCGGGCAGATGTTCGAGGACATCGCCACCTTCATCAACAACAACCTCGACTGGATCCTGCCGCTCGTCGGCGGCGGCATCGGCTCTCTCGGTGGACCCCTCGGAGCCCTCGGCGGCGCCGGGCTCGGCTGGCTGGCGTCGCAGTCTCTGCAGGGGATCTTCGACGATGCCTGCACCCAGGTCAGCGAGGCGTGGGAGGCCGGGGTCGAGACGATCCGCCAGGCGGTCGGCGACATCTTCGGCGACCCGCTGCAGATGGCGGTGATCGCCGCCTCCTACCAGGACGCCCGCGGCGAGCTCGACGACATGACCTTCCAGGTCGGTCAGCTCGAGACGTTCCTCGGCAACGACTGGTCGGGCGACGGCTTCAACGCCTACGTCGCCGTGGCCCAGCAGCAGGCGACGGCCGCGGCGGGCATCTCGGGACTGCTGAGCGACGCGGCGACCCTGCTCAACCAGGGCAGCACCGAGATGGTCCAGTACTGGAGCAACCAGCTCACCAACGTCACCCACCTGTCCATGGACGTCACGTCGGCGGCCGGCAGCTTCGCCAGCCTCGACAAGGCGACCGGGGCATGGGTCGCGCCGACGCTCGACCTCATCGCGACGGCCGTCAACGGTGTCGCGGACATCGTCAACACGGCGGTGCAGTACTACGTCGGGCTCGCCGTGCAGTACGCCGGCTCCTGGGACGACCTCAACGCCAGCCTCGGCGACGCCGGACTGCCGAACGGCGAGTGGCCCCGCTTCGACCTGCTGCTCGGCGACCTCAACGGGCAGTGGGACCACACCTGAGTTCGTTCTTCGCTCGTGCGCGCCTGCAGCGGCGGACGGTGCTGTCCTCCCCGCGGAGCGCGGTGGAGGCGAGGTCGTCGGGGGCGACGACGCCGTACATCGCGTGGAGGCGGCGCGGGTCGAGCAGCGGCGATCCGTGGATGCCGCCGGCGTGCTGGTGGCGACGGCCGTGAGCTTCGCGCTGCTCGCGCCGGTGCTGGTGATCGTCTGACGCCGTTGGGGGCAGTGGTCAGGCGACCGTCGGACCGGCGAGGCGAGGGGTCCGTGGTCCCACGTTCGGTCGGTCGCGCGGTCTGTGGAGCAGGGAACCGGTGCGAGGCCAGGGCTGACGCGCAGCGGTAGGGGCGATGATCGAGCACGGTCCACTGGGTCACCCCGCCATCCACGTGCTACCCGGCATCGCCGCGAGGGCGTCGGTCGGCTGCGTCGCGGTCCGCGGCGCGCGGACGGGGCGAGGCTGCGCGGCAAGTCCGAAGCGTTGCGGTCCGGATGGGGCGCCAGGGCGGCGCGTGGCGGTCGGAGGCACCTCGTGCGTCTCGGCAGTCCCGGGGGCGGCGCCGTCAGCCGCCTGCCGGGCGAGGCCGGCCCCTCTCAGGGTTCGGCCCGCTCCCTCAATCGCGATCGCGGCCGGCACGAGGTTGCGGCGGGCCGCAGCGACACGATTGACGGTGCAGGTGCCGATCCCGCCATCGAGACGCAGCGCGGGGAATGCAGGCATGCTTCGCCGCCCGATCACCACGGTGAGCGGGCGGCGGGTGTGGTGTGGGACGGGTCAGGCGCGGGAGGAATCGTCCGGTTCTGGTGGTGGCCAGGGTCGGGTGCCGTCGGGGTCGACGAGGTAGGTGAGGCCGGTGGGGCTGGTCCAGATGATTGCGCCGGGTGGTTCGCCTCGCCCGGGATCGGTGGGGCGGTAGGTCCAGCGGCGGCCGGTGGCGAGCCCGGGGTGGGTCTTCATGCGGTGGTGGCGTCGGCACAGCGGGTAGAGGTTGCTCGTCGAGGTCTGTCGTGTCCCGCATGCTGCCGTGGGGTCGTAGGCGTTGCGGTGGTCGAGGTCGGATGCGCGGGCGCTGCGGGTGCAGTAGGGAAAGACGCAGCGGGGCCAGCGGAGCCGGACGTGGTCGGCGATCCGTTCGGTGGGGCGGTAGCCGTCGACCGCGAGCCCCGCGACACCGACGCTCGCGGAGCAGGCACCAGAGACGCCAGCCGAGATGCCAGCCGTTCCGAGGGCCGCGGAGGTCGCGGCGCCCGAGGCGAGGGTGGCCGAGGTCGTGGCAGCTGAGGTCGCGGCAGCCGAGTTCGATGCGGCGGTCAGGTCGATGACCGGCTTCACGACCACCCGCGTGTCCGGGCCGCCGCACCACGCACGAACCTGCTCGGCAGTGACCGGCCCGCGCGGCATGCCCGGGGTGTCGAGACGGGCAAGGTCGATCCCCGTCGTCCCGGTGCAGGCGTCGATCCCCGGACCCATTCCGGTCAGAGTGCCGGTGATCGCGGCCTGGTCGAGGTGGACGTAGATCACCACGTCCCGCTTCGACCGCGCCTGTGCCCGCCGAGCACCATTGCTGGCAGTGTCGTTGGCCGTGTCGTAGTCCGCGTCTTTGGTCCCGGCTCCGGATCCCTCGGAGGTGTAGTCGAGTGCGTCGATACCGTCCGAACGGCGGGCGATCTCACCGAGGGCGATCGAACGTCGCACGTCGAGGTCATCCGTGCTGCCCAGGTCAACGAGCTGCCCCGCGACGTGCGCGACCGCGCGTTCCAGGTCGAGGGCGTCAGCGAGGTCGAGAGACCCGGTCAGATCGACGGTGCCGCGCAACGTCCCGGTCAGCGGATCCCGATACGCCAGACCGCCGAGGTCGATCGTGACGTGCCGGCCGGCGTCCGCATCGAGACGTTCTGCTTCGAGGGTCTCTGGGTCGAACCGGGCTGCTGCTTCGGCGACGAGGCGGTCGATGTCGCCGCTGGTGGCGCGGCCGGCGACGTACGCGATGTGGACGTCCACGAACGCCGCGCCCTCGAACGACAGGACACGGGTCTGTTGCGCGATCCGCCGACCGCGCCAGACCTCGACCTCACCCGCAGCCACCCGGGCGTGGACCCGCGGGAGCCGGTGCCGCAGCTCCACCGCGTCGCCCACGAGCCGCCGCGCGGCATCGAACGAGCAGCCTCGGATCGCGGCGATCTCGCCGATGCAGAACTCCGCCACCACCGGCGCCCCCGGCCCACCGAGCTCCAAGAACTGATCACCGGCCAGGACCTCGCCGTACTCGGGGTCGAGCCACTCGCCCAACGCCCCGATCGGGTCACCGACCACCGCGTCGGAGGTGTGCGCGTCGGCCCAGTCACCGACCGCGACGAACGCCGCTGCCTCCGCGACCCGCGCCGTACGCGTGCGCTCGCGGACCGCGTCGATCAACGCGCTCGCTGTGGTGTGGGTCCCCCGATCCATGCCCCCACTCTAATCGAACAGGCGTTCGATCACCACCTGTTGATGGCGCTCTGTGGATCCGTTTCGCCGGCGATGGCGGTTCTGTGGGGCCGCCTCCGCGATGCCTTGCACGATGCCCCGCCGCTGGACCGGCTCACGACGCGCTACCTCGCGGCCGTCAGCGCCCGCGACCGGGATCGGTCGACATCAGATCCTCCGCGACCACGAACTCCCCACAGCGTCTCGCCCCAGCGCTCGTGCGGCACCTCGACGACAGCTCGCGACGACGCCCGGGACCGCGCACCGCCCGCGGCGTTCGCGCCAACTCGACGCGCGAAACGGCGCGCATCTGCCAACTCGGCGCACGGAACGGCGCGTTTGTGCCAACTCGGCGCGTCCCGCGCGACGCAACCCGCAACTCGGCGCGTCCCGCGCGACGCAACCCGCAACTCGGCGCGCCCCGCGCGACGCAACCCGCAACTCTGTGCGGCCCCAGCGCTCGACCCGAGACTGCGCCGGTCAGTCCTCGCCGTCGTCCTCCCGGACGGCGGCGTCGAGGCGCTCCCGGGCGCCGTCGAGCCACGTCTGGCAGGTGCGGGCGAGCAGCTCCGCGCGCTCCCAGAGGGCCAGCGACTCCTCGAGGGTCGTGCCGCCGCTCTCGAGCCGGCGGACGACGTCGACGAGCTCGTCGCGTGCTTTCTCGTAGGACAACTCCTGCGTCGTCTCAGCCATTGTTCTCCTCGGTATCGGTCGCCGGGTCGGACGGCGCGTCGAGCGGTTCCAGCCGGGTGGTGGTCGCGTGCAGGCGGCCGTCGGCGACCCGGACGGTGACCTCGGCACCCTCCGCGGTCTGGGTCAGGGAGGTCACGACGGCGCCGTCGGCGGTCTGCAGCACCGCGTAACCCCGCCGCAGCGTCGCCAGCGGCGACAGCGCCTCGGCTCGTCCGCGCCGGTGCTCGACGTCGTCGCCGGCCCGGTCGAGCCGGTGCCGGAGGGTGACGCGGGCCCGGTCGCGCAGCGCGACGACCTCGTCGCGCCGGACGTCGAGGAGGTGGCGCGGGTCGGCCATCGCCGGTCGCGAGCGCAGTGCGTCGAGCCCGGCCTGCTCGCGCCCGATCCGGTGGTCGAGCACCCGGCGGGCGCGGTCGCGGGCGGCAGCGACCTGCTGGAGCTCCTCGTGGACGTCGGGCACGACGCGCTTCGCGGCATCGGTCGGCGTCGCGGCCCGCCAGTCGGCGACGAGGTCGAGCAGCGGGGAGTCGGGCTCGTGGCCGATGGCGGAGACCACGGGCGTGCGCACGGCGTGCACGGCGCGCACGAGACCCTCGTCGGAGAAGGGCAGCAGGTCCTCCACCGAGCCGCCACCACGGGCCACCACGATGACCTCGACGGATCCGTCGCGGTCGAGCCGCTCCACCGCCTCGATCACCTCGGCTGCGCTGCGCGGGCCCTGCATCGCGGCGTACGCCACCTCGAACCGCACCGCCGGCCACCGTCGGCGCGCGACCTCGAGCACGTCGCGCTCGGCGGCGGAGCCGGGCGCCGTCACGAGACCCACGACCCCCGGGAGGAACGGCAGCGGCCGCTTCCGCTCCGGGGCGAACAGTCCCTCGGCGGCGAGCAGCTGCCGACGGCGCTCCAGCCGGGCCAGCAGCTCGCCGAGGCCGACCATGCGGATCTCGCGGGCGGCGAGCGAGAGCGTGCCGCGGTTGGGGTAGAACGACGGCTTCGCGTGGACGACGACCCCCGCGCCCTCGACGACGGGCGGGTCGAGGCTGTCGAAGAGCGTGCGGGAGCAGGTGAGCGTGACCGACAGGTCGGCCACCGTGTCACGGAGCACCATGAAGACCGTGCTCATCCCCGGGCGCCGGTTGACCTGCGCGATCTGGCCCTCGACCCACACCGCGCCGAGCCGGTCGACCCAGCCGGCGATCGCCGTGGCGATCTGCCGCACCGGGGCCGGTTGCTCGAGGGAGGTCTCCAGGGCCACGCGCACGACCCTAAGGCGTGGCGCCGACGGTTCTGCCTCGCGTGGCCGGAGCGCCTAGACTCGGGGACCATGAGCACCGACCTGGGTACGCCGCGACTCCTGCCGCGCGACGACGCCGAACGTGCCGTGCTGCTCGCCGCCCCGCGCGGCTACTGCGCCGGTGTGGACCGCGCGGTCATCACGGTGGAGAAGGCGCTCGACCTCTACGGCGCGCCCGTCTACGTGCGGAAGCAGATCGTGCACAACAAGCACGTGGTGCGCACGCTGGAGGAGCGCGGCGCGATCTTCGTCGAGGAGATCGAGGAGATCCCCGAGGGTGCGACCGTGGTGTTCTCCGCCCACGGCGTCTCGCCGATGGTCCACGCGGAGGCGGCCGAGCGCTCTCTGAAGACGATCGACGCCACCTGCCCGCTCGTGACGAAGGTCCACCACGAGGCCCGCCGGTTCGCGAAGGACGGGTACCGGATCCTGCTCATCGGACACGCCGGCCACGAGGAGGTCGAGGGCACCGCCGGTGAGGCGCCCGACCACATCACGCTGGTCGAGACCCCGGCCGACGTCGACGACCTCGAGTTCCCCGCGGACACCAAGCTGTCCTGGCTCTCGCAGACCACGCTCAGCGTCGACGAGACGATGGAGACGGTGCGGCGGCTGCGGGAGAAGTTCCCGCAGCTCGAGGACCCGCCGTCCGACGACATCTGCTACGCGACGCAGAACCGCCAGGTCGCCGTCAAGGAGATCGGCCAGAGCGCTGACCTCGTCATCGTGGTCGGCTCGGGCAACTCCTCGAACTCGGTGCGTCTCGTCGAGGTGGCGCTCGAGGCCGGCGCGAAGGCGTCCTACCGGGTCGACGACGCCTCCGAGATCGACGAGGCGTGGCTCGAGGGTGTGCAGACCGTCAGCGTGACTTCCGGTGCGTCCGTGCCCGAGGACCTCG
>DASWYU010000144.1:0-3261 GCA_036404795.1 Nocardioides sp. | reverse complement strand
GTCGGCCGGCCGACGCCGACCTCCAGCCGCAGCGAGTCGCTGACGAACCGCCGCGCCCCGTCCTCCGCGGTGAGCACGGTGGGCTCGATGCACACCTCGTCGAACGTGTACGTCGCGGCGATGAAGTCCGCGAGCTCCCGGGTCGGCGCGACGAGCACGCGGTGGCCGTCGGCCGTCTCGACCATCGCGTCGGCGACCTCGCCGAACGGCGAGCGCACCCACCGCCCGACGACGACGCGGGTGCCGCTCACCGAGCCGACGCCTGCGATCTCGCCCTCGAACCGCACCCTCACGAGCGCTCCCGGGGAGCGACACCCGGTACGGCGCCGCCCAGCCACCGCTCGGCGACCTCGGCCAGCTCCCGACGCCGGGCGCCCTTCATCCGCTCCAGCGAGCGCACCGCCATGGCCGTCCGCGGGTTCGCGGCGAAGCCGTCGCGATGGTCGTCGACGAACTGCCAGTAGAGCGCGTCCCATGCGTCCGCCCAGCCCTCCTCGCCGTCGCGCTTCGCGAAGTCGCTCATCCGCAGCACGTAGTTCGAGCCCGACACGTAGGGCTTCGTCGTCACCGCCTCCGCCGCGGAGAACTGGCTCATCGCGTAGACGTTCGGCACCATCACCCAGTCGTAGGCGTCGACGAACAGCGCCATGAACCACTCGTGGACCTCGTCGGGGTCGGTGCGGAGCAGCAGCATCGCGTTGCCCAGCACCATGAGCCGCTCGATGTGGTGGGCGTAGCCGTGGGCGAGCACGCGCCGGACGACCACGTCCACGGGGTGCAGCCCCGTCGACCCGTCCCACCAACCGGGCCCCAGCTCGCGGGTCAGGTGGAGCCGGTTCGCGGTGCGGAGCCGGCGGCCCTGGGTGACGTAGACGCCCCGCACGTACTCCCGCCACCCGATCAGCTGCCGCACGAACCCCTCGAGGCTGGGCAGCGGCACGTCGTCGGCGTCGAGCACCGCGTCGAGCACCTCGCGCGGCGACAGGAGCCCGACGTTGAGCACCGGGCTGAGCGCGCTGTGGAGGAGGAACGGCTCGTCGGCGGCGATCGCGTCCTCGTGCGGCCCGAAGCGGCGGAGCCGGTCCTCGACGAACCGCTCCAGCCAGCGGAGCGCCTGCGAGCGCGTCGTCGGCCAGCGGAACTCCTCGGGATCGCCCGGGTTGTCGGGGAACTCCGCCGCGACCCACGCGACGGCCTCCCGCACGTGGTCGTCGCGCTGGAGCCGCGGCAGGGGCGGTACGTCGAGGCCGTCCTTCGGGTAGGGCTCCCGGTTCTCGTCGTCGAAGGACCAGCGGCCGCCGACCGGCTCGCCGTCGTCGACGAGCACGTCGAGCCGGCGGCGCTGCCAAGCGTAGAACGTCGCCATCCGCGGGCGGGCGCCCCGGCGGGGAGCGAGCTGCGCGCGCACGTCGGCGTCGGAGGTGAGGAACGCGGGCGTCTCCTCGACGACCAGGTCGGCGCCGACCTCCTCCGCGACCCGCCGCAGGTCCCGGTCGAGCCAGTCGTCGACGACGTCGCACCAGCTGAGGGCGGTCACCCCGCGCTCGCGCAGGAGCTCCGTCAGCTGGGCGTCGGTGCCGCGGTCGGCGCGGCTCTCGACGTACGCCGTCGCCCTCCCCGCCTGCCGCAGCTCCGCCTCGAAGCGCCTCATCGACGCGCGGTGGAGGACGAGCTTGTGGGTGTGGAAGGCGTACTGCCGCAGGAACAGGTCGGGCTCCACCAGCACGACGAGGTCGGCCGCGGCCGTGCGCTGCTCCTCGAAGAGCTGGTGGGGGAGGACGAGCCGCGCGTGCATGCCGCCAGCGTGCCGCGGCGCACAAGCCGGCGCGGGCGGGACCACGTCGGCTCGGGCCGTGGAAAGAAAACGCGGACGGTCGGGACCGACACGCCCGGCGATCCGACCGCCCGGTCCGCGTTCTCTTTCGCCGCGCCGGGGCGTCGCCGCACTTTCTCACCGGGCGGCGGACTGTGCGGATACGACCCGGCATGCCCAGCCCCGGATGTCGCAGCCGCACAGTTCCGCGACGTACCAGCCCGCCCGGCCTGCCCGCGGCGGTGCCCCCGGCGTGGCCCACCTCACGACGTGCTGACCGAGCTGGTTACCCGGTGGTAGCAATACGCCCATGACCTCCCGCACCGTCCTCATCACCGGCGCCGCCGCCGGTATCGGCCGCGCCACCGCGCTCACGTTCGCCCGGCAGGGCTGGACGGTCGGCGGCTACGACCTCGACGAGGCCGGGCTCGCGACCCTGGCCGAGGAGGTGCGCGCGCTCGGCGCGATCGCCGTCGTCGGCCGGCTCGACGTGAGCGACGCCGACGCCTTCCGCGACGCCGTCGACGACTTCGTCGGCCAGACCGGCCGGCTCGACGTGCTCGTCAACAACGCGGGCATCCTGCTCGCCGGCAGGTTCGAGGACATCGACGTCGCGCGCCACCAGAAGGAGATCGACGTCAACGTCCGCGGCGTCGTCAACGGCGCGCACGCCGCCCACCCGCACCTGCGCCCCGGCTCGACGCTGGTCAACCTGTGCTCGGCCTCGGCGATCTACGGGCAGGCGGAGCTGGCGAACTACAGCGCCACCAAGTTCTTCGTGCGCGGTCTCACGGAGGCGCTCGACATCGAGTGGGGGCCGCAGGGCATCCGCGTGGTCGCGCTCTGGCCGCTGTTCGTGCAGACCGCGATGCTCGACGGGGTCCGCACGGCGACGACCGACACGCTCGGCGTGCGCCTCGGGCCGGACGACGTCGCCGCGCAGGTGCTGGCCGCCGTGGAGCCGAGCCGCGTCGCCCGCACGCTCCACCAGGTGCACTTCCCCGTCGGCCGCCAGACCGAGGTGCTCTCCGTCGCGTCCCGCTTCTCCCCCGCGTGGCTCACGCGCGTCGTCAACAAGCGGTTCGCCGCGCACTGACCCCCCGGGTCAGCGCGCCGCGAGCCACGCCTCGAACGACTGCCGTCCGACCAGCGCGGGCGCGTCGGGCACGAGCGCACCGGCCCGCACCCCCTTCCCGAACGCTCCGGGCACGCGCACCGGTACGACGACCCGCGGCCCCCCGTCGCGACGAGCCGTCCGCCGCGCCATGACGGCGAGGTCCTCCCGCCCCGGGCCGGCCAGGTCGAGGGTCGCGCGGCGCGGGGGCTCGACGGCGAGCCGGGCGAGGTGCTCGGCGACCTCCGCGACCGCGACGGGCTGCACGGGCATCCGCGGCGCCAGGCCCAGCGGACCGAACGACAGCCGCTCGAGGATCTGCCCGCCGAACTCG
>DASWYU010000143.1:0-12851 GCA_036404795.1 Nocardioides sp. | reverse complement strand
GCCTCCTCCACGACCTTCTGGTGCCGCCGCTGGATCGAGCAGTCGCGATCGCCCAGCACCCAGACGGTGCCGCGGGTGTCGGCCAGCACCTGCACCTCGACGTGGCGTGCCTTCTCCAGGTACAGCTCGACGAAGACCGTGGGGTCGCCGAAGGCCGACGCTGCCTCGGCCGAGGCCGCCGCGATCGTGTCGTCCAGCTCAGCCAGCTCGCGCACGACGCGCATGCCGCGACCACCACCACCGGCGGAGGCCTTGACCAGCACCGGCAGGTCGTTGGCCGAGACCGCCGACGGCTCGAGCCGCTCGAGCTGCGGCACGTCGGCCTTCGCCATGAGCTCCTTTGCGCGGACCTTGTCGCCCATCGCGTCGATCGAGTCGGGCCGCGGACCGATCCAGACGAGGCCGGCGGCCTCGACGTCGCGCGCGAACTGCGCGTTCTCGCTGAGGAAGCCGTAGCCGGGGTGGATCGCGTCGGCGCCCGCCGAGCGTGCGGCGGCGACGAGGGCGTCACCGTCGAGGTAGCTGGTCACGGGCACGGCGACGTCCGCCGCGCGGGCGTGGGGCGCGCCTTCGTCGGCCGGCGTGACGACGGCGACGGTGCGGATGCCGAGGTCGCGGCACGTGCGGAAGACGCGGAGCGCGATCTCGCCGCGGTTGGCGACGAGCACGGTCGAGATGGTCATGTCACTCACATTCGGAAGACGCCGAAGGAGGGCTTCGGCAGGGGTTCGATCGCGGCGGCCTGGGCGGCGAGGGCGAGGGCCATGCCGACGACGCGGCGGGTGTCGGCGGGGTCGATCACGCCGTCGTCCCAGAGGCGGGCGGTGGAGTAGTAGGCGGATCCCTGGGCCTCGTACTGCTCCCGGATCGGCGCCTTGAACGCCTCCTCGTCCTCGGTGCTCCACGACTCGCCGCGCGCCTCGATGCCGTCGCGGCGCACCGTGGAGAGCACGCTGGCGGCCTGCTCGCCGCCCATGACGGAGATGCGCGCGTTCGGCCACATCCACAGGAACCGCGGGTCGTAGGCGCGGCCGCACATCCCGTAGTTGCCGGCGCCGTGCGACCCGCCGATGACGACGGTCAGCTTCGGCACGACGCTGCTGGCGACGGCCGTCACGAGCTTGGCGCCGTCGCGGGCGATCCCGCCGTTCTCGTACTCCCGGCCCACCATGAACCCGGTGATGTTCTGCAGGAACAGCAGCGGGATGCCGCGCGCGTTGCAGAGCTCCACGAAGTGGGCGCCCTTGAGGGCCGAGGAGCTGAAGAGGATGCCGTTGTTGGCGACGATCCCGACCTCGTGGCCCTCGATCCGCGCGAACCCGCAGACGAGGGTCTCGCCGTAGAGCTGCTTGAACTCGTGGAACCGCGACCCGTCGACCACGCGGCGGATGACCTCGCGCACGTCGTAGGGCTGCCGCGTGTCGGAGGGGACGACGTCGTAGACGGAGTCGAGGGGGTACGTCGGGGGCTCCGGCTCGTCCGCCGGCTGCGGTGGCGCCGGGAGCGGGGGCAGCGTGGCGACGATCGAGCGGAGCAGGGCCAGGGCGTGGTCGTCGTCGTCCGCGAGGTGGTCGACGACGCCCGAGGTGCGGGCGTGCACGTCGCCGCCGCCGAGCTCCTCGGCGGTGACGACCTCACCGGTCGCGGCCTTCACGAGCGGCGGGCCGCCGAGGAAGATCGTGCCCTGCTCGCGCACGATCACGGTCTCGTCGCTCATCGCCGGCACGTAGGCGCCGCCGGCGGTGCACGAGCCCATCACCGCGGCGAGCTGCGGGAGGCCGCGCGCCGACATCTGCGCCTGGTTGAAGAAGATCCGGCCGAAGTGCTCGCGGTCGGGGAACACCTCGTCCTGCATCGGCAGGAACGCGCCGCCCGAGTCGACGAGGTAGAGGCACGGCAGGTGGTGCTCGGCCGCGACGGCCTGCGCCCGCAGGTGCTTCTTCACCGTCATCGGGTAGTAGGTGCCGCCCTTCACCGTCGCGTCGTTCGCGACGACCATCACCGGGCGGCCGTGCACGATCCCGACGCCGGCGACGACGCCCGCCGCGGGCACGGCGTCGGGTGCGTCGGGGGTGGCGTCGGCCGCGCCGTACATCCCCGTGGCCGCCAGCGGCGCCAGCTCCAGGAACGGGCTGCCGGGGTCGAGGAGCCGGTCGACGCGGTCGCGCACCAGCAGCTTGCCGCGGTCGGTGTGCTTGCGACGTGCGGCCTCGCCGCCGCCCGCGCGTCCCTCGGTCAGGGCCGCCATCCGGGACCGCAGGTCCGCGGTCGCCTCCCGCAGGCTCATGCTCCGTCACCTCTCTGGTTCGTCGCTGCCGCCCGGCGCAGCACGGTGCGCGCCTGGGCGAAGATCGGGCCGTCGACCATCCGGCCCTCGTAGGTGCCGACGCCACCGGCGCCGGAGAGTCCATCGGGGTACGCCGCGAGCAGCCCCTCCGCCCAGGCGACCCGCTCCGGGCTCGGCGCGTAGGCCGCCCGCACGACCGCGACCTGGCTGGGGTGGATCGCGACCGTGGCGTCGAAGCCCACGGCCGCGGCGTCCTCGGCCGCGGCGCGCAGGCCGTCGGTGTCGGGGATGTCCATGTGCACGGCGTCGAGCGCGAGGCGGCCGCGCGCCTTCGCCGCGACGAGCGTGCGCTCGCGGGCGTAGCGGGCCACGTCGCGGTAGGACCCGTCGGCCCGCCGACTGCCCGTGCCGCCCATCGCGGCGACGAGGTCGTCGGCGCCCCACATGAGGCCCACCACCCCGTCGACCGCCGCGATCGCGCCCGCGTTCTCGACACCCCGGGGCGTCTCCAGGAGGGGCAGCACCTCGTGGGCGGCCGCCAGCGCCGCGACCGCGGCCGGCTCCTCGGCCTTGGCGAGCATCACGCGCCGTACCCCCGTCGCGGCGAGCAGCGCCACGTCGTGGGCGTGCTCCTCGCCGTCGTCGGCCGCGTTGACGCGCACCACGGTGCGCTCGAGGTCGAGGCCGCCGGTGGCGGCGAGTCGACGGACGGCGTCACGGGCGTCGGCCTTCGCGGGGCGGGCGACGGCGTCCTCGAGGTCGAGGATGGCCACGTCGGCCCGCTCGAGCGCCTTCACGTAGCGCTCCGGACGGTCGGCCGGGCAGAACAGCCAGCCCGGGCCGGGCAGCCAGGCGCTCACGGGGCCTCCTGCGGCTGCACGCGCACGAGCGTCTTCCGGGTGGCGGTCGCGACGACCTCGCCGCGCTGGTTGCGCGCCGTGTGCGCGAGCGTCACGACGCCCTCCCCCGGCCGGCTCGACGAGAGGCGCTTGTCGACGACCAACGTCTCGGCGTAGATCGTGTCGCCGTGCCGCACCGGCGCCGGGAAGGCGATCTCGGTGAACCCGAGGTTGGCCACGATGGTGCCCTGCGTCAGCTGCGCGACCGACAGCCCGACGAGCGTGGAGAGCGTGAACATGGAGTTCACGAGCCGCTCGTGGAAGGGGCCGGTCTGCTCGCTCTCCGCCGCGTCGAGGTGCAGGGGCTGGGTGTTCATCGTCAGCGTGGTGAAGAGGACGTTGTCGGCCTCCGTCACCGTCCGGCCGGGGCGGTGCTCGTAGGTCGTGCCGACCTCGAGCTCCTCGAACCACAGGCCCCGCTGGGTGATCCGCTTCGTCGTCACGTCGGGTTCCTTCACTCGACCGGGAGCCCGAGGCCGCGGGCGATGAGCATGCGCTGCACCTCGGAGGTGCCCTCGCCGATCTCGAGCACCTTGGCGTCGCGGTAGAACCGCGCGACCGGGTACTCCTCCATGAAGCCGTAGCCCCCGAACACCTGCGTCGCGATCCGGGTCGCGCTGACCGCCGCCTCGGTGGCGTGGAGCTTGGCGACGGCGGCGGCGCGCTTGAACTCCGCGACCGGTACGCCGCGGCCCGCGTCGAGCGCGTCCTTCAGCGCCGCCGCGCGGTAGGTCACGAGCCGCGACGTCTGGAGCATCACCTCGAGGTCGGCGATCTGGAACGCGACGCCCTGCTTGCGCCCGATCGGACCCCCGAAGGTCTGCCGCTCGACGGCGTAGGCCAGCGACAGGTCGAGGCAGGCCTGGATGCAGCCGACGGCGAGGGCGGCGATCGCGACCCGCCCGTCGTCGAGGGTGGCGAGGAACTGGGCGTAGCCGCGACCCCGCTGCCCGAGCAGGTTGGCCTCCGGCACGCGGCAGTCCGCGAAGCTGAGCGGGTGGGTGTCCGAGGCGTGCCAGCCGAGCTTGTCGTAGGCCCGCTCCGCCGTGAACCCGGGCGTGCCGGACGGCACCATGATCGTGCTGATCTCGGGCCGGCCGTCCTCGCGCTCGCCCGTGCGGGCCGTCACCGTCACGACGCTGGTGATCGCCGAGCCTGAGTTGGTGATGAACTGCTTGGCGCCGTCGATGACCCACTCGTCGCCGTCGAGCACCGCTTTCGTGCGGGTCGCGCCGGCGTCGGAGCCCGCGCCCGGCTCCGTGAGGCCGAAGCCGGCGAGGCGCCGCCCGGCGACCAGGTCGGGCAGCCACGTGTTCTTCTGGTCGTCGGTGCCGTAGGTCAGGACCGGGTTGATGCCGAGGCCGACCGCGGCCTCGAGCGTGATGCCCATCGACTGGTCGACGCGGCCCAGCTCCTCGATGGCCAGGCACAGCGAGGTGAAGCCCCCGTCGTCGCCCGCGAGCCCCGCGCCGCCGTACTCCTCCGGCGCCGTCAGCCCGAACAACCCCAGCTCACCCATCTGCTGCACGACGCGGGTCGGGAAGTGGTGGGAGCGGTCCCACTGCGCCGCGTGGGGGGCGATCTCCGCCTCGGCGAACTCGCGGACGGAGCGGCGGAACTCCTCGTGCTCCCGGGACAGCTCGAACATCGGACCCCTCCGGTCGGTTAACGGTTGCTAACCACGGAGGTTAGCGATCATTAACCATCGCGGCAAGGGGGCAGGCGGCCTCGTGCGCGACGCGCAGCCGGGGGACGCCCGCGAGGCCCTTGCGGTAGCGGACGTGGGGCGCGTACGGCGCGAGCACGCCGTAGAGCTCCGCGTGCGCCGCCCACGGCAGCGGGTCCGCGCCCCGGCGCCAGGTGTCGCCGAACGCGACCCACGCCGGGACCCACGTCGCCGCCAGGTCCCACTCGCCGCGCCGGGCCTCGACCAGCCGGCGACGGATCACCCGCGCCGCCTGCGGCCCGTCGCGGTAGACGCCCGCCGTGCGCACCGGCCAGAGCCACAGGTCGTGGCCGACGAGCGCGAGCTCGAGGTCGTGCAGCACGGCCGGGTCGACCAGCACCGTGAGCACGTTCTCGTGCGGGCGTCTCCTCATGGCCGCTGCCTCATGCGTCCGACGATAGGCCGCGCCACCGACGAGCGGGAGGGCTCGGACGCCGGAAACCAACAGCGCGGCGGTCCGCTGATCACCCGGGTGCTCAGCGGACCACCGCGCTGAGGTGTGGCGAGGAGCGGGAGGGCTCAGACGCCGAGCGTCGTGCCCGCCGAGCTCAGGTTCTGGCAGGCCTCGACGATGCGCGCGGCCATGCCGGCCTCGGCCGCCTTGCCCCAGGCGCGGGGGTCGTAGGCCTTCTTGTTGCCGACCTCGCCGTCGATCTTCAGCACGCCGTCGTAGTTGGCGAACATGTGGGCCGCGGCCGGACGGGTGAACGCGTACTGCGTGTCCGTGTCCACGTTCATCTTGATGACGCCGTAGGACACGGCCGCCGCGATCTCCTCGGCGGTCGAGCCCGAGCCGCCGTGGAACACCAGGTCGAACGGCTTCGAGCCGGCCTCGAGGCCGAGCTTCTCGACGACGGCGGCCTGCGCAGCCTGGAGGATCTCGGGGCGCAGCTTCACGTTGCCGGGCTTGTAGACGCCGTGCACGTTGCCGAAGGTCAGCGCCGTCAGGTAGCGGCCCTTCTCGCCGACGCCGAGCGCCGCCACGGTCGCCAGCGCGTCCTCGGGGGTCGTGTAGAGGTGGTCGCCCAGGCCGCCCTCGACCCCGTCCTCCTCGCCGCCGACGATGCCGATCTCGACCTCGAGCACGGTGCGCGCCTCGGCGGAGAGCGCCAGCAACTCCTCCGCGATGACGAGGTTCTCGTCGAGCGGCACGGCCGAGCCGTCCCACATGTGCGACTGGAAGAGGGGCGCCTCGCCGCGGGCGACGCGCTCCTTCGAGATCGCGAGGAGCGGACGCACGAAGCCGTCCAGCTTGTCCTTCGGGCAGTGGTCGGTGTGGAGCGCGACGTTGACGGGGTAGTTCTTCGCGACCTCGGCGGCGTAGGCGGCGAACGCCACGGAGCCGGTGACCATGTTCTTGACCGACGGACCGGAGAGGTACTCCGCGCCACCCGTCGAGACCTGGATGATGCCGTCCGAACCGGCGTCCGCGAAGCCCTGGAGGGCGGCGTTGAGGGTCTGGGACGACGAGACGTTGATGGCCGGGTAGGCGAACGACTTCGCCTTGGCCGCGTCGAGCATCTCGGCGTACTTCTCCGGGGTGGCGATGGGCATCGTGTGCTCCTCGAGGGATCGGGTGGGATCGCGGGTCACCCTAGCGTCGGGGCCCATGGGGGTACGACGCGGTCAGCCCCGCCACACCGGCGCGGCGTCGAGGTCGGCGTGGGTGCGCACCCACGCGTGCATCGCGATCGCGGCCGCCGAGCTGGCGTTGATCGAGCGCGTCGAGCCGAACTGCGCGATCGAGAACGTGCCGTCGCAGGCCGCGCGCGCCTGCGCGGAGAGGCCAGGCCCCTCCTGTCCGAAGAGGAAGCAGACGTCGCGCGGCACCGCCATCGTCTCCAGGTGCGCGGACCCCGGGAGGTTGTCGATGCCCAGCAGGCGCACCGGGGTCGGCAGCCCGTGCAGGTGGGCGGCCAGCTCGGACACCGTCGCGTGGTGCCGCACGTGCTGGTAGCGGTCCGTCACCATCGCGCCCCGCCGGTTCCAGCGCCGGTTCCCGACGATGTGCACCTCCGCGGCCAGGAACGCGTTGGCGGAGCGCACGATCGTGCCGATGTTGAAGTCGTGCTGCCAGTTCTCGATGGCGACGTGGAAGGAGTGCCGCCGGGTGTCGAGGTCGGCGACGATCGCCTCGAGGCTCCAGTAGCGGTAGCGGTCCACCACGTTGCGCCGGTCGCCGTGCGCGAGCAGCTCGGGGTCGTAGTGCGCGGCGCTCGGCCACGGCCCCTCCCACGGGCCGACGCCCACCTCGGGCGGGCCGTGGGGCATGGGGTCGTACGGCGCGCGCTCGCCCGCGTCGTACTCGCGGCTCACGACGGGCTCACGACGGGCTCACGCCTCGTCGGCGGGGTCGTGCGGGTTGCGGTGCTGCCGCGTGCGGCGGATCTGCCGGACGCGGAAGACCACGAACCAGGCCACCCCGAGCACCACGGCGGCGATGACGACCTTCTGCACGACGCCCATGTAGGGCTCCACCCGCCACCACTGGTCGCCGGCGAAGTAGCCCGCGAGCACCCAGATGGAGTTCCAGATGAGGCTGCCGAGCGTCGTCAGCACGACGAAGATCCCGATCGGCATCCGTTCGATGCCGGCGGGCACGGAGATGAGGCTCCGGAAGATCGGGATCATCCGCCCGAAGAAGACGGCCTTGCGCCCGTGCTTGGAGAACCAGGCCTCGGTGCGCTCGAGGTCCTCGGTCTTGACGAGCGGCATGCGCTCCCAGATCCAGTACATCCGGTCGCGGCCGAACACGACGCCCAGGTAGTAGAGCGCGATCGCGCCGATGACCGAGCCGGCCGTGGTCCACAGGATCGCCTCCGCGATCGTGAACTCCCCGTGGGCCGCCGTGAAGCCCGCGAGCGGCAGGATCACCTCGCTGGGCAGCGGCGGGAACAGGTTCTCCACCGCGATCGCGATGCCCGCGCCGATCGGGCCGATCTTCTCCATGAGGTCGACGGCCCACCCGGCGAAACCGGTGAGGTCGCTCGGGTCATGGGGGTCGCTCGCGGCGAGCACGGTCAGGCCAGGCAGGACGCCGGTCGGAATCACCCGCCGAGGATAGGTGAGAGACCCCGACGGCCGTCGGTGCCGGCGCCTACAGTGGGCGGGTGCTGGACCTGCTGCCGCTGTTCCTCGGGATCGACTGGCTCGACCCGGAATGGCTGCTGGGCCGGTTCGGGGAGACCTTCCTGTGGGTGAGCCTGCTGATCGTCTTCGTCGAGTGCGGACTGTTCTTCCCCTTCCTCCCCGGCGATGCGCTGCTCTTCGCCGTCGGAATCTTCGTGGCCACGAGTCGCCTCGACATCACGGGTGGCCCGCCGCTGGCGGACGTCTCCCTCGCGATGCTGCTGCTCGCCGCCGCGGGCTTCGCGGGGAACGTGAGCGGCTACGAGATCGGGAGACGGATCGGGCCGTCGGTGACGAACCGCGACGGCCGCTTCCTGAAACGACGCCACATCGAGGAGACCGAGGCGTTCTTCGAGACGCACGGCAACAAGGCGCTCGTGCTGGGCCGCTACCTGGCGTTCGTGCGCACCTACATCACCGTCGTGGCCGGCGTCGCCGGCATGGAACGACGCCGGTTCTACACCTGGAGCCTCGTGGGCGCCGTGCTGTGGGTCGTCTCCATCACCGCGCTCGGTTACTTCCTGGGCAAGCGGGTGCCGTGGCTCGGCGACAACATCGACTACGTGATCCTCGCGATCTTCGCCTTCGGCGGGCTGCTCATGGCCGTCGAGGCGGTGCGCCGGCGCCGTACGTCGTCCCCGGCGGCGGACGACAACGACGGGGACGGTCGCCCCGACCGCGACATCACCGGATTCTCCGTGCCGCCGCGCCCGGCTCCGGGCGAGGGCCCGGCCTGAACGGTCAGGCGCGTTCGGCCTGCTCGGCCTGTCGGGTCGCCCGGATCTCCACGAGCACCATCACGGCGACCACCACCACGCCGAGGCCCAGGAGCAGCAGCGGGCCCGCGACCGGACCGGTGGGCGCCAGCAGCGCCCCCGCCCCGTGCGCCTCGTCGTCGGGGCCCGCGCTCGACTGCCATGGCCACAACGCCCGGAGCGAGCCGATCATCAGGCCCGCCATCACCAGCAGGGTGATGCGGCGGTGCGACGTGAGGGCCCACTCCAGCACCCGCACGAAGCTCGCCAGGCCCGTCAGGGCGCCGGCCGCGAACACCGCGACGTAGAGCAGGTCCCGCTCGTCCACCGCGGCCAACGTCGTCGAGTAGAGCCCCACCGCGAGGAGGAAGAACGAGCCGGAGACACCCGGCACGACCAGCGCACAGATCGCGACCGCCGCGGCGAGGAAGACCGCCCACAGGGGCGGGTCCGTGACCTCGCGTCCCGAGGCGAGGCCGACGAGCCCCCAGGCGGCCCCCGCGGCGACCACGACCAGCGCGACGTCGGCCCACCACGGCTCCGCCGCGCGCGCGGGGAGCATCCGCAACGGCACGACCACGCTGGCCGCGACCAGTCCGAGGAACAGCCCGCGAGCGTGCTCCGGGTGATCGCTGACGAAGCCCTCCATCGCGCCCGCGACCGAGAGCACGGCAGTGGCCATGCCGACGAGGACGGGACCGATCAGCATCCAGTCGGTGCGCCGGGCCTCCTCACGGAACCCGCTCCACCTGTCCGGTCCGACCACCAGTCGCTTGATCGCGCTCAGCACGTGGGAGGCGGAGGAGATCAGCTGCTCGTAGACGCCCGTGACGAGGGCCACCGTGCCACCCGATACTCCCGGGACGAGCTCGGCGAGCCCGATCAGGAACCCGCGGACCAGGTCCAGCGGGAGAAGGGCGAGCGGGCGGCGAGGGGTCGCTTCCGTCGTCACGGGCGTCCACCCTAGTGGCGACGCCGCCGCCTCGGCTCGCCCACCCGTTCAGATATCGAGCTCCGCCTTGCCCACGGCGTAGCGGTAGGGCACACCGTCGTTCTCGACCCGCTCGGCCGCGCCGGTGTCGCGGTCCACGATCACCGCGACGCCCACGACCTCGGCGCCCTCGGCCCGCAGCGCGGCGACGGCCTCGAGCACCGAGCCGCCCGTCGTCGAGGTGTCGTCGACGGCCAGCACACGGCGACCCTTCACGGGCGGGCCCTCGATGAGCTTCTGGAGGCCGTGCACCTTCTGCGCCTTGCGCACGACGAACGCGTCGAGCACCCGACCGTCGGCCGCCGCCTGGTGGAGCATCGCCGTCGCGACCGGGTCGGCGCCGAGCGTGAGGCCACCGACCGCGTCGTACTCCCAGTCCGCCGTCAGCTCCAGCATCGTCCGGCCGATGGCCGGCGCGGCCGCCGCGTCGAGCGTCACGCGACGCATGTCGACGTAGTAGTTCGCCGTCTTGCCCGAGCTCAGCGTCACCTCGCCGCGCACGATGGCCTTCTCGTTGACCTGGGCGAGGACGGTCCGCTTCGCGGGGGAGTCAGGGGCGCTCATGAGCGCTCACCCTAGTGAACGCCGAGCGGGACGGACGCCAGGACCTCGTGACGCGGACGGCCCCCGGGGCCCTCGCCGAGGTACGACGCGACCACCGCCACCTCGTCGACCGTCCACGTCGGCCCCGCGTAGGCGTCGAGCAGCTTGACCCAGTCGCTCAGCTGCACCGGCCGCCCGGAGCGCGCGACGGTGACGTGCGGACGGAACCGGGCGCCGTCGACGGCGACACCGGCCGTCGCGCACGCCGTGCGGACGCCCGCGGCGAGCGCCGCCAGCTCGTCGTCGGCCTCGGTCCCCAGGCCGGCCCACAGCACCTTGCCGGCGTCGGCGTGGGGGAACGCTCCCCCGCCGGCGAGACGGGCCTCGAAGGGCGTACGGCGCGCCGCCGCCCCCGCCGTCCGCTCGACGAGCTCGTCGACCCGCCACTCGTCGACCTCCGCCGCGAACGCCAGCGTCGCGTGGAAGGCGTCGCCCCGCGTCCAGCGGAGCCGGGCGGCCGAGCGACGGACGTCGAGGAAGTCGTCGAGGTGGTCCGCGACGTCGTCGGGCGGGATCACGGCGGTGAAGAGGCGCATCGTCGGGGAGCGTAGGACGCCCGGTACGGCGCGCGCACGCCGATTTCGGGAGGCCTCGGGCCGCGGCGGACGCCCGGCGCGGAGAACGGGCCCGGATCGAGGCGGAATCGGGGTTCTCGCGGTGCGTTCTCCGCGTGGGGCGTCCGCGGGGGGGGCTCAGGTGGCGGAGCAGGGGACGAGCGTCGAGGAGACGTTGCCCACCGGCTTGCCGCCGGTGCCGACGAAGCCCGCAGGCAGCGTCGTGGTCGCGCCGAGCGTGAACGCCACCGAGATCGACAGCGTGGTGCGGAAGGCCATGGTGGCGCCGGCCGCGAGCGGGGACGTGAGCGTGATCGAACGGCTGGTCGCCGACAGGACGGTGATCGACGCGGTGCCGCCGGTCACCGAGAACACGCCGATGTTCGCGATACCCGAGCCGTTGACGAGCACCGTCGTGCCGGCCGGGATCGGGGCCGTGGCGCTCGCCGTCAGCGTGAAGCCGGGGCCCAGGATCCCGAGCGTTCCGCACGAGCCGTTGAGCGCATAGGCGCCGACGTCGGTCGTGCCCGACGCGGCGAACGCCGGAGCGGCGGCCACGACCGCGACGGCGGGCACCGACCACGCCGCGGCACGGGTCACGGAACGGCGGGAGATGCTCGAGCGGGGGCGTCGGTCGCCGTCGGCCGTCCTCAGGTCGGTGGATCGCGCGACGGACGTCGCTCCCCCTGGGATCGGCAGGGCCACGACCCGTCTGAGGAAAAATCGCTAAAAGGTCGCCGCCCGCCGATTCAGAGCCCCAGTTCGCGACCGATGAGCTCCTTCATGATCTCGTTCGACCCGGCCCAGATCTTGGAGACGCGGGCGTCGCGCCAGGCGCGGGCGACGCGGTACTCGTTCATGAACCCGTAGCCGCCGTGCAGCTGCACGCAGTGGTCGAGCACCTCGTTCTGGATCTCGCTCGTCCACCACTTCGCCTTCGCGGCGTCGACCGGGGTGAGCTCGCCCTTCGCGTGCGCGACGACGCACTGGTCGAGGAACGCCTCGCTGACCTCGATCTTGGTGAAGAGCTCGGCGAGCAGGAACTTCGAGTGCTGGAAGTGGCCGATCGACTGACCGAAGGCCTTGCGGTCCTTCGTGTACTGCAGCGTCTCGGCCAGGATCTGCTTCGCGTGCGCGACGTTGGAGACGGCGCAGCCGAGGCGCTCCTGCGGCAGCTTCTGCATCATGTGGATGAAGCCACCGTCGAGCTCGCCGACGATGTGGTCGTCCCCGAGGCGCACGTTCTCGAAGAACAGCTCGGCGGTGTCGGACTCGTCCTGGCCGACCTTGTCGAGCTTCCGGCCGCGGCTGAAGCCCTCCGCCGTCGCCGGGATCGCGAACAGCGTGATGCCCTTGGCCTTCTTCTCCGGGCTCGTGCGCACCGCGGTGAGCACCAGGTCGGCCGAGTAGCCGTTGGTGATGAACGTCTTCGACCCGTTGATGACCCACTCGTCGCCGTCGCGGACGGCGGTCGTCTTGAGCGCGGCGAGGTCGGAGCCGCCGGACGGTTCCGTCATGCCGATCGCGAGCAGGGTCTCGCCGGCCGCGACACCCGGCAGCCAGCGCTGCTTCTGCTCGTCGGTGCCGAGCGCCACGAGGTATGGCGCCGTGATGTCCGCGTGGATGCCCCAGCAGGACCCGAGCGCGGCGTTGACCTTGCTCAGCTCCTCGCCCATGACGGCGTTGAAGCGGTAGTCGCCCGCCCCCGCGCCGCCGTACTCCTCGGGGATCTCCAGCCCCAGGAACCCCTGCTTGCCCGCCGCGAGCCAGAACTCGCGCGGGATCCCCTTCTTCTCGGCGTACGCCTCGACGTCGGGGATGACCGAGCGCTCCAGGAACTCCCGCACCGAGCTGCGGAATGCCTCGTGGTCCTCGTCGTAGATCTCGCGCTTCATGGGACCCGATGC
>DASWYU010000142.1:0-7299 GCA_036404795.1 Nocardioides sp. | reverse complement strand
GGGTCCCGCGCCGCGCGGGTCCGGCTCGACGGTGCCGCCGCCACGCCGCTGGGCGAGGCGGGTCGGGACCAGGAGGCGGCGGTCGCCGCGGCGTACGACCGCGCCCGGGTCGCCGCCGCGCAGCAGGCTGTCGGCGCGATGCAGGTCGCGCTGGAGACGACGGCGGCCTACCTGGGCAGCCGCGAGCAGTTCGGCGTGCCGCTCAAGCGGTTCCAAGCGCTGACCTTCCGGGCCGCGGACCTGTACGTCGCGCTCGAGCTCGCACGCAGCCTCGCCCTGTGGGCGGCGATGGTGCACGCGGACCCCCGCACGTCGCCGGAGGAGCGGTCGACGGCGGCCACCCGCGCGTGGGTGCAGGCCTCGCGGGCGGGCCGGCTCGTCGGCCAGGAGGCCATCCAGCTGCACGGCGGGATCGGCATGACGGCGGAGTACAGCGTCGGCAGCTACACGGCCCACCTCACCGGCCTCGACCACCTGCTCGGCGACGCGCGCCACCACCTCGGCCGCCTGGCCGCGGGCGTCGGCGATCACGCGGAGATCGACCCGCTGGGCTGACTCAGGAACGGGGGCTCGCGGCCGATCGTGAGCCCATGAGCATCACGACCACGAGCTTCCAGCTGGTCTCGGACCTCGTCCGTCGCGAGACCGCGATGCTCTACGAGCCGGGCAAGGAGTACCTCGTCGAGGCCCGCCTGCTCCCGCTCGCGCGGGAGGCGGGGCTCGACGTGGACGCCTACATCGCGCGGCTGCCGCTCGACGCCGACGCGCGGCGTCGCACGCTGGACGCGCTCACCATCAACGAGACGTCCTGGTTCCGCGACAACGCGCCCTACCAGGCGTTCACCGACACGATCCTGCCCGACCTCCTCGCCAAGCGCGCAGCGACGCGGCGCCTGCGGATCTGGTCCGCGGCCTGCTCGAGCGGCCAGGAGGCGTACAGCCTCGCCATGCTGCTCGACGCCCACCTCCCGCCCGGCTGGACCGTCGAGATCCTCGCGACCGACGTGTCGACCGCGATGCTCGACCGGGTCCGCGCGGGTCGCTACAGCCAGGTCGAGATGAACCGCGGCTTGCCCGCGACGCTCCTCGTGCGCCACTTCACCAAGGTCGGCACCGAGTGGGAGGTCGACGCCCGGCTCCGGGCCATGGTCACGACCCGGCACCTCAACCTCGCGGCGCCGTTCGTCGCCGTACCGGTCTTCGACCTCGTGCTGCTGCGCAACGTCGTCATCTACTTCGACCTCGACACGAAGCGCGACATCCTCCGCCGCGTGCGCCGCCAGACGGCCGACGACGGCTACCTGATGCTCGGCTCGACCGAGTCGACCATCGACTGCGGCTCCGACTGGGACCGCGAGGCGATCGGCCGGGTGCAGGTGCACCGGCCCGCCGCGAGCAGCACCGCGTCCACCCCGACCTCGCCCCTCCGCCCCCTGCTGACAGGAGCCTGACGTGCACGCCCTCATCATCGACGACTCGCGCGCGATGCGGACGATCCTGCGCCGTACCGTCGCTGCCCTCGGCTTCGCCACCACCGAGGCGGGTGACGGCCGGGCGGCGCTCGACCACCTCGAGGCGGGGCTGCGCCCCGACGTCTGCCTCATCGACTGGAACATGCCGGTGATGGACGGCTACACGTTCGTCACCCGCGTGCGCGCGAACCCGGAGTGGCGCGACGTCACGCTCATGATGGTCACCACCGAGAGCCAGCACAGCCAGATCGTGCGGGCGCTGGCGGCGGGTGCGCACGAGTACGTCATCAAGCCCTTCACCGCCGACGCCATCGAGGACAAGCTCCGGCTGCTCGGCCTGGTGCGCGACCTGCCGGACGCCACCCGCGCGGAGGTGCCGGCGTGAGCGCCGTGCTCGACGAGGCGCCCGCGCTGCCGGCCGCCGCCGACGTGCTGGCGATCGCCGAGGAGGTCGTCGCGACCTATCTGGGCGCCGACGAGCCGCTCCTCGAGGTCGGTCCCGGCGCACCTGCCGCGGCCGCGGTGGTGAGCGGGTCGGTCGGCGTCACCGGTACGGCGCGCGCCACCGTCACCGTGGAGCTCGACGAGGCCGCGGCCGGCCGGGTCGCCGTGCTCATGCTCGGCCTCGACGGCATCCCCGCGCCCGAGGACGTCGCCGACGCGGTCGGCGAACTCGTCAACATGATCGGCGGGAACGTCAAGAGCCTGCTCCCCGAGCCGTCCGTGCTGTCGCTGCCCGTCGTCACCGCGGGCCGTGTGCTCGGCGCCGCCGACCCCGTCGTCGACCTGCACTGCCTCTGGGGCCCGCACCCGGTGCGGGTCACCGTCCACGTCCCGACCAGCACCACCAGCCCACAGGAGTCCTGAGTCCCATGAAGATCCTCGTCGCCGACGACAGCCGCGTCATGCGCCAGATCGTGGTGCGCACCCTGCGCCAGGCCGGGTGGGGCGGCCACGACATCGTCGAGGCCGAGAACGGCCGCCACGCCCTCGAGCTCGTCGGCACCGAGGCGCCCGATCTCGTGCTGTCGGACTGGAACATGCCGGAGATGACGGGCATCGACCTGCTCGACGCGCTCCGGGCCGGCGGCCACGGCGTGACCTTCGGGTTCGTCACCTCGGAGGGCTCGGAGGCGATGCGCGAGCGGGCGGCCGCCTCGGGCGCGGCGTTCCTCATCGCGAAGCCGTTCACCCCCGAGGCGTTCGACGAGGCGCTCCGCGGCGCCGTGGGGGCGCAGGCATGACCGGCAACCTGACGACCGACACGGCGCCCGTGCATCTGCCGGCGGCGAAGGAGATCCGGGACCTGCTCGAGGGTCTCGTCGGGCGGGACGTGAAGGTCGCGCCGACGACGCCGCTCGCCCCCGGGCCGTACGCGCCCTGCTCGGTCGCCGTCTACGTCGACGACCTGCTCCGGATCAGCGCCGTCATCGCATGCGACGCCGCCCTGTCGGCGTGGGCCGCCGCCGCGATCGGCCTCGTGCCCGCGAAGCGCGCCGACGAGGTGCGCCTCGCCGGCGCCCTGACGCCCGAGCTCGCCGAGAACCTCTCCGAGGTGCTCAACGTCGCGGCCGCCCTCTTCAACGTGCCGGGCGCGGCCCACCTGCGCCTGCACGCGCTCCACCCCGCCGGTCCCGCGCTGCCCGCCGACGCGCTCGCCCGCAGCCTCGCGCTCGGGCGCCGCATCGACCTGCAGGTGGAGATCGCCGGGTACGGCGCGGGCACGCTCGCCGTCGTGCTCAGCTGAGGCACGGCTCGCCCGGCTCGCCCGACCTGCCCGGCGCGAAACGCAAGAATCCCTCAAGACCCTCAACCCGGGGGCGCGGGGACCGATGAGCCCGGTGAGCAGGGAATGCTCACCCCCTTCGGCCGATGGACCGGCTGCCGCTCCGCACCTCGGAGGCCGTCGTGTCCCTGCTGTCCCCCCTCGGCTCCGGTGACCTCGTCACCGCGTCGCTGCACACCGCCCTCGACGGGCTGGCCACGCGGCAGGGCGTCATCGCCGACAACATCGCCAACGTCGACACCCCCGGCTTCCGTGCCAGCTCGGTGCAGTTCGAGGACAACCTCCTGGCCGCGATCCGCGACGGCCGCGCGGGCGGTCCGGTCCCGGTGACCGTGACGGCCACCGACACGCCCGTCGGCGCCAACGACAACAACGTCGACCTCCGCAAGGAGACGTTGGCCGCGATGCAGACCCAGTTCCAGTTCCAGATGGCGGGCCGCGCGGCGACCGACCACTTCGAGCTGATCCGCACGACGGCGGCGGCCTCCTGATGGGCGCCTTCGACCTGCTCCGGATCGCCGGCTCCAGCCTGGGCATGCACCAGACCTGGCTCGACGCGCTCGGCCACAACATCGCCAACGCGAACACGGTGTCGTCCACCGGCGAGGACGCGTTCCGGGCGCAGTACGTCGTCGCCCGCTCGCGCGCCGACGGCGGCGTCGACGTCTCCGGCGTCGCGCTCGGCGACGCCGAGGGCCGGATGGTGCACTCCCCCGACCACCCCCTCGCGGACGCCGACGGCTACGTGCGGCTCCCCGAGATCGACATGTCGAGCCAGATGACGCAGCTCGTGATGGCCCAGCGCGGCTTCCAGGCCAGCGTGCAGGTGACCAAGAACGCGCAGGAGACCTACAACGCGGCCCTGCAGATCGGACGTGCGTGATGAGCATCGGCGGCATCGAGGGCATCGGCGGGCTCGCCGGGGCGGGGTTCACCCCGTTCCAGGCCCCGCGGATCGACGGCGCGGGCGGCGCCGGCGGGATCGGCGGGACCAGCGGGATCGGGGGGCCCGGCGGCCTCGGCGGCACCCAGGGCGTCGCGGGCGGCTCGAGCTTCTCCGACCTGGTGCTTGACGGCATCGACCGGCTCGAGGGCGTGCAGGACAAGGCGTCGACCCTCGGCGTGCAGGCCGCCACCGGCCAGCTCGACAACATCCACGACTACACCCTCGCCGCCAGCCAGGCACAGGTCACCACGCAGCTGACCGTCGCCGTGCGCAACAAGGCCGTCGAGGCGTTCACCGAGATCATGAGGATGCCGATCTGACATGCGTGACAAGATCCTCGGCCCCCTCACCAAGGCGGGCACCTCGTTCCGTGCCTTCACGGCCGGCCAGAAGGTCGTGGCCGTCGTCGGCACCGGCGCCCTGCTGGTCGCCGCCTTCATGATCTTCCAGTGGGTCTCGAAGCCCACCTACGTGCCGCTGTTCTCCAACCTGTCGTCGGCCGACGCCTCCGCGATCGTCGAGTCCCTCGACAAGGCGGGCACGACCTACGAGCTGAGCAACGACGGCTCGACGATCCTCGTGCCGGCCGAGGTGCGCGACGCGACCCGGATCGCCGTCGCGGGCGACGGCCTGCCGACGAGCAGCGCCGGCGGCTACGCGCTGCTCGACGACCAGGGCCTCTCGCCGTCGGAGTTCACCGAGCAGACGAACTACAAGCGCGCGATGGAGGGCGAGCTCGCCGCCGCGGTGAAGTCGATCGACGGCGTCGACTCGGCGACCGTGCTGCTGGCGCTCCCCGAGAAGGAGGTGTTCGCCGACGAGCAGGAGCCGGCGACGGCCTCCGTGCTCGTGCGCACCCGGCCCGGGTCGACGCTGCCCCAGGCGAAGGTGCAGGCGGTCGTGCACCTCGTCGCCTCGAGCATCGAGGGCCTCGACCCCGAGAAGGTGACCGTCACCGACGCCGCCGGCCAGGTGCTCACCACCGGTGCCGACGGCTCCGGTGGCGTCGCCAGCAACCGGCAGCAGCTGGAGGCGGAGTACATCGCCGGCATCGAGAGCCGGGTGCAGTCGATGCTCAACACCGCCGTCGGCGTCGGCAACGCGACCGTCGCGGCCTCCACCGTCCTCGACTTCGACGAGCGGGTGACCCGCACGCGTGAGTACGCCGACCCCGAGGGCGACGTGCCCGCGATCTCGGAGAGCACGCAGAGCGAGACCTACGAGGGCACGTCCCCGGACGGCGGCACCGACGGCGGCGTCGTCGGGCCGGACGGCCAGATGGACACCACCGGCGACGGCACCGGCGACGGCGGCTCCTACGAGAAGAACGCCGCCACCCGCGACAACGCCGTCAACGTGACCGAGACGGAGACGACCAACGCGCCGGGCACCCCGACCGGCACGCAGGTCTCGGTGATGCTCGACTCGACGGCCACCACGAACGTGCAGCCCGGCGTCATCAAGGAGGCCGTGGCGGCCGCCGCGGGCGTGCCGCCCGAGATGGTCTCCGTGCAGAAGATCGAGTTCGACACCAGCGCGGCCGACGAGGCCGCCGCCGCCCTCGACGACGCGGCCGCCGCCGACGCCGCCGCGGCCCGCGGGAAGCTCTACCGCAACCTCGGCATCGCCGCCGGCGTGCTGCTGCTCGTGCTCATCGCCTTCGTGCAGCAGCGCCGCAAGGCCCGCGCCCGACGGGACGCCACGTCGTACGTCGTCGAGCAGCTGCGCGCCGAGCAGGCCGACCGCGCCGCGCAGACGCAGGCCGTCGAGGCCAACGCAGCCCTCGCCGTGCTCGAGAGCAGCGAGAAGGACGAGGAGGCGGAGATGCGCCAGGCGCTGGAGTCGCTCGTCGAGCGGCAGCCCGAGGACGTGGCCGCGCTGCTGCGCGGCTGGCTCGTGGAGCGTGGCCAGTGAACGCCACGCTCTCCGGGGTCGGGCTCCGGAAGGCCGCGATCCTCATGGTGCAGCTCGGCCGCGAGCGCGCCGCCGCCGTGATGGCCCACCTGGGCGAGGCGGAGATCGAGGCGATCTCCGCCGAGATCGCGCGACTCGACCACGTCGGCGCCGGCGAGAGCCAGGCCGTCATCGAGGAGTTCTCGACGCTCGTCGAGGCCCGGGGCCACCTGCTCACCGGTGGCCTGTCCTTCGCCCAGCAGGTGCTGGAGTCCTCGCTCGGGCCCGAGCGGGCGGCGGAGATCATCGAGCGGCTCAACGCGGCCGCGGTGAAGATGCCGTTCCAGTTCCTGCACCGCGCGGACCCCGCACAGCTCCGCTCCTTCATCGCCGACGAGCACCCGCAGGTGATCGCCCTCGTGCTCGCCCACATGACCCCCGACAAGGCGTCGCTGCTGCTCTCGGGCCTGCCGCCCGCGCAGCAGGCGCAGGTCGCGCACCGCATCGCGGTGATGGACCGCACCTCGCCCGAGATCGTGCGGGCCGTCGAGGCGACGCTCGAGCGCAAGCTGGCCTCGATGCTCCAGCCGGCCGAGCTCTCCCGCGTCGGCGGGCTCGACCCGCTCGTGAACATCATCAACCGCTCCGACCGGGCCACCGAGCGCCAGATCGTCGAGGGCCTCGAGAGCCTCGACGCGTCCCTCGCCGACGAGGTCAAGAGCCGGATGTTCATGTTCGAGGACATCACGGGACTCGAGGACCGCTCCGTGCAGCAGGTGCTCCGCCAGGTCGACACCTCGGCCCTCGCACTGGCGCTCAAGGGCGTCGACGCGGCCGTGCGCGGCAAGATCACGCGGAACCTCTCCGAGCGGGCGGCCGAGAACCTCGTCGACGAGATCGACATGCTCGGCGCCGTGCGGCTCAGCCAGGTCGAGGAGGCGCAGCAGTCGATCATCCGGGTGATCCGCCAGCTCGAGGAGCAGGGCCAGATCATGGTGCGGCGCGGGGGCGACGATGACTTCGTGGTCTGACGCACTGCCCGAGCTGCGCACCGGCAACTGGACCCGTCGCGGCGGCCCCGGTGTCCTCGGCGACCCGGTCACCGAGGAGCTCATGGACGCCCTCGCGACCTCGACGCGCGCCGCGGCGCAGTCGCAGGGCTACGCCGTCGGCTGGGCCCAGGGACGGCGCGACGCCGCCGC
>DASWYU010000141.1:0-1865 GCA_036404795.1 Nocardioides sp. | reverse complement strand
TCGCCGCCCGCCACGGCGACCTGGTCGCCCCCGCGGTGCTGGCGCCCCTCGGCGTCGCGCAGATCGGGTCGGCGTTCCTGCAGCGCCCGGTGCCGTTCGCCCTCGCCGGCGGTGCGGCCGGTGTCGTCGCGGCGCGGCTGGCCGACAAGCTGGGCGGCGACGCGGACGCCCGGCGCGCGGCGACCTCCCTGACGCTGCTCGCCACCTGGATGAACGCGGAGCAGGTCGCGTCGGGCCTGCTGCGGCACCACTGGCCGCTCACCGTTCTCGGTCTCGCGACGTCCCGGCGGGTCCGGCGGCTCGTCGCCGTCGCCGTCGTCGCCGACACCGCCGCGGGCTGGGTGCGGCAGCGTCCGCCGATGGATCCGGCGTCGTACGCCGTGCTCCGCCGCCTCGACGACCTCTCCTACGGGTACGGGGTCTGGCGTGGGGCCGTGAGCGAACGCTCGGTCCGTTCGCTCCTCCCGGCGTGGCGGAGGTCGTAGGGTGCTCCGCATGGTTGCGGAGCCGCTGGAGTGGCGGAAGTACGACGACGCAGAGCTGCCCCGGGTCCTCGAGGCGGCGCTCGAGGCGTTCGCCAAGCACGGGTACCACGGCACGTCGATCCGGGAACTGGCCGCGCTGGCCGGCCTGTCGGTGCCGGGGCTCTACCACCACTACCCGTCCAAGCAGGACATCCTCGTGGCGCTGCTCGACGAGGTCATGCGTGACCTCGTGCACCGCACGGCCGCCGCGATGGAGGAGGCCGGGGAGTCCTCCGCGGCCCGCTTCGACGCGTGGGTCGAGTGCCTCCTGCGCTTCCACATGTTCCGCACCGATCACGCGTTCGTGACCTCGAGCGAGCTGCGCAGCCTCGAGGGCCCGAACCGGCCGCAGATCATCGCCCACCGCGACGAGCTCCAGCGCATGCTCGACGAGGTCGTCGAGGCGGGCGCGGCGGACGGCACGTTCGCGACGCCGTACCCGAAGGCCGCCAGCCGCGGCGTCACCGTGCTCTGCATCGGGGTCTCGTCGTGGTACCGCCCCGACGGCCCGCTCACCCCCGACGAGCTGGTCCACCGGCACCTCGTGCTCGCGCGCGGCGTGGTCAACGCGACGGAGTAGCCGACGCGCAGCCGGCTCAGATCCCGAAGCCCCCGTCGGCGTTGACGACGGACCCGTTGAGCGCGGCGCCCGCGGGCGAGCAGCAGAGCGCGACGACCTCGGCCACCTCGGCGGGGTCGAGGGGGCGGCGGAGGCCCTGGTGGCGGGCGAGCTCGGCGATGCCGGCCTCGCCGGACAGGCCGTAGAGCGCGGCGGTCGCCTCGAGCATCGGGGTGCGGGTCGCGCCCGGCGACACGACGACGGCGGAGACGCCCGTGCCGACGAGGTCGGCGGCGAGACCGCGGACGATGCCGACGACGGCGTGCTTCACCGCGGTGTAGGCCGACAGGCCGAAGAGGCCGTGCTCGCCGGCGGCCGAGGCGATGCCGACGAACCGGGCGAGGTGGGGCTCGGGTGAGGCGAGCAGGTGCGGCACCGTCGCGGACGCGGTGGTCCACACGCCCTTCGCGTCGACGTCCCACAACTCCTCGAGGACGCTGTCGGGGGTGGTCCACAACGGGGCGCCGCCCCCCACGACGGCGGCCGCGGCGACGACGGCGTCGAGCCGACCGCGGCGGGCGACCACGTCCACGACGAGGGCGCGGAGCGCGGAGCCGTGCCGCACGTCGAGCACATGCGACTCCAGGCACGGAGCGGTCACGGGGGCGACGTCGACGCCGACCACGTCGTACCCGTCCCGCGTCAGCGCCGCCACGATCGCCGTGCCCATGCCGCCGGCCGCGCCGGTGACGAGTGCGACCCGGCGGGCGGGCTCGGTCACG
>DASWYU010000140.1:0-6829 GCA_036404795.1 Nocardioides sp. | reverse complement strand
CGACGGCGAGGTCGACCTCGGCGACGCGGCCCTCGACGGGCGTGGACGCGTTCAGGATCTGACCGGCAGCCTCGGGGCTGGGCGCCACGAACTCGCTGCCGACGCCGATGGACGCGGCGGACAGGCCAGCCTCGGTCACCTGCGAGCCGTCGGCGTAGCCGATCGAGCCCTCGGTGCCGCCCACGACCTCGATGACGCCGGAGGTGCCGGTCGCAGCCTCGCCGGTGCCCGGCCAGTCCTCGATGGGTCCGTGCGGCCAGGCGTCGGGCGCGACCGCGTCGAGGTACGCCGTGAAGTTCTCCGTGGTGCCGGAGGCGTCGCCTCGGAACACCACGTTGATCGGGAGGTCGGGGAGGGTCGCACCCTCGTTGTCGGCGACGATCGCCGGGTCGTTCCAGTTGGTGATCGCGTTGTTGAAGATGCCGGCAACCGTCGCCGGGGAGAGGTTGAGCTCCCCCACGTCCGGGAGGTTGTACGCGACGGCGATGGGCGCCACGTACGAGGGGATCTCGATCGGGGCGGTGCCGTTGCAGCGCTCGGTGGCGGCCGCCAGCTCCTCCTCGTCGAGGTACGCGTCGGAACCGGCGAACGAGATGCCGCCGTCGATGAACTGCTCACGACCGCCGCCCGAGCCGACCGGGTCGTAGTTGACCGTGACGTCCGACGCCGCGTTCTGGAAGTTGCCACGCCACACGGCCATGACCGCTTCCTGCGTGGAGGCACCGGCGCCGTTCAGCGTGCCCGAGAGGTTCTCGTCGACGCTGTCGGGCGCGTCGGAGCTCTCCTCGTTGCCGGCGCCGCAGGCCGAGAGGGTGAGGGCGAGGGCGGCCACACCGGGCACGAGGTACCGGAAGGAAGTGCGCTTCACTGCGGGTCTCCTGAAGTCTGCTGAAGTCTTCGAACGAACTGACGCAGGGAACGTAAGGAGGCTTGGTGTACGGATCGAGCGGCGTCAGTGAACGAGCAGTGAACGGTGATGACCCATCGGCGAACGGCTGGTCGGGCAGACGGTGAGCATCCGGTGAACTCGGCCGGTGCGCCCTTGACGGCATGACGTGGGCCACACTCAGCCCGTTACACGCTCGTGACCTCCGTGGTCAGCACCCGACCGCGGCGATGGTGCACGACGAGCGCCTCGCCCTTCTCCAACGTCGTGGGCCTGACACCGAGGGCCGCCCAGACGAGCGGCAGGACGGGACGGTGGGTGCACAGGACCGTGCGGGGCTCGTCGAGCAGTCGGGCGACGAGGCGCCGTACCTTCTCGGGCTCCGCCCCCTCCTCGCTCAGCGCCGGCTTCAGCCGGGGCGCCAGGTCGTGGGCGTCGAGGAACGGCTGCACGGTCTGCACGCACCGCGTGCTCGGGGAGGTGACGACGGAGTCGATGCCGTACGCCGCGAGCAGCGGCACCCATCGCCTCCCCTGGTCGTGCCCCGCGACGAGCAGCGGGCGCAGGCGGTCGTCGGCCGCCCAGCGCGCCCGCGAGCGGGCGACGCCGTGGCGGAGCACGACGAGAGCGGACGTACGGCGCGGCCGGTCCATCGCCTCGTCGAGCGTGGCGACGTCGTGGGGGTAGGTGAGCCGTTCCCGGGCCTCGGTGTGCGGCACCCAGGCGACCTCGTCGATCTCCTCCCCCCGACGGTAGCCGGCGACGTCGTCGTCACCGACGACCCGGGCGGACCAGTAGGCCACCGTCTTGTCCCGCACGCCACCGCGGCCGCGGACGCCGTAGCGCTGGCCGGCGAGGGGCACCCCGAGCCGCACTCGCAGCCCGGTCTCCTCGGCGACCTCGCGGACCGCCGCCGTGACGACGTGCTCACCGCGGTCGACCTTGCCCTTGGGGAACGACCAGTCGTCGTAGCGAGGCCGGTGGACGAGGAGCACCTCCCTCCCCGGCCGGGTCACGACGGCGCCGGCTGCGCGGACGACGGGACGCGGAGCGCCGGTGGTCGAGGTGGAGACCTCGTCGACCGACAGCTGCTCGCGCGGCAGGGACCCGGGGAGGCGGGTGGGCATGGGAGCCAGTGTCACATCCGGGCCGCGGCGCCCGTGGGCCCCGTCAGGCCTCGGGCGGAACGATCCCGAGGATGCGGTCGATCTCCTCGGTCGTCAGGTGCCGCTCGGAGTTGCTGGCGGCGACCATCAGGTTGGTCGTGAGCTCGACCTCGCCGAGGAGCACGGAGTCCTCGAGGGTCACGTCGAACTGGTCGTTCACTGACCCTCCTCCCTCACGTGGCCGGACGACGGAGGAAGAGTCCCCTGCGCGGCGGGTCGGAAACCTGGCGCCGAGGTAAAGACTCGGGCGGTCCAGACCATGCGGCCCGGGGGCCTTCCGGGGCTGTCGCGTCAGGAGGCGTCGGCGGACGCGAGCGCGGCAGCCAGCGAGTCGTGGATGACGAAGACCTTCGCCAGGCCCGTGATGCGGAAGATCTTGAGCAAGCGGTCCTGGCTGCAGATCAGCTGGAGCGAACCGTTGTGGGCGCGGACCTTCTTGAGGCCACCGACCAGCACGCCGAGGCCGGTCGAGTCCAGGAACTCCACGGCCTCCATGTCGATCACCAGATCGTAGGTGCCGGCCGCGACGAGCTCCGTGATCCGGTCGCGGAGGCGCGGGGCCGTGTAGACGTCGATCTCGCCACCGACGGCGACGATGGTCTTGCCATCGGCCTCGCTGGTCGCAAGAGTCAGGTCCACGTTGTCTCCTCAGGCACACAGGCGTGCTCATCCGGCCACTTGCCGAGCACCGTATCCGAGACAGTGCCTCGCCTATCAAACCATGCCCCCCATGCCAGGCGCAGGAAGACCGGACATCCGACCCCGGCGGCCCCGTCCTCAGCAGATCCGCCGGTGGGTCTTGCGACACTGGTCCGTCATGGACGAGCACGGTGGAGGGGACGCTGCGGACGGGGCCGCGACCCTCGATCCGTCGACACCCCTCGCCCGGCTGGCGCGCGGGGGTGACCGGGCGGCGCGGCTCCGCCACGTGCGGGTCCTGCCACGGCGGGACGCCGTCACCGTCGACTGGCCGGCGTGGGTGCACCCGACCGTGCGCGACGGCTACGCGGAGCAAGGGATCACCGCCCCGTGGGCGCACCAGCGCACGGCGGCCGACCTGGCGCGCGAGGGGGCGCACGTCGTGCTCGCGACCGGCACCGCGTCGGGCAAGTCGATGGGCTACCTGCTGCCCGCCCTGACCGGCGTCCTCGAGGCCCGGACCCGGCGCGGGACCCGCGGTGCGTCCGTGCTCTACGTCGCTCCGACGAAGGCGCTCGCCGCCGACCAGCTCGCCGCCGTCGAACGGCTCCGCACCGGTGTGCGGGCCGTGACGCACGACGGTGACAGCCCACCCGAGCTGCGGGACTGGACGCGGGACCACGCCGAGTACGTCCTCACCAACCCCGACATGCTCCACCACTCGCTGCTCCCCGGCCACGCCCGCTGGCCCGCGTTCTGGCGGGGGCTGCGCTTCGTGGTCGTCGACGAGTGCCACCACTACCGCGGGGTGTTCGGGGCGCATGTGGCCCAGGTCCTCCGGCGCGTACGGCGCGTCGCCGCCCACCACGGGAGCGAGCCCACCTTCGTGCTGGCGTCGGCGACCGCCGCCTCCCCCGCGGACACGGCGGCGCGGCTCACCGGCCTCGACGTGGCGGCCGTGGCCGAGGACACTTCCCCGCGGGGCAGCGTGACCCTGGGGATGTGGCAGCCGCCCCTGACGTCGCACCAGGGGGAGAACGGCGCGCCCGTACGCCGCGCCGCGGCCTCCGAGGCGGCCGACCTGCTGACGGACCTCGTGGTGGACGGGGTGCGCACGCTGGCGTTCGTCCGTTCTCGGCGCGGGGCGGAGCAGGTCGCCCGCACCGCCCGCGACCACCTCACCGACGTGGACCCGACGCTCGCGGGGCGGGTCACGTCGTACCGGGGCGGCTACCTCCCCGAGGAACGGCGCGCCATCGAGCGCTCGCTGCGCTCCGGCGACCTCCTCGGGCTCGCGGCGACCAACGCGCTCGAGCTCGGCATCGACGTGGCCGGTCTCGACGCCGTGCTCGTCGTCGGGTTCCCGGGGACACGCGCGGCCCTCTGGCAGCAGGTCGGCCGCGCGGGCCGCGCCCAGCAGGACGCGCTCGGCCTCCTCGTGGCCCGGGACGACCCGCTCGACACGTACCTCGTCGGGCACCCCGAGGCGCTGCTCGACGCCCCGGTGGAGCAGACGGTCTTCGACCCCGACAACCCCTACGTCCTCGCGCCGCACCTGTGCGCCGCTGCGGCCGACCAGCCGCTGACCGACGCCGACCTCCCGCTGTTCGGGCCGACCGCACCGGTGCTCCTCGACCAGCTCGTCGCGACCGGGCTGCTCCGTCGGCGCCCGGCCGGATACTTCTGGACGGACCGACGCCGGGCGAGCGACCTCGCCGACCTGCGCTCCGCCGGCGGGTCGCCCGTACAGCTCGTCGAGACGGGGAGCGGTCGGGTGATCGGCACCGTCGACGCCGCCCGCGCGCACGGGGAGGCCCACGAGGGCGCCGTCTACGTGCACCTCGGCGAGACCTGGCTCGTGGAGAGCCTCGACCTCGACGAGCACGTGGCGATGCTCCGGCGGGCCGACCCGCCCTACTCCACCTCCGCGCGCGAGATCACCGACATCCGGGTGGTCGAGGAGCAGCGCGATGCGGACTGGGGCGGATGCCGGCTCGCGTTCGGCACCGTCGACGTCAGCCACCAGGTCGTCGCGTTCCTCCGCCGACGGGAGCCGGGCGGGGAGGTGCTCGGCGAGCAGGCGCTCGACCTGCCGGTGCGGTCGCTGCGGACGGCGGCGGTCTGGTGGACCGTGCCCGCTGCCGTGCTGTCCGACCTCGAGGGCGCCGGCGTGACGGCAGGCGACCTCCCCGGGGCCGCGCACGCCGCCGAGCACTGCTCGATCGGCCTGCTCCCGCTGTTCGCGACCTGCGACCGATGGGACATCGGTGGGGTGTCCACCGTCCTGCACCCGGACACCGGGATGCTGACCGTCTTCGTCTACGACGGTCACCCCGGCGGCGCCGGCTTCGCGGAGCGGGGGTTCGAGGCGGCGCCCGCGTGGCTCCGGGCGACGCGGGCCACGATCGCCACCTGCGAGTGCGCGGACGGCTGCCCGTCCTGCGTGCAATCCCCGAAGTGCGGCAACCAGAACAACCCGCTGGACAAGCATGCGGCCCTCCTCCTGCTCGACGTGCTGCTCCGTCACGCCCCGCTCCCGTCCGCGCCCGACTCCGCGCCCGACTCCGCGCCCGAGCCTGATCCTGCGGACGATCCCGCCGGACCGGCCCGGGCCGCGCCCTCGACCACCGCGGTCAGTCCGCCGGCGTAGCCGCGACGGATCGCGACCCGCACCCGGACGTCGCGGCCGAGCACCTCGCACGAGGTCAGCTCGGCTCCGTTGCGGGTGGCCGTGCGGGCGGCGACGCTGCAGGCGGACCCACCCGACCCTGCACCCGGCCCGCCGACGGCGGCGGCACCGGCCAGTGCCGCGAGGTCGGCCGCGGCCTGGGCCCGGCGGTGCTCCACGAACAGACCGGCGCCGGTCACCAGGACCAGGGCCGTCGCACCGAGGACCACCACCATCGCGAACACCATGACGGTGGCAGCGCCGCGCTCGTCGTGCCGGGACCGTTGCCTGCTCACTGCTCCTCCCGCGCGGCCACTGCGGTGGCGCTCAGGGGGACCGACGGGGCCCAGGCGAACAACGACGGCGCCTCCACGCGCACCGCGACCCGAGCCGTCACCTCCGTCCCGCCCGTGGAGACGGTGATCTCGGCCCCGTCCGGCGCGACGCGCTGACCGGCGGCGACGCTGGCCGCGACGCCGTCGTCGCGGGCCGCCGCACGCGCCGCCTCCCGGGCAGCGTCGACCACCTGCACCTGGGTGAACGCGAGCCCGACCATCCAGGTGAGCGCGAGCGCGACGAGCACGAGCAGCGGCAGGACCATCACCGTCTCCGCGGTGACCGCGCCCCGCTGGTCGCGGCTCGACGGCGTGGCACGGCGCCGGCCCGCGGACGCGGACTCGGCACCCACGAACCCACCTCCCGCGGGCCGACGCGCGGTCATCAGCCGATGCCGATCAGGCCGAGCACGTGCTCGAACATCGACGTCAGCATCTGGTTGCCGAGCCCGCCCGTCAGCAGCTGGTAGGCCAGCCCGGCCAGGCCGGCGCCGGCGGCGGTTCCGACGGCGTACTCCGCCGTCGTGATGCCACGCTGGTCGCCTGCCCCCGCGGTCAGGCGACGGGCACGCCGCCGGCCCCCCTCCGTACGGCGTCGGGCGCCCTCGGCACTGTGGGTGCCGGTCCTCGTGATCATCATCGCTCTCCCCCTTCCGGTCGGCGGGACGGTCCCCCCGACCACGGTCGACCTGCGTCGACCCACGCCCCTCGGGCGCTGCACCGACCCTCTCGCCGGACGGGGCCTCCCCGGGCGGTCGAACCCGCATCTGGGGACGACCGCCCACCGGACCCGGCCTGGGGACAGCGAGCGGGTCACCACCCGAGCCCCTGCACGGCCGACGCGACGAGCGGCACGATCCCGAGGAGCAGGAAGGCGGGCAGGAGGCAGAGACCGAGGGGGACGGCGGCGCGGACGCCGACGGCACGGGCCTTGTCCTCGATCCGCGCGCGCGACCGTTGGGCGAGGTCGTCGGCCAGAGCCGCGACGGCGGAGCTGACGACCGATCCGGCCTCGTGCGACCGCGCCATGACCCGAGCGAGTGGCGCGAGCGCCGGGCTGTCGGTCGCGAGCCGCGTCCAGACCGCGCCGGCGTCGATCCCGAGGGCCAGCCGCGCGGCGACCGGCGCGAGCTCG
>DASWYU010000139.1:0-12183 GCA_036404795.1 Nocardioides sp. | reverse complement strand
GTCGCGCCGACGAGGCGGGCGAGCGAGCCCGTCGTGAGGACCGCGGCCGTCCCCCGCGCCACGCCCCACGTGTCGCCGCACCAGCGCCGCAGCAGCGCCACCGTCAGTCCGACCTGCGCGAGCGAGCCCGCGACGAGCACGGCGCCCGCGGCCAGCGGCACGTCGGCGACGACGGTCACCGCCACCAGGGCGGCGGCCAGCACGAGTGCGTCGAGGCTCGCCAGCGAGACCCCGCGCGACAGCAGCCAGAGCACCGCGATCCCGGTGGACGGGACCACCAACGACGGCGCTCCCGGTTCTGTCGCCGTGAGCCGGCCCAGGAGCGCCAGGCCCGTGACCGCGAGCGCCCAGACCGGCACCCACCGCCACGACAGCAGCGGCGGCGCCGGCACGACCGGCGCCGCGACCTGCTCGCTCTGCACCACGGCTCAGTCGTCCGTCGCCGAGGTCTCGCCGTGCGTGCCCGGCCGGGGCGCCCAGGGGAGCTCCTGCGCGGGGCGCACGACGATGAGGTGGTCGCCCCGGGCGAGCTGCGTGACGACCGGGTCGAAGTAGCGGTAGACGCGCTCGTCCCGCACGACCGCGATGACCTGGTCGGGCAGCGACTGGGGCGCCTTGCCCACCTCCGTCACCAGCAGGTCGCGCTCGGCGACCTCGAGTCCCTCGCCGTACGTGAGGAGGTCCTCCATGACGGAGCCCAGCGCCGGCGACAGCGAGGAGAGCCCGAGGAGGCGGCCGACGGCGTCGGAGGAGGTGATCACCGAGTCGGCGCCGCTCTGCTTCATCAGCGGCACGTTCTCCTGCTCACGGACCGCGGTGACGATGAACGCCTCGGGGTTGAGCTGGCGCACCGTGAGCGTCGCGAGCACGTTGGTGTCGTCGCGGTCGGTGGTGATGACGACCTGGGTCGCCTCCGCGACCCGGGCGCGGCGCAGCACGTCCCGCCGGGTGGCGTCGCCGATGACGATGGCGAGCCCGTCGGCGTGCGCGTCGTCCATCGCGGTCTGCCGCGGGTCGACGACCACCACGCGCTCGCGGTCCCACCCGTTCTGCACCAGCGTGTCGACGGCACGACGGCCCTTCGTGCCGTAGCCGATGACGACGACGTGCTCGGCCATGCGCTTCCTCCACCGGTTGACCCGGAACATCTCGCGGCCCTGCGAGGCGAGCACCTCGAGGGTGGTGCCGATCAGGAGCACCAGGAACCCGACGCGGGCCGGGGTGATCACGAACGCGTTGATGAGCCGGGCGTGCGTGCTGACGGGGGCGATGTCGCCGTAGCCGGTCGTGCTCAGCGTGACCGTCGTGTAGTAGAGCGCGTCCACGAGGTCGACCGCCCGCGTCGGGTCGTTGTTGTCCGTGTAGCCCTCGCGGTCGACGTACACGAGCAGGACGGTGCCGACCAAGATGCCCAGGGCGGCCCCGAGGCGCTTGAAGAGCTCGAACCACGGGGAGCGTCGACGGTCCGGGAGGGCGACCCGACCGTGCGCGGCAGCCTCGTGCGAGGGACGGTCGGACACGGACGAAACCTAGTCGAGAAGGCTGCCGTAGATGAGCACGTTCGCCGAACCACGCTGGCCCGAGGGCGGGTCGTCCGTCACGTGCACCGTCAGCTCGAACGCGTCGCCGGCCCGCGGCGTGCCCGCGTCCTCGGGCTGCATCCAGTAGCCGCACAGCTCGGCGTCCTCGCCCGACCCACGGACGTCGGGGATCCCGCCGTCGAGATCCTCGAGATCGGCACCGCGGAGGCAGAGCTCGCTGGCGGACGGCTCGAAGGAGACCACCTCCGCACGCGCCAGGTCGGACGGTTCGGAGGTGACGACGACGCCGAGGAGGAAGCCGCCACCGACGCAGATCACGGCGCCGACGGCGATCACGGACCGGGGAAGGTGCACGTTCGACACGCGCGTCAGTCTTCCACGCGCGCCTCCGCCGCCCCCCGGCGGGAGCGGAGCAGGCGGGCGAGCTCCCGGCGCGCCGTCGCGGTCACGGCCTGGGGGAACACCTCGTCGAAGGCGGCGTTGACCGCCGCTCCGATGAGCACGGCGATCGCGAGCAGGTAGAGCCAGATCAGCACGTAGATGGGCGCCGCCAGCGGCCCGAAGATCGAGCTGGACTCCGCCGACGTGACGGTGAGGCCCCAGCGGAGGGCGGCGGAGCCGAGGATCCAGCAGGAGAGGGCGAACACGGCGCCCGGGAGGTTGAAGCTCCACTTGGTCCGCACCGGTACGGCGACGTGGTACAGCGTCGCGAGGAAGCAGATGCCGAGCAGGAGCACGGTCGGCCAGTAGAAGCCGAGCAGGAACTCGAGCCGGGGCGGCGCCAGCCGGCCGAGGAGCGTCGGGCCGGCCACCACCAGCGGCAGGGTGACGGCGCCGATCACGAGACCGAGCAGGTAGAGCCCGAAGGAGAGCGCCCGGGTCGCCACGATCCCCCGCTTGCCGCCGAGCCCGTGCATGATCGTGATGGTGTCGACGAAGACGTTGAGCGCCCGCGAGCCCGACCAGAGGGCGAGCACGAAGCCGATGGAGATGACGTCGAACCGGCCGCCCTCGAGCACCTCGTCGATCGTCGGCACCACGATCCGGTCGACGGCGGCGTCGGTGAGCGCCCGCGAGGACAGCTCGACCACGAACGCCCGCACCTCGTCGACCTCGGCCTGCGAGAAGTTGTCCGAGACGTAGCCGATCGCGCCCGCGAGCGCGAAGACGAGCGGCGGCACCGACAGGATCGCGAAGAACGCCGCCTCCGCGGCGAGCCCGGTGACCCGGTGCCGCAGGCAGGACCCCACCGTCGCCACGACGAGCCGCCACAGCAGGTGCCGCAGGCGCACGAGCCGGCGGCGGACCGCCGGCGTTCCGTGCGTGGCGGGCGGGGCGGTCATGCCCGAACCGTAGAGGGCCCGGGACCGATCGTGTCGGTCCCGGGCCCCGTCGGCCTGTCCCCCGCGGGGGGGGCAGGAGGGATCAGGCGCGGGTGAGCGCCTTCTCCTGCGCGGTGCGCGCGGCCTCGTCGTCCGCGTCGACCGCGGGCTCGGTCGCGCCGTGGTCGTCGACCATCGTCTGCTCGTCGAAGGGCGAGCTGCCGGAGATCGCGTCGTCGTACTGCTTCCGGTCGAGCCCGCCGGTCCAGTGGCCGATGAGCACGGTGGCGACCGCGTTGCCGGCGAAGTTGGTGACCGCGCGGGCCTCCGACATGAACCGGTCGATGCCGACGATGAGACCGACGCCGTCGACCAGGTCGGGGCGGTGGGAGCTGAGGCCGCCGGCCAGCGTCGCCATGCCGGCGCCGGTCACGCCCGCCGCGCCCTTCGACGCGATCATCATGAAGACGAGGAGCGAGACCTGCTCGCCGATGCTCAGCGGGTCGCCCATCGCGGAGGCGATGAAGAGCGAGGCCATCGTCAGGTAGATCGCGGTGCCGTCGAGGTTGAACGAGTAGCCCGTCGGGACGACGACGCCGACCGTGGACTTGTCGACGCCGGCGTGCTCCATCTTCGCGATGAGGCGGGGCAGCGCCGACTCGGAGGACGACGTGGAGACGATGAGGAGGAACTCGCGGCCGAGGTACTTGAGCAGCGTGAAGATGTTGATCCCCGCGACGAGCTTGAGCAGCGTGCCCAGCACGACGAAGACGAACAGGGCGCACGTGATGTAGAAGCCGACCATGAGGACGGCCAGCGCCTTGAGGGCGCCGAGGCCCGTGGCGCCGACGACGGCCGCGATCGCGGCGAAGGCACCGACCGGCGCGGCCCACATGATCATCGCGAGGATGCGGAACACGAGCCGCTGCACGTGGCCGACGCCCTTGATGATCGGCTCGCCCGCCTTGCCCATCGCCTGGAGCGCGAAGCCCACGAGGAGCGCGACGAACAGCGTCTGCAGCACCTGGCCGGAGGTCAGCGCGGAGACGAGCGACGTCGGGATGATGCCGACGAGGAACTCCATGGTGCTGCCGTGCGAGGCGTTGCTGGCGATCTCGGCGCCCGACGCGGCGACCTCGTCGTTGACGACGAGCCCCTCGCCCGGGTGGAGGAAGTTGCCGACCGCCATGCCGATGGCGAGCGCGAACGTGCTCATGCCGATGAAGTAGCCGAGCGCGAGACCGCCGACCTTGCCGACCTTCGCCGCGCTGCGGATCGAGCCGACGCCGAGGACGATCGTGCAGAAGATGATCGGCTGGATCATCATCTTGATGAGGGCGACGAACGCCTTGCCGACCGGCTCGAGCTCGACGGCGAAGTCGGGCACGACGGCGCCGACCAGGATGCCGAGGGCCACGGCCACGATGACGGCGATGTAGAGGTAGTGCGTGCGCGCGTTGCTCCTGCGCTTCTGCGACGGTGCCGCTGCGGTGCTGCTGCTCATGGGGAACTCCTGTCTGGGCCCGCTGCGTGAGGGGGACGTGGGTCACACCCTCGTCGCGTTCGTGACCGGGGTCACCGTTGTGGTCGTTGTGGTCGCGACCACTTCTCGGCGGGCTCCCGCTGCGCTCCGCTCCACGTCGCCCTCCGCCGGCGACGCACCGCGGTGCGGCACAATGCGCCGCATGACGCGGCGACGGGGCCCCGGCCCGGGGCGGGACTTCCCCGTCGCGGGGCAGGTGCTCGTCCTGCAGGTCGTCGTGGTCCTCGTGCTCGTCGCGGCGGCCGTCTCGCTCGCCGTGGTCGACGCCCGCTCGGACACGCGCGACAACGCCGCCGACCGCGCCCTCGCGGTCGCGGAGTCGCTCGCCGACTCCCCCGCCGTGGCCGCGGCGGTGGTGGGCGACGACCCCACCGCCGCGCTGCAGCCCTGGACGTCCGAGGTCGAGGACGACGCCGACGTCGACTTCGTGACGATCATGGGCCCCGACCGCATCCGCTTCACCCACCCCAACCCGGCGGAGGTCGGGCGACGCTTCGTGGGCGAGGTCGGCGAGGCGCTGGCCGGTCGGGTGTTCGTGCAGGAGTACGTCGGCACGCTCGGCCCCTCCGTCCGCGCCGTCGTACCGGTCTTCGCCGGCGGGGCGTCCGGCGACGGCACGGAGGTCGTCGCGCTGGTCTCGGTCGGGGTCAGCATCGACCGCATCTCCGACGCCGTCCGCGGTGACCTCGTGTGGATCGCGCTCGCGGCGACGGCGGTGCTGGTCGTCGGGCTCGTGGGCGCCGGTCTCGTCGCCCGCCGGCTGCGCCGCCAGACGCACGGCATGGGCGAGCGGGAGATGACACGGATGTACGAGTACTACGCCGCCGTCCTCGCGGCCGTCCGCGAGGGCCTGCTCCTCGTCGACGGCGCGGGCCGCGTCTCGCTGGTCAACGACGAAGCGCGTCGGCTGCTCGACCTGCCCGCCGACGACGTGGTCGGTACGGCGCTGCGCGACCTCGGTCTGCCCCCGGGCCTCGTCGCGGCCGTCGCGGAGGGCCGGGTCGCCAGTGACGACCTCTACGTGACGGGCGACAAGGTGCTCGTCGTGAGCTCCTCCCCCGCGCTGTGGCGCGACGCGACGGTCGGCTCCGTCGTGACCCTGCGCGACCGCACCGACCTCCAGACGGTGACGGGCGAGCTCGACGTCGTCCGCGCCCTCTCGGAGTCGCTGCGCGCGCAGAACCACGAGGCCGCCAACCGCCTCCACACCGTCGTCTCCCTCGTGGAGATGGGCCGCCACGACGAGGCCGTCGACTTCGCGACGGAGGAGCTGCAGGTCGCCCAGCTGCTCACCGACCGCGTCGTCGCCGCCACCGGCGACCCCGTCCTCGCCGCGCTCCTCCTGGGCAAGACGGCGGAGGCCGCCGAGCGCGGGGTGGAGCTGCGGCTCGAGGGCGGGGTGCCGAGCGACCTGCCGGTGGCGCCGCGCGACATCGTCACGGTGGTCGGCAACCTCGTCGACAACGCGCTCGACGCCCTCGGCGAGGTGCCGGCGGCGGCGGAGCGCGTCGTACGGGTCACGTTCCACCCCGGCACCCCCGCGCCCGGTGCCCTGCGCGTCGTCGTGGAGGACTCCGGGCCGGGGCTCACCGGGTCGGAGGCGGCGCACGCCTTCGAGCGCGGCTGGTCGACGAAGGCCTCCGCCGACGCGCAGGGTCCCGGCCGCGGTCTGGGTCTCGCGCTCGTGGCGCAGGTGGCCCGCCGCCACGGCGGCGACGTCGCGGTGGGTGCCTCCCCGCTCGGCGGGGCGTCGTTCACGGTCGACCTGGCGGCGGGAGGGCCCTCGTGACGGCCGGGGGGACGGTCCGGGTGCTGGTGGTCGAGGACGAGGCGACGGCGGCGCTGGCGCACGCGGACTACGTCGGCCGCGTCCCCGGCTTCGAGGCCGTCGCCGTGGCGCGGTCGGCAGCGGAGGCGGCCCGCTTGCTGTCGCGCGAGCCGATCGACCTGGTGCTGCTCGACATGCACCTGCCGGACGGCCACGGGCTGGGACTGGTGCGCGGGATGCGCGCGGCCGGGCACCTGTGCGACGTGATCGCCGTGACGTCGGCCCGCGACGCCGACGTCGTGCGGCAGGCCGTCGCCCACGGCGTGGTGCTCTACCTGCTGAAGCCGTTCACGTTCGGCACCTTCCGCGCGAAGCTCGAGCAGTACGCCGCCTACCGCGCCTCCCTCACGTCCGGCCGCGAGGTCGCGCAGGAGGAGGTGGACGGGCTGCTCGGCTCGCTGCGGATGCCGAGCGCGAGCGGCGTGCCGAAGGGGATGAGCGCCGAGACGCTGCGCGACGTGACGCAGGCCGTGCGCGCCGCGGGGGTCGGGGTGTCGGCCACCGAGGTGGCGGAGCGGGTGGGCGCGTCGCGGGTCACCGTACGGCGCTACCTCGAGCACCTCGCCGACGTGGGACGGCTGGAGCGTGCGCCCCGGTACGGCGGCACCGGCCGCCCCGAGGTCGAGTACCGCTGGCGGGGCTGAGGCTCGTCGCGAGCCCCGGCCCCGCCGGCGGGACCGGTCAGACCAGCTCGAGGCCCGGGTAGAGCGGGTGCTTGTCGAGCAGCTCGGCCGAGGCCGCGCGGGTCCGGTCCGCCACGCCGTCGGCGAGGACGTACGACGCCTTCGACGGAGCGCCCGCCTTCGTCGTGCCGGGCTGCGTGTTGCTCAGCACGTCGACGACGAGCTCCGCGACGCGGTCGAACTCCGTGGCGCCGAAGCCGCGCGTCGTGAGCGCGGGCGTGCCGAGGCGGATGCCGGTGGTGTACCAGGCGCCGTTCGGGTCGGCCGGCACGGAGTTGCGGTTGGTGACGACGCCCGCGTCGAGGAGCGCGGACTCGGCCTGGCGGCCGGTCAGCCCGAAGGACGACACGTCGACGAGCACGAGGTGGTTGTCGGTGCCCCCGGTGACGAGCTTCGCGCCGCGGCTGAGGAACCCGCCGGCGAGCGCCTGCGCGTTGTCGGCGACCTGCTGGGCGTAGGTCGCGAACTCGGGGCGTCGCGCCTCCGCGAGCGCCACGGCCTTGGCGGCCATCACGTGCGGCAGCGGGCCGCCGAGCACCATCGGGCACCCGCGGTCGACGCTCGGGGCGTACTCCTGCGTCGCGAGGACCATGCCGCCACGCGGACCGCGGAGCGACTTGTGGGTGGTGGTGGTGACGACGTCCGCGAAGGGCACCGGGTTCTCCTCGCCGGTGAACACGCCACCCGCGACGAGACCGGCGAAGTGCGCCATGTCGACCATGAGCGTGGCGCCGACCTCGTCGGCGATCTCGCGCATCTTCGCGAAGTTCACGCGGCGCGGGTACGCCGAGTAGCCCGCCACGAGGATGAGCGGCTTGAACTCCTTGGCCTTGGCGCGCACGGCGTCGTAGTCGAGGAGGCCCGTCTCGGGGTCCGTGCCGTACTGCTGCTGGTGGAACATCTTGCCGCTGATGTTCGGGCGGAAGCCGTGGGTGAGGTGACCGCCGGCGTCCAGGTTCATGCCGAGGAGGCGCTGGTTGCCGAGCTCGTTGCGGAGCTCCTCCCAGTCGGCCTCGGTCAGGTCGTTGACGTTCTTGGCGCCGGCCTTCTCGAGCCACGGCCCCTCGACGCGGTGGGCCAGGATCGACCAGAAGGCGACGAGGTTCGCGTCGATGCCGGAGTGCGGCTGGGCGTAGGCGTACTCGGCGCCGAACAGCTCACGGGCGTGCTCCGCCGCGAGGGCCTCGACCGTGTCGACGTTCTGGCAGCCCGCGTAGAAGCGGTGACCGACGGTTCCCTCGGCGTACTTGTCGCTGAGCCACGTGCCCATGGTCAGCAGCACGGCCGGCGAGGCGTAGTTCTCGGAGGCGATGAGCTTGAGCGAGGCGCGCTGGTCGGCCAGCTCGGCCCGGGTCGCCTCGGCGACGCGCGGCTCGACCGAGGCGATGACCTCGAGAGCCTGGGAGTAGGTGCTGCTGATCAGGTCGGTCATGGGCGTCAGCGTAGTGAGCCCGTGCGTCGCGCGGCGATTCGTCGCGCACCGTCCACCTCGCGGCCACCCGGGATGTGACCTGGGCCTCATGGCGACCCGGAAACGCCTGCTCAGCGCACCCCGGATCCACATGGTGGACGTCGATCCCAGATCATGAGATCTTTGGTTGTGGGGAGCCGGTCCGCAGGATGAGACTCCTGCCCATGGTCACTGCTGCGACGCACGCGTACCTCGTGGTTCGACGCCACGTGGACCTCATGCGCACGCGCAGCTCCATGTGTTGGCCCTCCTGACGTCCCGTCCGCGCCCGCTCCGGCACCGCAGCCCGAGCCGGCGCTCCGACCACCGAACCTCGATCGGTTCGCAGGCAGGCCGAGTCACCCTCGCACGCTGGTTCCCGGCGTGAGCGCTGCCCGCGGTCCGGTATCCCCGCGAAGGACAGACTGCAGTGAACTCCCCGGCAACTCCCCCCCGCACCGCCACCCCCCGCCGCAAGCGCGGCGAGGGTCAGTGGGCCCTGGGCTACACGGAGCCGCTGAACAAGAACGAGCAGTCCAAGAAGGACGACAACCCGCTCAACGTCAGGGCGCGGATCATCAACATCTACTCGAAGCGCGGCTTCGACTCGATCGACCCGGCCGACCTCCGCGGCCGGTTCCGCTGGATGGGCCTCTACACGCAGCGCGCCCCGGGCTTCGACGGCGGCAAGACCGCGACGCTCGAGGAGGAGGAGCTGGACGACCGCTTCTTCATGATGCGGGTCCGTTCCGACGGCGCACTGCTCTCGCCCGCCGCGCTGCGGGCGCTGGGTCGTGTCGGCACCGAGTTCGCCCGCGACACCGCGGACGTCACGGACCGCGAGAACATCCAGTACCACTGGATCCGCGTCGAGGACGTCCCCACCATCTGGGAGATCCTCGACGAGGCCGGTCTCGACACCCTCGAGGCCTGCGGCGACTCGCCCCGTCCGTTCCTCGGCTCCCCGGTCGCGGGCGTCTCCTCCGAGGAGATCATCGACGGCACGAGCGCGCTCGAGGAGATCAAGCGGCGCTACATCGGCGACCCGGCCTTCTCGAACTTCCCCCGCAAGTTCAAGACCGCGCTCACGGGCCACCCCGGCCACGACGTCTCCCCCGAGACCAACGACGTCTCGTTCGTCGGCACCGTGCACCCCGAGCACGGCCCGGGCTTCGACCTCTGGGTCGGTGGCGGCCTCTCGACCAACCCGATGCTCGCCCACAAGATCGGCGTGTGGATCCCGCTCGACGAGGTCCCCGACGTGTGGGAGGGCGTCGCGAGCATCTTCCGCGACTACGGCTACCGCCGCCTCCGCTCGAAGGCCCGTCTCAAGTTCCTCCTCGCCGACTGGGGCAAGGAGAAGTTCCGCGAGGTGCTCGAGACCGAGTACCTGAAGCGCGAGCTCGTCTCCAACCCCTCGCCCGAGGTGCCCGTGCGGCCGGCCGACCACATCGGCGTGCACGCGCAGAAGGACGGCAAGTTCTACGTCGGGCTCGCGCCGACCGTGGGTCGCGTCTCCGGCACGATCCTCACCGCGCTCGGTGACCTCGTCGAGGAGTACGGCGCGGCCGGCGCCCGGCTCACGGCGTACCAGAAGATCGTGGTCATCGGCGTCGACGCCGACCAGGTGGAGGCGTTCCTGGACGCCGCCGCGGCCATCGGGCTGGACGGCCGTCCCTCGAACTGGCGCCAGAACACGATGGCCTGCACCGGCATCGAGTTCTGCAAGCTCGCGATCGTCGACACGAAGGACCGCGGCCGCGACCTCATCGCCTCGCTCGAGAAGCGCGTGCCCGAGCTGGACGTGCCGATCACGGTCAACATCAACGGCTGCCCCAACGCCTGCGCCCGCACCCAGGTCGCGGACTTCGGCCTCAAGGGTCAGCTCGTGCTCGACGAGAACGGCGACCAGGTCGAGGGCTTCCAGGTCCACCTGGGCGGCGCGACCGGCCTCCACGCCAACTTCGGCCGCAAGCTGCGGGCGCACAAGGTGACGAGCGCGGGCCTCGACGACTACATCACCAACGTGGTCACGGCCTACCTCGCCGAGCGCGAGGACGACGAGAGCTTCGCGACCTGGGTCGTGCGCGCGGACGAGTCCCGCCTGCGCGGCGAGGCCGTCGTGGCCGCGGAGGAGAAGGAGGTGGCCCGTGTCTGAGCGTGCCGCGCCCTACCACTGCCCCTACTGCGCGGAGGAGGACCTCCGCCCCCACGAGGTCACCGACCCCACGACGGGTGAGGTCTCCTCCCCCGCCGGTGCGTGGGAATGCCGCGCGTGCCTGCGGGCTTTCACCCTCCGGTACGTCGGCCAGCTCGCCCGCCCGTCCGGTGTGGGCACGGCCTCGTCGAAGGGAGTCTCCGCATGATCGCCACCAGCGCCGCCCGCGCCAACCGCGGCAGCGAGACCGCCGGACGCACGTCCGAGGAGCTGCGCGAGATCGTCCAGCACGTCGGTGCCGAGCTCGAGCTCGCGCCGGCCGAGCACATCCTCGAGTGGGCCTTCGCCACCTTCGGGGAGCGCTTCTGCGTGACGTCCTCGATGGGTGACGCCGTCGTCGCCCACCTCGCCGCCAAGGTGGCGCCCGGGATCGACGTCGTCTTCCTCGACACCGGCTACCACTTCGCCGAGACGATCGGCACCCGCGACGCCGTCGAGGCGACGATGGACGTCAACGTCATCACGCTGACCCCGAAGCAGACGGTCGCCGAGCAGGACGCCGAGCACGGCCCGGAGCTCTACAAGCGCGACCCCGACCTGTGCTGCGCGCTCCGCAAGGTGGAGCCGCTGGCCCGTTCTCTCGACGGGTACGACGCGTGGGCCACCGGCCTGCGCCGCGCCGAGACGAAGAACCGGGTCATCGCACCGGTCGTCGGCTGGGACGCGAAGAAGCAGAAGGTCAAGGTCTCCCCCATCGCGCGGTGGAGCGACGAGGACGTCGACACCTACATCGCGGAGAACGGGGTGCTGGTCAACCCGCTCGTCTACGACAACTACCCGTCGATCGGCTGTTGGCCGTGTACGCGTCGTGTCGCACCCGGCGACGACCCCCGGAGCGGTCGCTGGGCCGGCACGAACAAGACGGAGTGCGGCATCCACATGTGATGCCGGCTCCGGCCGCTGACACGCACCACCCTCCACGGCACGCTCACCCGGATCGAGCGTGACCCTCGACCTCAGCACCACCCTCCACCGGGCCCCTGCGCCCGGACCTCAGGAAGGAGGCCACCATGGCCGCCCCTGCACTCATCGCCCTCGCCCACGGCAGCCGCGACCCCCGCTCCGCCGCCACCATCAACGCCCTCGTCGCCGAGGTCCGCGCCCAGCGCCCCGACCTGCGCATCGAGTCGGCGTTCCTCGAGCTGTCGAAGCCGTCGTTCCACACCGTCGTCGACCGCTTGGTCCGCGCCGGCCACGACGAGATCGTCGTCGTGCCGCTGCTGCTCTCCGACGCCTACCACGCCACGGTCGACGTACCCGCCGCGATCGCCGAGGCGACCGCGAAGCACGAGGGACTGCGGATCCGGTCGTCCGGCATCCTCGGTCTCGAGACCACGTTCCTGCAGATCCTCGACGAGCGCCTCCGCGCCGCGCTGAGCAAGGCCCGGGTGCGGGAGCTCGACGCGCTCGTCCTCGCCGCCGCCGGCTCCAGCGACGCGCTCGCCAACCAGGCCGTCGCCCGCCTCGCCCGCGTCTGGGGCGCGCACCACAAGCTGCCGGTGACGGCGGCGTTCGCCTCCAGCTCGCCGCCCGCCACCGGCGAGGCCGTGCGCGCCTTCCGGGCGGAGGGCCGCCGCCACATCGCGGTCGCCTCGCTC
>DASWYU010000138.1:0-8170 GCA_036404795.1 Nocardioides sp. | reverse complement strand
CGCCGGAGCAAAAAAGATTAAGCCACCTAAGATGCTGGACATTGCGTGCTCGGTCCGAGCCGCACCGACCGAAGGAGCAACCATGTCCCTCCCGACGACGTCCACCGCTCCGGTGGACGCTGCCCGCAGCCCCGAGTGGGGAACGACACCGACCACGCCGGACGGCTGGATCGAGCGCGCGCACGCCGTTGCCGGCCGCCTCTCGGTGGATGCCGTCGCCCGCGACCGCGTCGGGGCGACGCCCCACGAGGAGGTGCGCCTGCTCAAGGAGTCCGGTCTGGTCACCTTGCTCGCGCCGACCGCCCACGGCGGTGCCGGGCAGACGTGGGCCACGGCGCTCCAGGTCGTGCGGGCCGTCTCCGCCGGTGACGGCTCCATCGGCCAGCTGCTCGGCTACCACTACCTGTGGGCATGGGCGGCGCGTCTCGTCGGCACGCCCGAGCAGATCGCTGCCGTCGAGCAGGCCGCGGGGGAGCAGCGATGGTTCTTCGGTGGGGCCGTCAACCCGCGCGACGACGACCTCACCATCACGCTCGTCGACGGCCCCGAGGGGCAGCAGCTGTCGTTCTCGGGACGCAAGTCGTTCTCGACCGGTGGTCGCGTCTCGGACGTCACGGTGCTCGAGGGGGTCGTCGCCGGCACCGACCAGCACGTGTTCGCGATCGTGCCCACCGACCAGCCCGGTCTGCGGTTCGCGGGGGACTGGGACAACCTCGGCCAGCGGCTCACCGAGTCGGGTGGCGTCGACATCGTGGACGTGCGGGTCGACTGGGCCTCGGCAGCGGGCTACATCGCGACCGACGCGGGCCACGAGTTCGTGCCGCGCGTCTACAACACGCTCAACGTGCCGATCATCCAGGCGATCTTCGCGAACCTCTACCTCGGGATCGCCCAGGGGGCACTGCGGACGGCCGCGACGTACACGCGCGAGACGACCCGGGCGTGGCCCTACGCGGTGGACCCGAAGGAACGGGCCACCGACGAGTTCCACGTGCAGGCGACCTATGGCGACCTCACCGCGCGGCTCTGGGCGGCCGAGGCGCTCGCCGACCGCGCGGCGGACCTCCTGGAGCGGATCAACGCCCACGCGGACACGGTGACGGCGGCCGAGCGGGGCGAGGCGGCGGTCGTGATCGCGGCCTCGAAGCAGGTCGCCATCGACGTCGGCCTGGAGATCGGCACGAAGGTCTTCGAGGTCACCGGGGCGCGCGCGAGCGCGAACCACGTCGGTCTCGACATCTTCTGGCGCAACATCCGCACGCACTCGCTCCACGACCCGGTGGCGCACAAGCGGGCCGAGGTGGGGCGCTACGTGCTGCTGGACGAGCTGCCCGCGCCGACCTGGTACACGTGAGGAGCGCGCCATGACTCTCGACCGCATCCGACGCACGCCGACGCTCGACGAGCTGCGTGGCCGTTTCGCCCCGCTCTTCGCGTCGATCGCCGACGGCGCGCTCCAGCGGGAGCTCGACCGACGGCTGCCTCACGACGAGGTGGCGCTGCTGAAGCAGGCAGGGTTCGGCGCCGTCCGCGTCCCGCGGGACCACGGCGGGTACGGCGCGTCCCACGCCGACCTGACCCAGCTGCTCATCGACCTCGCAGCGGCGGACAACAACCTCGCCCAGGCCCTGCGCGGACACTTCGCCTTCGCCGAGGACCGGCTCTGGCACCACGTCCGCGATGGCGGGCAGGAGGTCTGGTTCGAGCGCTTCGTCGCCGGCCAGGTCGCCGGGAACGCCTGGTCGGAGGTCGGCGCCACGGCCATCGACACCCAGGGCACCGTGCTGCGGCCCACCGGTGACGGCGGCTACCGACTCGACGGGACGAAGTACTACACGACGGGCACGATCTTCGCCGAGTGGGTGGACGTCTATGTCCGGCGCGGCGACGACGAGGGTGGCTTCGCCATCGCGCTCGTCGACACCGACCAGGCCGGGGTGACGGTCTACGACGACTGGAACGGCTTCGGTCAGGTCGGCACCGGATCGGGCACGGCCGTGTTCGTCGACGCGTCGGTGGCGCCGACCGACGTCCTGCCGTTCGATCGACGGTTCCCCTACCAGACCGCCCTGTACCAGCTGAATCTGCTGGCGACGCTCGTGGGCATCGGCCGGGCGGCGCTCTCGGACGTCGTCGCGCAGGTGCGGGGGAGAGAGCGCACCTACTCCCACGCGAACGCCCCGCGGGTGCGCGACGACGCCCAGGTGCTGGCGAAGGTCGGGGAGATCGCCGCGGCCGTGTACGCCGCGGAAGCGGTGACGCTGCGGGTCGCGGACGCGCTGGACGCTGCGCACGAGGCGGCGCTGCTCGACCCGGAGGAGATCGCCCGCCGTGCCGAGGCGGCCGAGCTGGAGTCGTCGGCGGCGCAGGTGATCGTCACCGACCTGGTGCTGCGGGCCACGTCCGATCTCTTCGACACGCTCGGGGCGTCGGGAACGGCCCAGGAGAAGGGGCTCGACCGCCACTGGCGCAACGCCCGGACGGTGGCGTCGCACAACCCGCGCATTCTCAAGGCGCGGGTGGTCGGCGACGCGGAGGTCAACGGCACGCCGCCGCCGTACGCGTGGGCGATCGGACGCACCGAGCGCGACCGCTCCGACTGGGTGCCGCGGGACGTCCCGGCGGCCGAGGTGGTCGGGTGACGGCCACCGATCTGTCCATGAAGCGGGACACGTGTCCGCATCGCGGACGCGCCTCCGCCTTCTCAATGTCAACTATTACGGTCGAGTTCATCGACCACGAACGACAGGAGGTCTCATGACCGACGTTCACGCGGAGGCGGCGCGACGCGCGCTCGCCGAGCCGCTGAAGTTCGCTTACTGGGTGCCCAACGTCTCCGGTGGCCTGGTCGTCAGCAAGATCGAGCAGCGCACGGACTGGTCCTACGACTACAACAAGGAGCTCGCCCGGCTCGCCGAGGACAACGGCTTCGACTACGCGTTGAGCCAGGTGCGCTACATCGCGTCGTACGGCGCGGCGTACCAGCACGAGTCCACCGCCTTCAGCCTGGCGCTCGCGCTCGCCACGGAGCGTCTCACCGTGATCGCGGCCGTCCACCCGGGGCTCTGGCAGCCCGGGGTGCTCGCCAAGTGGTTGGCGACCGCCGACCACCTCACCGGTGGCCGGATCGCCACGAACGTGGTGTCGGGGTGGTTCAAGGACGAGTTCACCAAGCTGGGTGAGCCGTGGCTGGAGCACGGAGAGCGCTACCGGCGGAGCGAGGAGTTCATCCGCTATCTCCGCGAGATCTGGACGAGCGACCACGCGGAGCTCGCCGGCGACTTCTACCGGCTCCACGACTTCGACCTCAGGCCCAAGCCGCTGGACCTGCCCGGTCGCCCGCACCCGGAGATCTTCCAGGGCGGCAACTCCACGGCGGCTCGCGGCCAGGCCGGCCGGGTCTCGGACTGGTACTTCGCCAACGGGAACACCCCGGAGGGTGTCGCCGAGCAGGTCCGCGACGTCTCCGAGGTCGCCCACGTGCACGGCCGCACGGTGAAGTTCGGCGTCAACGGCTTCCTCGTCGGGCGGGACACCGAGGCCGAGGCCCGCGACGTTCTGCGCGAGATCGTCGACAAGGCCGACCGGGAGGCCGTCGAGGGCTTCGGGGAGGCCGTCAAGCAGGCGGGTCGCTCCACCGGGGACGGCAAGGGGATGTGGCAGGACTCGGAGTTCGCCGATCTCGTGCAGTACAACGACGGCTTCCGCACCGGTCTGGTCGGTACGCCCGAGCAGATCGCCGAACGGATCCTCACCTACAAGCGACAGGGCGCGAACCTGCTGCTGCTCGGCTTTCTCCACTACCACGAGGACGTCCGGTACTTCGGGGAGCGGATCCTGCCGCTCGTCCGCGAACTGGAGGCCGCCGAGCTGGAGCGGGTGGGCTGAGCCGTGACCGTCGCCGACACCGTGCCGATCTCCCACCTCCCCGCGGGGCAGCTCCCGCCCGTCCTCGACGCCGACCAGGCGGTCGCGGCGGCGGGCGAGCTCGCGTCGTACCTCGCCGCCGGTGCGGCCGAGCGCGACGCCGAGCGCGTGCTCCCGGCCGAGCCGCTCGACCGCCTCGCCGCGAGCGGGCTGCAGGGGATCACCGTCCCGACCGCGTTCGGCGGCCCGGGACTCGGCGCGGTGTCGGCGGCGGAGGTCACGCGGCTGCTCGCGATCGGCGACCCCAACGTCGCGCAGATCCCGCACAGCCACTTCGTCTACGTCAACGCGCTACGGCACGCCGCGACGGACGCCCAGCGCACGTTCTTCTTCGGCGAGGTCCTCGCCGGGCGCCGGTTCGGCAACGCCCAGTCGGAGATCGGCACGCGGCACGTGCGGGAGTACCGCACGACGCTGACGCCGATCCCCGCCGACGAGGGCGGCGGGTGGCGCCTCGACGGTGAGAAGGCCTACGCCACGGGTGCCCTGTTCGCGGACTGGATCCCCGTGCTCGCCCACCGCGGGACCGCGGCGACCGACGGGTCCGGGGAGCCAGGGGAGCCCGGGCAGCCCGGGCCGCTCCACGTCGCGTGGGTCGAGCGGCGCGCGGCGGGCGTCGCGGTCGTCGACGACTGGGACGGCCTCGGCCAGCGGACCACCGCGTCGGGAGCCGTCCGGCTCGAGGGGGTCCGCGTGCCGGACACCCACGTCACCCCGTGGCACCTCACGTTCGAGGGACCGCAGGTGTACGGCGCGTTCGCCCAGCTCCTGCACGCCGCGATCGACACCGGGATCGCGCGGGCGGCCGTCGCCGACGCCGCGGCGTTCGTGACGACGAAGAGCCGTCCCTACCCGGACGCCGGCGTGGAGCGCGCGGCGGACGACCCGCTGGTCGTGCACGCGTTCGGCCAGGTCGACCTCGCCGTGCGGGCCGCCGAGGCGCTGCTGCGGGAGGCGGCCCACGCCGTCGACGTCGCCGAGGCCGACCTCACCGAGCAGTCGGCGGCCGCCGCGAGCCTGGCCGTGGCGGCGGCACGCGCGGCCTCGACGAGCGCGTCGCTGGAGGCCGGCTCCCGGTTGTTCGAGGTGGCCGGCACCCGGTCGGCGCTCGCCAGCCTGAACCTCGACCGCCACTGGCGCAACGCCCGCATCCACACCCTGCACGACCCGGCCGCCTGGAAGGTCCAGCACCTTGGCCGCCACGCCGTGGACGGGACCCTGCCCCCGAACCACGGCCAGATCTGAGGAAGAGGACATGTCGCTGAAGTTCCACTGGTTCCTGCCCACCAACGGCGGCGACGGCCGTCACGTCGTCGGGGGCGGCCACGGCGCCGACGTCGTCGGCGGTGGTCGGCCCGCGTCCGTGCCCTACCTCGGGCAGGTCGCGCGCAGCGCCGAGCAGCTCGGGTTCGAGGCGGCGCTGACGCCCACGGGCGCGTGGTGCGAGGACGCCTGGATCACGACGGCGATGCTGGCGCCCCTCTCCGAGCGGCTGAAGTTCCTCGTGGCCTTCCGGCCCGGCCTGACGTCCCCGACGCTCGCTGCGCAGATGGCGGCGACCTACCAGAACCTCACGGGTGGTCGCCTGCTGCTCAACGTCGTGACCGGCGGGGAGAGCCGCGAGCAGCGTGCCTACGGCGACTTCCTCGACAAGGAGGGGCGCTACGCCCGCTGCGGCGAGTTCCTGGAGGTCGTGCGCCGGCTGTGGGCCGGAGAGACCGTCGACTACCAGGGCAAGCACCTGCGGGTGGAGGAGGCGACGCTCGCGTCGGTCCCCGAGGTCACCCCGACGATCTACTTCGGCGGCTCGTCGCCCGCCGCCGGCGAGGTCGCGGCCGAGCACGCCGACGTCTACCTGACGTGGGGCGAGCCGCCGGCGGCCGTCGCGGAGAAGGTGCGCTGGATCCGCGAGCTGGCGGACCGTCGCGGCCGGGAGGTCCGCTTCGGCATCCGCCTCCACGTGATCCCGCGCGACACGGCGGAGGAGGCGTGGGCCGAGGCCGACCGGCTGCTCGCGGGCATCGACGAGGAGACCATCGCGCAGGTGCAGGCCGGCCTGAAGCGGAGCGAGTCGGTCGGGCAGAGGCGGATGCTGGAGCTCAACCAGGGCACCAAGGACGGGCTGGAGATCTACCCGAACCTCTGGGCGGGCGTCGGTCTGGTCCGGGGCGGAGCCGGTACGGCGCTGGTCGGGTCCTACGAGGAGATCGCCGACCGGATCGAGGAGTACCGGGCCGTCGGCATCGACGAGTTCGTGTTGTCGGCGTACCCACACCTCGAGGGCGCCTACTGGTTCGGTGAGGGCGTCCTGCCGGTGCTCGAGAAGCGCGGGCTGTGGACGAACCCGGCGCGGGGGCGCGCCGTACTGTCGTCGGTGCCGTTCGGCGCGGCTCCCGCCGCGCCCCGCGAGCGCGAGGTGTCGGCCCAGTGAGCGGTACGGCGGGAGCCCCGCGCGTCGCCGTCGTCGTCGGGAACCCGAAGCCCCGCTCGCGCACGCACGCCGCAGCCACCTGGCTCGCGACCCAGCTCGCGGGCGGCGCGGAGCCGGCATCGGTGCTCGACCTGGCCGATCTCGGGCCCGAGCTGTTCGACGGGGGGTCGACCGCGGTCGCCGACGCGGTCGCCCAGGTGCAGGCCGCCGACGTCGTCGTGGTCGCGTCGCCGACCTACAAGGGCACCTACACGGGCCTCCTCAAGCTGTTCCTCGACCGCTTCTCGACGACCGGGCTGGCCGGCAGCATCGCCGTGCCGTTCCTGCTCGGCGCCGGTCCGACCCACACCCTGGCCCCCGCCTCGCTCGCGGCGGTGCTCGAGGAGATCGGCGCCGACGTCGTGACCCGGGGCCTCTACGTCATCGACGCCGCGCACGACGACCCGGCGGCCTACGCCGACTGGCTCGCGACGGTGCGCCCGGTCGTCGCCGCCCTCGCCTCCCGAACCGCAGGAGATCCCGCATGACCACGGTCCCGCTCAGCCCCTTCGCCACCAACCAGGACCTCGACCCGGGTCGGCTGCGCCAGGCGTTCGGCGTGTTCCCCAGCGGCGTCGTGGCGGTCGCCGCGGAGGTCGACGGCGTGCTCCTCGGCCTCGCCGCGAGCTCGTTCACGTCGGTCAGCCTCGACCCGCCGCTCGTGTCGTTCTCGATCGCCAACACCTCGAAGACGTGGCCGGACCTGCGCCGCGCCCGCCACCTCGGCGTGACGATCCTGGCCGACCACCACGGCACCGTCTGCCGCCAGCTCGCCGGTCCGGTCGAAGCGCGCTTCGACGGCGTGGACGTGACGGTGACCGACGAGGGGGCGGTGACGCTCGAGGACGGGCTGGCGAGCTTCGACTGCACCATCTACAACGAGGTCATCGCGGGCGACCACACGATCATCCTGCTGCGCCTCCACGCCGTCCGCCACGTCGATCCCACCCTCGACCCGGCCGACCCGGCCGCGGTCGCGCCGGGCCCGCTCGTGTTCCACCGCAGCGGCTTCAGCGCGCTCGTCTGAGGCGCGCTCCCCGATGGGCGCGGCCCCGTCGCCCTCTGGCACGCTGGTGACCATGGCTCCGGGTGCGCACGTCGTGGTCGTCGGCGGCGGTGTCGCGGGGCTGACGGCGGCGTACCGGCTCACGGGGCTCGGCCACGCCGTCACCGTGCTGGAGGCCGACGACCGCGTGGGCGGGAAGCTCCGCACGGCCGAGGTCGCCGGGGTACGCGTCGACGTCGGCGCCGAGGCGATGCTCAACCGACGGCCCGAGGGGGTCGCGCTGGCCCGCGAGCTGGGGCTCGCGGTCGTGCACCCGGCGCTCGCCGCGTCGCGGATCTGGAGTCGCGGCGCGCTCCGCCCGCTGCCGCGGAGCCTCATGGGGGTCCCCAGCGACCTCGAGGAGCTGCGGGCGTCCGGCCTGCTCGACGAGGCGGCGCTCGCCCGCGTCGCCGCCGAGCCCACGCTGCCGCCGGAGGCGGTCGAGACCGGCGAGGACATCACGATCGGCGACCTCGTCGACCGGCGCTTCGGGCCGGCCGTCACCGACCTGCTCGTCGAACCGCGGCTCGGTGGCGTCTACGCCGGGCACGCCCGGCAGATCTCGGCGCGTGCCGCCCTGCCGCAGCTGCTCGCGATGGCCGCGCGCGGCTCCATGCTCGAGCAGGCCGCGGCGCTGCCGCGCACCTACGACGCGCCGGTCTTCGCGGGGATCCCCGGGGGGATGGGTCGACTCACCGCAGAGCTCGCCGCCGTCGTGGCCGAGCGCG
>DASWYU010000137.1:0-6506 GCA_036404795.1 Nocardioides sp. | reverse complement strand
GCCGACCGTGGTCGGAGCGGGCGGGACGGCGGCCGCGACGCCGGCGAGCACGGCGACGCCCGCCAGCCCCGCAGCGATCCAGCGCCGTCGCCGCAGCAGGGCGCGTCGCACGCGCCGTACGGTCGTCGGGAAGGTCGCGCGGCGGCCGCTGGGATCGGTGGGAACCATGGCCGCGACGCTAGGCGGGAATCACACCCGGCGGCGGCGCTCCTCCACAGGCTCGGCCCTCACCGCGTCCTTAGACTGGGCCGATGCCCTGGGTCCGCCGCTCCGCCGTCGTGGCGTTCCTCGTCGGCATCTCCGCGTGGCTCGTGTCGACCGTGACCGATGACCACTCCGCGCAGGCGCGCGTGCTGATCAGCGTCACCTACGGGCACGGCCTCGTCACCAGCGACCTGCCGCGGCTCCTCGCCTGGGGCGTCCTCGTCGCCGTGGGCGTTCGCGCCCTGCGCTGAGCGCTTCTCCACAGTTCGATGGCATCCTCTGGCGTGGGCCATCTATAAATGGTCAGATGGAGATGCGGTCCGGCGCCGGTCGGGCCGATGTCTCGGGAGAGGAAGACGATGAACCGTGCAGGGGGTCGCTCGGCAGCCGTGGTGCTGGCGGGCGCGGTGATGAGTGCATCGGTGTGGTGGTCGGGCGCGACGGCCGTCGCCGACGACGGAGCAGGGGAGGCCTTCGCGGCGCCGCCGGCCGTGGCGGCGCTCGGGGTGGTCGAGCGGGCCGTACCGCTCGAGGAGTCCCCGGTCGACCGGCTCGACGTGGCGAGCGGGCAGGTGGGGCTGGACCTCGGGCCGGCGGGCGGCGTCACCGTCCAGCTGCCGACGGCGGGCGGGGGATCAGGGAAGTACGTCGCGGGAGCCGCCGATCCCTACGGGGTGGCGGTCGTCCCGACGCAGGGGGGCGTGCAGCTCGTCGTCGACATCGACGCGGGGGAGAGCCCCGAGGTGTTCGACTTCGACGTCGACCTCCCGGACGGGTTCGCGCCCGAGCTGACCGAGGACGGCGCGGTGGTGCTGCGGGACGCGACCGGCGCGGAGCTGGCCTACGTCGAGCAGCCGTGGGCGTACGACGCGGCCGGCGCGCCGGTGCCGACCCGGTTCGAGGTCGACGGCGCCACGATCGCGCAGGTGGTGGAGCACCGGGGAGCGGGCTTCGCCTACCCGATCACGGCCGACCCGAAGATCAAGGGCTGCAACTGGCAGACCGCGACCTGCGTGACCTTCTCGAAGTCGGAGACGCGGCGGATCGCGAGCCAGACGACCAACGCGGCCGGTGTTGGCGCGCTCTGCGGTCTCCTGCCCCACGCGCTCATCCGCGTGGGCTGTGGAGCGGCGTTCGTGCCGATCTGGAACTCGGTGAAGAGTACGTTCAACAAGGCGAAGCGGGAGGGGCGTTGCGTCGAGGTGAAGCTCAACCGGCTCCCGCCCGCCTACAACCTGCCCATCGGATGGAAGGTCGTCAATTGCTGAGGAACCCGCTCGTCGTCGACCTGCTGACGATCATCGCCGCCGTCGTCGGGGCTGTCGTGCTGACGGCCATCTTCTTCGGCTCGGACGCCGACTGGAGGTTCGCCACCTGGGCACTCGTCGCGTTCGCGCTCGCAACCGTGGTGCGCCGCGCGTTCGTGACGTGGCGTGCGCGCAAGGCGTCAACCCCTGGCTGACGGTGATCGGCGGACGTCGTCCGCCGTCCCGGCTCAGGCCGAGGCGGCGGACGACGACGTCGAAGGGCTGCTCGACGACGAGGCGCTGGACGAACTGCTCGACGACGACCCAGCGTCGGACTTCGTGCTGCTCGACGACGAGCTGTCGCCGCCCGAGGAGCTGGAGGAACTGGAGCTCGACGTACCGCTCGTCGACGACGTGTCCGTGCCGCGGCTGTCGTTGCGGTAGAAACCCGAGCCCTTGAAGACCACGCCGACGGCGTTGAAGAGCTTGCGCAGCTTGCCGTGGCACTCGGGGCACTCCGTCAGAGCGTCGTCCGAGAACTTCTGGACCTGCTCGAAGGAGTGGCCGCACTCGGTGCAGGCATACTGGTAGGTGGGCACGTGGGACCTCCGGTGAACGTGGCGTCGAGCGAGAGGTTGGCACTCTCGAGGCTCGACTGCCAAGTCTAGGCGGTCCTCCGCGCCGGCGGTCACCACTCCAGGAGGTCGACCTCGACCTGTTCGCTGAACCCCACGCAGGCGCACTCCGCCGAGCACGCATGCGGCCACGGCCGCTGGTGCTCGAAAGCGAGGTGGTCGCACGAGCAACGCCGCTCGTGGGGGAGGTCGATGGCCATGGGAGTGACTATGACCACTCGGGGCCCGGATCTAACCCGAACAGATGACGACCTGCGCGTGTCTTGTCGATCTGGATCGGATCTTGCGCGACCGCCAGGGTTCAGTAGCGCCGGAAGCCGACGACCCGGTGCGGCATGCAGGCCAGCACGAGGGCGACGATCCAGCCGACCCCGGTCCACCCCAGGAGAAGCGTCAGCCAGAACACGCCCCAGGCGTTCTGCTTGCCGCGCAGCGCCGCGATCATCCACGGCAGCATGTAGCCGAGCGTCAGCACGGTCACGACGATGCTGACGATCGTGCTGACCGGGCGATTCTTCTGGTCGGTCACGACGGGATCCATGCCCGTCATCCTCTCCCTGACGTGGTGAGGTGTCAGACCGTGATGGTGCCGCGCACGGTGCCGGTGCTGCTGTCGACGACCTCGAGCACGAGGCCGTCGCCCGAGAGGGGCAGCGCGACGACGGTGTCCCCGAGGGCCACGTCGCAGTTGACGAAAGCGCCGTCGCCCGTGGGCATCGACGCGAGGATGAGGGCACCGAACGCCCGTGGCGACGAGATGGTGAGCGTGCTGCCGCTCGCCGTGAGATCGACCTGGTACATCGTGGGCTCCCCTGATTCGGGCGACGGACCCCAGATCCGTCGCGTCCTTTCCCGTCGAGAAGTCTGCGGCCTACCGCCGGGTACCTGCGACCACGTCCGTGTTAACAACGTGTGAGACTGCTCATCTGGCGCGGCCGGGCAGAATCCGCTAGTCGGCTAGGTCGGCGACCTCGTGAAGTCCGTCCGCCGTCAGTGCGCCGTCGACCGGCCGGTCGTGCGGTTCGGCGGCGACGGGCAGGCCGACCTCGTCGGGGTGCAGCACGACGAGCAGCGGCAGCACCTGCGTCAGGCCGGCGATCGCCCGGTCGTAGGCACCTCCGCCCCGCCCCAGCCGCATCCCGTCGGCACCCATCGCGAGCCCCGGCAGCAGCACGAGGTCCGCCCGCTCGAGCCGGTGCGGGGCCTCGGCCGGCTCGAGCAGCCCGCGCCCGGCCGCGACGAGGGCGTCGCGATCGCCGTACGCGCCCCAGGTCATCGACCAGTCCGCCCCCAGTGCGGGCAGCAGCACCTCGACGCCGCGCGCGACGAGCGCGTCGAGGAGGGGGAGGGTGCGGGGTTCGGAGCCGACGCCGACGTACGCCGCCACGCACCCCCGCGACGCCACCACGGCCGCCACCGGCGGGGTGCGGAGGGCGGCGTCGGCGAGCGCGGTGCCGTAGGCCTCGCGGGCGGTCTCGTCGCGCTCCGCCCGGCGGGCGAGCACGGTGCGCCGCAGCGCCTGTTTCGCCGCGCGCGCCTCACCCGTCGGTGCGGGTTGGGGAGGAGGTTGCGTGGACGGCACCGAACAAGCCTACGATCGCCGACATGGGTAGCCCTGGCCTGAAGAAGGCGGCCGCGAAGATGCGCGACGCCGGTGTCGACGAGACCGCGGTGGAGGTGTTCGCGCACTACTACCGGCTGCTCGAGCACGGCGAGACCGGGATGATCGCCGAGGACACCATCGAGCCGCTCGACATGCCGGCGCTGGCCGACGTCGAGGTCGACGAGCAGGCGGCCGCGGAGGCGCTGGCGGCGACCGTCGTCATCAAGCTCAACGGTGGGCTCGGCACGTCGATGGGCATGGACCGGGCCAAGTCGCTGCTGTGCGTGCGCAAGGGCCTGTCGTTCCTCGACATCATCGCGCGGCAGACGCTGCGGCTGCGGGAGCGCTACGGCGCCCGGATCCCGCTGGTGCTCATGAACTCGTTCCGCACGTCGGCGGACACGCTGGCGGCGCTGGAGCGGTACGACGCGCTCCCCGTCCCCGGTCTGCCGCTGGAGTTCCTGCAGAACAAGGAGCCGAAGCTGCGGGTCACCGACCTGACGCCCGTCGACTTCCCGGCCGACCCGGACCTCGAGTGGTGCCCGCCCGGCCACGGCGACATCTACACGGCGCTGCTCGGCACCGGCCTGCTCGACCAGATGCTCGAGCAGGGCTACCGCTACGCGTTCGTCTCCAACTCCGACAACCTCGGCGCCGTCGCCGACCCGCGGGTCGCCGGCTGGTTCGCCGCCTCCGGCGCGCCGTTCGCCATCGAGGCCGTGCGTCGCACGCCGTCCGACCGCAAGGGCGGCCACTTCGCCCGGCGCACGAGCGACGGCCGGATCATCCTCCGCGAGACCGCGCAGACGCGCGACGAGGACAAGGACGCGCTCGCCGACCTCGACCGGCACCGTTTCATGTCGACCAACAACCTCTGGTTCGACCTCGCGGCCATGAAGAAGACGCTCGTCGAGCGCGAGGGCGTGCTCGGCCTGCCGCTCATCCGCAACGTCAAGAACGTCGACCCGTCGGACTCCTCGACCGAGAAGGTCGTGCAGATCGAGACCGCGATGGGGGCGGCCATCGAGGTCTTCGAGGGCGCGCAGACCATCGAGGTCGGCCGGGACCGGTTCATCCCGGTGAAGACGACCAACGACCTGCTCGTGCTGCGCAGCGACATCTACGCGATCGGCGAGGACTTCGTGCTCGACCAGGTCGCCGCCGACGTGCCGTTCGTCGACCTCGACGGCGACGTCTACAAGCTGGTCGGCGACTTCGACCGGCGGTTCCCCGAGGGTGCGCCGTCGCTCAAGGACGCCACCGCGCTGCGGGTCCGCGGCGACTGGACGTTCACGCGCGACGTGAAGGTCGTCGGCGACGTCGCGCTCGACGAGGCTCCTTCGGCGCAGCGCCTCGACCCGGGTACCGTGCTCGGAGGCTGACGCCCACCCAGGGTGCGTGGCCGCGCCCTGACGCCGAACCGAGGAGCACGATGCCCGACGCGACCTCCCCGATCGGCGTACCCGAGTTCTTCGAGCGCGTCATGGACGCGGTGCACCCGCTGCCGCCGATGTCCCACTCGCTGCAGGAGGCCTCCGGGCTGGCGTGCGCCGAGGACGTCGCGGCACCCGTGGCGCTGCCGTCGTTCGACAACGCGGCGATGGACGGCTACGCCGTGGTCGCGGACGACGTCGTCACGGCGAGCGCCGACCACCCCGTGCACCTCCCCGTCGTCGGCGAGATCGGCGCCGGCCAGGCGCGCATCATGGCGCTCAGCCCCGGCACGGCCGCCAAGATCATGACCGGGGCGCCGGTGCCGCACGGCTGCGACGCCGTGGTGCCCTACGAGTGGACGGACCGCGGGGTCGCCCAGGTGCGCATCGAGCGCGCGCCGTCGCTCCGCCAGCACATCCGCCGCGCCGGCGAGGACGTCAGCGCCGGCGAGGTCGTCGTCTCCGCGGGCACCGTGCTCGGGCCGCGCCAGATCGGGCTCCTCGCCGCGGTCGGCCGCTCCCACGTGCTCGCCCGCCCGCGCCCCCGCGTCGTCGTGATCTCCACCGGCTCCGAGCTGCGCGACCCCGGGGACGAGGTCGGCCACGACTCGATCTACGACGGCAACTCCTACATGCTCGCCGCCGCCGCACGGGCCGCCGGAGCCGTGGCCTACCGGGTGGGCATCGTGCCCGACGACCCGGGCGCCTTCCTCGAGGCCGTCCACGACCAGCTCGTGCGCGCCGACCTCGTCATCACCTCCGGCGGCGTGAGCGCCGGCGACTACGACGTGGTCAAGGCCGCGCTCGGCTCCGCCAGCTCCGGCGCCGACGTCTGGTTCGGCTCCGTCGCCATGCAGCCCGGCAAGCCGCAGGGTGTCGGCACCATCGGCGAGGACGCCACCCCGATCGTCACGCTCCCCGGGAACCCGGTCTCGGCGTACGTCTCCTTCGAGGTCTTCGTGCTCCCGGCCCTCCGCAAGCTGATGGGCCTCGCGCCCTACGCCCGCCCGCTGCGGCGCGCCGCGCTGACCCACCCGATCAGCTCGATCGCGGGGCGGCGGCAGTTCCTGCGGGGCGAGTACTCGGTGCCGTCCGGCGTCGGCGGCAACGTCGCGCGGGGGGCCACCGTCACCCCGGTCGGCGGCCACGGCTCCCACCTCCTCGGCGACCTCGCCGCGTCGAACGCGCTCATCGTGATCCCCGAGAGCGTCACCCGCGTCGAGGCCGGCCAGCCGGTGCACGTGCTCGCGCTCGACGAGCAGTTCTGAGGCCGCCGATGACGGATCCCGCCGCTCGTTCCGCTCGCCTCACCCACGTCGACGAGCGCGGCGCCGCGCGGATGGTGGACGTCTCGGCCAAGGACGTGACCACCCGCACCGCCACC
>DASWYU010000136.1:0-13492 GCA_036404795.1 Nocardioides sp. | reverse complement strand
AGGCGGCGTCGTACCGCAGCGTGGGCGCGAGCGCCCGCAGGCCGGGCCACACCGGGGCGGCCTCCGCGCCCGCGACGTCGTCGTCGGACGAGCCCGCGAGCCGCATGAAGAGGCGCAGCGCCTCGTCCCGGTCGCCCGCGTCGAGCGCCGCGTCGAGCGCGACGCGGTAGGACCGCCAGGCGGCCACCATCGCGTCGTCGACCTGGTAGGGCACCTCGTGGACCGCGATCCGGTCGACGGGGACCCCCGCGGCCGCCGCCTCGAGGGCCAGCGCACCGCCGCTCGACGCCCCAAACAGGTGCGCGCGACCGCCGGTGGCGGCGATCACGGCAGCGAGGTCCTCGATCTCCCGCCGGAGGAGGTCGTCGGTCGCCGTACCCGCATCGCTGTCGCCACGCCCGCGCCGGCGGTAGGACACGACCCCGAAGCGCGCCGCCAGGTGCTCGCCCATCGGCAGGTTCTCCGTGCCGATGTCCAGGCCCCCTCCGACGAGTACCACCGTGGGTCCCTCGTCGCTGATCCGGTCGTAGCCGATCGTCGTGCCGTCGGCCGATCGCACGCGCGGCATCCCGAGCCCCCCGGTCGTCGTGGACGGTCGACACTCAGCCTATGACCGCGCCGCGTTGCACCGGTCTGGTTGGCTCTCCTCACGGGGTACGTCGAACGAGGGGGTCGATCGATGGTGCGGGCGGTCGCGGGATTGCGGGTCGTATGGGCCCGGCTGCTGGTGGTGCTGTTCGTGGTGATGCTCGCGGACATCGCGCTGACCCTGGTCGACGATGCGCCCGTCGACGGGCTCGTGCCCGGCGGTTTCGTGGGCGTGGTCGGGATCATCGGCGCGATCGTCGTGTGCTCCCTCCTGCTCAACGTCGCGCCCCGGGCTGCGGACCGGGCACCGATCGAGCTGGCCCCGCCGGTGCGCGGCACCTGGACCGCGATCAACAGTCCCGGCCAGGAGGTGCCGAGCCACGGCACCCGCACCCGCGGGCAGCTGTGCGCGGTCGACCTGTGCGCCCGGTCCACACCCGACTCGCCGCAGCTGACCCGGTTCGGGCTACGCGGCACGCCGCCGGAGCGCTACCCGGGCTTCGACGCCCCGATCCACGCGATGGCGGCGGGTGAGGTCGTGCAGGTCCTCGACCACCAGCGCGACCACCGGGCCCGCGACACCTGGCAGGGCATGGCCTGGATGATGAGCATCGAGGGGATCGTGCGGGAGGCGGGCGGCACCCGGAAGGTCCTGGGCAACCACGTGCTGGTGCGCCACGACGACGGCGTGGTGGCGGCGTACGCGCACCTGCGGCGCGGCTCCGCCGCCGTGAGGACCGGGCAGCGGGTCGCCGTCGGCGACGTGCTCGGCCGGGTCGGCAACACCGGCAACACCTCGATGCCCCACCTGCACGTGCACCTCATGGACCGCGAGCACGTCGACGCGGCAGCGGGTCTGCCGATCACGTGGACGGGGCTCGAGCGCACCGGCGAGATCGACGCACCGTTCGCGCGCTGGGCCGACGACCCCGCGGACAGCGCCATCACCAGCATGCCGCGCAACGGCGAGGTCTTCGTCGTCAGGTGACGGACGTCGGCACCAGCCGCGGCACGACGCGCACGTAGACGACCATGCCCACCAGCTCGACGAGGGTCTGCGTCACGACGACGAGCGCGGCGAGCGCGTAGGCGTCCGGGAGCGAAAGCGCGAGGGGCAGCACGACGAGGGAGTTGCGCGTCGCGCCGCTGAAGACGAGGGCGCGCCCCGCCGGCGGGTCGAGCCGCGCCACCCGGGCCGCCACGGCACCGAGGGGTGCCATGACGGCGAGGAACGCGACGTACAGGGGCACCACCCCGAGCAGTGTCGCCAGCCGTCCCGACGCGATGCCCGGCACCTGGGAGGCGACGACCACGACCAGCGTGGCGGCCATGAGCGGCACCATCGCGGCGACGGCCACGTCCATCACGAACCGCGCGGCCCGCAGCCGCCGCGCCGCACGCTGCACGAGCGCCGCCGCCGCGAGCGGGAGGACGACCAGCACGAGCAACGCGTGCACGAACGGCCCTGCCTCGACGACGTCGGCGACCTCGCGCCCGACGAACAGCCACAGGTAGAGCGGCAGCAGGGCCAGCTGCGCCAGCATCAGCAGCGGCGCCGCGGCGAGCAGCCGCTCCGAGGCCGCCCCGGCGAGCCCGGAGAAGACGATCACGTAGTCGATGCAGGGCGTGAGCAGCACGAGGAGCACCCCGACGAGCACCGCGCGGTCGCCGGCGACGAACCGCGTCAGCACCCCGACCACGACCGGGACGACGAGGAAGTTGAGCACCAGCAGCGCCGTGACGAAGCGGACGTCACGGAGGGCGCGGCCGAGGGCGGCGAACGGTACGCCGAGGAAGGTCGCGAACAGCAGCAGGCCGAGCACCGGGTTGATCGCCACGTCGAGCCGCTCGGCCCCCGGCACCAGCACGCCTCCGAGGCCGGCGAGCAGGATCGCGCCGAGGTAGACCGCGACCTGACGGCGCTCCAGCCACCCGACGACCCGGGTCACGTGGCGGGACGCGGCGGCAGGCACGGCGAGGACGCTATCCGGTGTCGACGCCGCTCACCCGCTTGGTGCGTCTGCGCAGACTGTGGGGCCCGACCGTCCACCTCTGGAGGAACCACCCGTGAACGCACCGACCCGCATCGCCCTCGTCGTCGGGACGGTGGTGGTCCTGATCGTCGGCGCGCTCGTGCTCGCGGTGACCCTGCAGAGCCGCACGTCACCGACGGCCGAGGTCGACACGTCCGGCCCCTCCGCCCTGGTCCGCGAGGACAGCCACGTGCTCGGCGAGGAGGGCACGAGCGGGGTCACGTTCGTGGAGTTCCTCGACTTCGAGTGCGAGGCGTGCGCCGCGGCGTACCCGGTGGTCGAGGACCTGCGCGAGGAGTACGCCGGCGAGGTCACCTTCGTGCTGCGCTACTTCCCGCTGTCGGGGCACTTCAACGCCGACCGCGCCGCCCGCGCCGTCGAGTCGGCCGCGCGCCAGGGGCAGCTGGAGGCGATGTACCAGCGCATGTACGAGACCCAGGCCGAGTGGGGCGAGGGCGACACGCCCCAGGACGACCTGTTCCGGTCGTTCGCGGAGGACCTGGGACTCGACATGGCGCAGTACGACGCCGACTACGCCTCCGACGAGGTCGCCGCGCGCGTGCAGGCGGACGTCGACGACGGCCTGAGCCTCAACGTGCGGGGCACCCCGACGTTCTACGTCGACGGGCGGTTGGTGGAGCCGGAGACGGTGGGCGACCTGTACGACGCGGTCGACGCCGCGCTGGACTGAGCGCGGCGGACCAGCGGGCTCCTCGGGTCAGCGGCGCACGAGGTCGAACGTCGCGGAGAGCACCGCGGCGACGACCGCGACCGCGGCGAAGAGCGCGAACGCCCCGGCGAGACCCACACCGACGAGGGCGTGGCGGACGGGGGCCGTGGCGGCCGCCAGATAACGCATCGTGCCGTCTCCTTCGACGTGCTTTGATCGATCAAAACCAAGTGTTCCACACACTCCCACGAACCCGGACACGAACGACGAGCCACTGCGCGAGATCGTCAAAAACAACCATTTGACGTGACTTACTCTTGTCCGCCGTGACCACCTCTGACTCCGTCGACGCCCACGGCGCCCGCCTGCTCCGCCACTTCGGCCCGGACCCCCGCGACTGGGTGCGTCCCACGGACACCGACCACGACGTGCTCGTCGTCGGCGGCGGCCAGGCCGGGCTCGGGATCGGGTTCGCGCTCCGCCGCGCCGGCATCGGCCGCGCCACGGTCATCGACGCCGCGGGCCCGCAGGACAAGGGCGTCTGGCGCGGGATCGCCCGGATGCGCACGCTGCGCACCCCGAGGAACTGGCCGGAGCCGGAGTTCGGCCTCCCGGAGCTCAGCTTCCAGGCGTGGTACGAGCACACGCACGGCGCGGAGGCGTACGACGCGCTCGACCGCATCCCGCGCCTCACCTGGGCCGACTACGTCGACTGGGTCGAGCGCACCCTGCAGGTGCCGGTGCGCCACCACACCCGCCTGGTCCGGGTCTCCCCCGCGGCCGACGGGGACGGGCACGTCGTCGTACGCCTCGCAGTCACCGCGCCCGACGGCACCGTCACGGAGGTCGAGGAGACCGCCCGGAAGGTCGTGCTCGCCAACGGCGTCGAGGGCACCGGCGGCCCCGCCCTCCCGCCCGGGTTCGCCGACCTCCCGCCCCACGTCGCCGCGCACACCGGCGACCGGATCGACATCGCGACGCTGCGCGGCAAGCGGGTGGCCGTCGCCGGCGCCGGGGCGTCCGCGCTCGACGCCGTCAACGCCGCGCTCGAGGCCGGGGCGACCGAGGTGCACCTGTTCACCCGGCGCGACGAGCTGATCATCCAGGGCCGGGCGGGCTTCCCCGCCGGGTCCGTCGGCGCGCGCGACAACTACCACCGGCTGCCCGACGCGGAGCGCTGGCGCTCGAAGGTCGAGCTCGCCCGCAAGGGCCGGAGCTGCACGATCGCGTCGGTGGAGCTGGCCGCGTCGTACGCCGGGTTCCGCGTCCACCTCGCCGCACCCTGGCACCAGACCGAGCTCGTCGGGACCCCGGCGGGCGACCGCGTGCGGGTCCACGCTGCCGACGGCGTGCACGAGTTCGACGTGGTGATCGCGGGGACGGGCTACCAGTACGACCCCGCCACCCGCGCCGACCTCGCCGACGTGGCGCCGGTGGTCGCGACGTGGGGGGACCGGTACGACGCCCCCGCCGACCTCCGCGACGACGCCCTCGCGCGGCACCCCTACCTCGGCGCGGGCTACGAGCTGCTCGAGCGCGTTCCCGGCGACGCCCCCTGGCTGCGTCGCGTCCACGTGTTCTCCGCGGGCGCCTACCTCAGCTTCGGCTACCCCATCGGCGACGTGCAGAGCCTCGCGCCCGAGATCCCGCGCCTCATCGACGCGATCGGCCGCGACCTGTTCTTCGAGGACCGTGACCTGGCGGCGGCCGCGCCCGCGGCGCCGGCGGCTCCCGCGACGCCGGCGGAGTCGTTCCGCGGCGTCTACGAGCACGCGGTCTGGGCCCCCGCGAGCGTGCCGCAGCCGGTGTGACGGTACGGCGCGGCCGTGGGGGACGGCCGCGCGCGGGGCCCGCGCACTGTGCGGCTGGGACAGGCCCGCGGGCCCGGCGGGCGTACGAACCGCACAGCTCGCGACCCGCGGGGCGGCCCCCACCAGGGCCCGGCCGAGCGCCGGATGAGCACTAGCCTGGGCCGCCCGAAGAAAACGCGGACCCGCCACCGCGACAGCGGGCGATGGAACGTTCCAAGCAGCCGCCCCTTCCGCGTTTCCCCCCGCCCGCCGGGCCGGCATGGCGCGGGGAGCATGAGGGGCGGGCGAGCGGCCCCGACCGCTCGCCCGCGCTCCGCTATTAAAGTATTTGTAGTTGTTTAGTTGGATTAGTCCCGCATAGTGGACGCCTCGTCCACGTCCCTACCGTGGGTGGCATGTCGTCGACCCCGCGCAGCCGCTGGCCCGGATGGGTCTACGGGGTGGGCGAGGAACCCGACCCGCGGTTCAGCCTCGCCAACGAGCGCACGTTCCTCGCGTGGATCCGCACCTCGCTCGCGTTCGTCGCGGGCGGCGTGGCCGTCGACGCGGTCGACCTGGGGCTCGACGACGGCGTCCGTACGCCGCTGGCGATCCTCCTCGTGGTCCTCGGCATCGTCTGCGCCGTGGCGTCCTGGGCCCGGTGGGCGCGCACCGAGCGCGCGCTGCGGCGGAGCGCGCCGCTGCCCGGTTCACCGCTCGGGGTCGTGGTCGCGCTCGGGCTCGTCGTCGCGAGCCTGGTCGTGCTGGCGTCGCTGTGAGCGGACCGGGCTACGCGTCCGACTCCGCGGCGCCCGAGCGCACGGCGCTCGCCTGGCAGCGGACCGCGCTGTCGCTCGCGGTCGCAGCGATCGTGATCGGCCGGCTCTCCGTCGGCACGCTCGGCCCGCTCGCCGTCGTGGGTGCGGCGCTCGCGGCCCTCTTCTCCGCGGGGGTCCTGCTGGCCCGCCGAGTGGTGGACCGACCTGTGGAGCGGCGGGGCGGCGCCGTACCCCTGCTGCTGACGCTCGCCGTCGTCACCCTCGGCGTGGTGGAGGTCGTCGCGGCCGTCGTGGGGTGATCCGCGCCGAGTTGGCTGAAATGGTCGGCGCGCGGGCGTCGAGTTGGCTGAAACGATCAGGTTCGCTGTCGCCCGATCGAGCGTTTCAGCCAACTCGACGCTCTCAACCCGCGCGTTTCTACCAACTCGACGCCTTCAACCCGCGCGTTCCAGCCAACTCGACGCGTCCAGCCAGCTCGGGGGACCTCAGCCGACGGGGACCTCGGCCGACGGCTCGGCGGAGCCGAGGTGGGCGCCGCCGGCGAGGGGGACGTCACGGGTGACCGGTACGACGCGGGCACCGTCCTCCGGCTCCAGCCAGACCGCCGTGCCCACCTCGATACCCAGCGACCGTGCGAAGGTGCGGGTCAACGTCACCACGATCTCGTCGGCGTCGCCCGTCGCGCCCTCGGGGCGCACGATCACGCGCACCTCGAAGCCGACCCGGTTGACGCGGACGACCTCGCCGCGCACGGCACCCTTGCCCGCCTGCGCGGCGAGGGTGTGGACGACGACGTCGTGGGGACGGATGAGGTGGCCGTCGAGCACCGTGACCTCGCCGAGGAAGCTCATGACGAAGTCGTTGGCGGGCGCGTCGTAGAGGTCGTCCGGGCTGCCGACCTGCTCGATCCGACCGCCGTTGATGACGACGATCTCGTCGGCGACCTCGAGGGCCTCCTCCTGGTCGTGCGTCACGAACACCGTCGTCACGTGCACCTCGTCGTGGAGGCGCCGCAGCCAGTCGCGGAGCTCCTTGCGGACCTTCGCGTCGAGCGCACCGAACGGCTCGTCGAGCAGCAGCACCTTCGGCTCCACCGCGAGCGCGCGGGCGAGCGCCATGCGCTGCCGCTGGCCGCCGGAGAGCTGCGAGGGCAGCCGGTCGGCGAACTGCTCGAGGTGGACGAGCTCGAGCAGCTCCTGCACCTTCGCCTTGATCTCCGGCTTGGGCCGCTTGCGGATCTCCAGGCCGAAGGCGACGTTCTTCGCCACCGTCATGTGCTTGAACGCCGCGTAGTGCTGGAACACGAAGCCGACGTTGCGGCGCTGCGGCGGCAGGGCCGTCGCGTCGGCGCCCTCGATCTCGACGGTGCCGCCGTCGGCGACCTCGAGACCGGCGATGATCCGCAGCAGGGTCGACTTGCCGCCGCCGGACGGGCCGAGCAGGGCGGTGAGCTGACCCGTCGGGATCGACACGCTCACGTCGTCGAGGGCGACGAAGTCGCCGTACCGCTTGTTGACGCCACGCACCTCGATGCTCATGCGCGCTCCTCCTTCGGACGCAGGTAGGTGACCACCACGAGCGCGATGATCGAGATCAGGACGAGGACGAGCGCCGCCGCGTACGCCGCGGGCTCGTCGAACGCCTGGTAGTGGTTGTGGACGAACAGGGTCGCGGTCTCGCCGCGGAACTCGGCGCCCGAGCTGACGATCTTCACCGCGCCGAACTCGCCGAGGGAGCGGGCGGAGGTCAGCACGACGCCGTACACCACCGCCCACTTGATCGACGGGAGCGTGATCCGCCAGAAGACCTGGCGCCCGTTGGCACCGAGCGAGCGGGCGGCCTGCTCGGCGTCGGTGCCGATCTCCTCGAGCACCGGCACGACCTCCCGCACCACCAGCGGGAGGCTGACGAACGCGGTCGCGAGGATGAGGCCCGGGGTCGAGAAGATGACCTGCAGCCCGATGGTCTCGAGGGTGCCGCCGAACCAGCCCTGGGTGGAGCTGTAGGCCAGCACGAGGGCGAGACCGACGACGACCGGGGAGACGCTGAGCGGCAGGTCGACGAGCACCGAGAGCACCCGGCGGCCGACGAACCGGTAGCGCACGAGCAGCAGCGAGATGCCCACACCGAAGACCGTGTTGGCGATGACGGCCCAGATCGCGACGGTGAGCGTCAGGTTGAAGGCGTAGACCGTCGCCGGGTCGGTGAGCCGCTCGACGAACGGCCCGAAGCCGCCCTCGTGGGTGCCGGTCGCCCGGAACGCGCGGTCGGCGACGAGCGAGACCGGCCAGGCGACGAGCAGGAACAGGTAGACCACGACGGCCGCCCGGAGCGCGTAGGTCACCGGGCCGCGGCGCTGGCGGATGAGCCGGGAGTCAGCCACGGATCGCCACCTTCCGCGAGACGAGGTCGAGCGCCACGATGACGAGCGCCGAGACGAGCAGCAGGATGAAGGCGACCACCGCCGCCTTCTCGTAGTAGTCGCCCTCGATGTACTTGAGGATCCGCAACGACGCCACCTCGGTCTCGCCGGCCTTGTTGCCGGCGATGAGCACCAGCGAGCCGAACTCCGAGATGGCGCGGGCGAACGCGAGCGACGTGCCGGCCGTGATGGCGGGGACGAGGCTCGGGATGATGATGCGGCGCAGGATCGTGAACTGGCTCGCGCCCAGCGACGCCGCCGCCTCCTCGACCTCCGCGTCGAGCTCGGCGAGCACGGGCTGCACGGTGCGCACGACGAACGGCAGCGTCACGAAGAGCAGCGCCAGGAAGATGCCGGTGCGGGTGCCGACGACGTTGACGCCGATCGGGCTGCGGGGGCCGTAGAGGCTGAGCAGCACCAGGCCGGCGACGATCGTGGGCAGGGCGAACGGCACGTCGATGACGACCTCGAGCAGGCGCTTGCCGCGGAAGTCGTCCCGCACCAGCACCCAGGCGATGACGGTGCCGACGACGGCGTTGACGACGGCGACGCCGAGCGCCTCGCTGACGGTGAGGACCAGCGCGGCGCGGGTGTCGGCCTCCGAGACGACGGACACGAACGTGCCCCAGCCCCCCTCCGTCGCGGTGACCACGACGGCGGCGAGGGGCAGGAGCACGAGGACGCTGAACCAGAGCATCAACAGACCGAGGCCCAGGCCGGAGCCCAGGCCGAGACGGTCCGCGGCACGCAGCTGACGCGGCGCCTTCCCCTTCCGGGGCGCGGGGCGGGGGTCCGTGCCCCCGGGGCTCCCGCCCGGGCCGGAGCCCGGGACGGGAGCGGTGTCGGTGGAGCTCACGCCGAGGTCACCGGGCCCGCAGCTGCTCGTAGAGCGCGCCCTCGTCGAACCACTTCTCGTTCGTGGCCGACCAGCCGCCGAAGTCGTCGGCGATCGTCAGCAGGTTCGCCGGCACGGGGAACGGGTCGGACGGGTCGTTGGCGCCCTCGACCTCCACGTCGACGTCCACGTCGCCGACGGGGCGGAAGCCCTTGCGCACGAACTCGGTCTGGCCGGCCTCGGAGAGCACGAAGTCGAGCCAGTCCTGCGCGACCGGGTTGGCGTCCTCCAGGATCGCGCCCGGGTTCTCGATGAGGAGGGTCGACTCGGGGACGATGTAGTCGTAGGTGCGGCCCTGCTGACGGGTCAGGATCGCCTCGTTCTCGTAGCTGATGAGCACGTTGCCGAGGCCGTTCTCGAACGCCTCGGTCGCCTCGCGGCCGCTGCCGGCCCAGGTGGTGACGTGGTCGAAGAAGTCGACCATGTACTGCTCGGCCTCGGCCTCGGAGCGACCGGCGGCGATCTGCGCGCCGTACGCCGCGAGGATGTTCCAGCGCGCCGCGCCCGAGGAGGCGGGGTCGGCCGTCACGACCTGCACGTCGTCGCGGGTGAGGTCGTCCCAGCCCGTGATGCCGAGGGGGTTGCCCTCCTCGACCACGAGCACGGCGACGGAGCTGGAGACGATGCCCTGCGTCGGGCCGGCGTTCCAGTCGGCGTCGATGAGGTCGGCGTCGACGAGGCGGGTGACGTCGCCCTCGAGGGAGAAGTGGACGTAGTCGGCGTCCGCGCCGTTGAGGACGGAGCGGCTCTGGTCGCCCGAGGCGCCGTAGGAGCCCGAGAACTCGACGCCCTCGCCCTCCGGGGTCTCCTGGAACTTCTCGATGATCGCGTCGTTCGCGGCCTCGGGGACGGCGAACCCGACGATGGTGAAGCGGTCCTCGCTGTCACCGCCGCCACCGGCGCTGGCACAGCCCGCGAGCGTCACGGCGAGCGTCGTGGCGAGGGAGCCGACCAGGAGGGCACGGCGGCGGACGAAGGGCAGGGGCATCGCGGAGGACCTTTCGGGATGACCGGGTCGGGGTCCGGTCACGTGAACAATGTCGAGAAGGCTAGGTAACTTGCATGCGCCGATCGTCATTGTCCACGTTGTGGACATCTGTCTCGCGCCCTACGATCGGGCGGTGAGCAGCCGCGACGTGCGCGCCGGGTTCGCGATGGGCGCCGGCGCCTACGCGCTCTGGGGCGTCTTCCCCCTCTACTTCCCGCTCCTCGAGCCCGCGGGTCCGGTCGAGATCCTGGCCCACCGCGTGCTCTGGTCGACGCTGGTGATGGTGGCGCTGGTGGTGGTGCTGCGCCGTACCACCGCCGTCCGCGCCCTGCTCCGCTCCCCCCGCACCCTCGGGCTGCTCGTCGTCGCGGCCGCGACGATCAGCGTCAACTGGGCGACGTTCATCTACGGCGTGAACTCCGGCCACGTGCTGGAGACGTCGCTCGGCTACTTCGTCAACCCGCTCGTCACCGTGCTCATGGGCGTGCTGATCCTCGGCGAGCGCCTGCGCCCGGCGCAGTGGGGTGCGCTCGGGATCGCGGCGCTCGCGGTCGTCGTGCTCACCGTCGACTACGGCCGGCTCCCCCTGGTCGCCATCCTCCTGGCCTTCAGCTTCGGCACCTACGGCCTCGTCAAGAAGACCGCCGACGTGGGTGCGGTGGAGAGCCTCGCCGTCGAGACGGTGCTGCTGGCGCCCTTCGCCGGGGCGTACGTCGCGTGGCTGGCCGCCACCGGCGCCCTGGTCTTCGGCACGGAGGGGCCGGAGCAGGTGGCCCTGTTCGCCGGGCTGGGACTGATCACCGCGATCCCGCTCCTCCTGTTCGGCGGCGCCGCGACGCGGGTGCCGATGGTGGTGCTGGGGCTGCTGCAGTACCTGGCCCCGATCCTCCAGTTCGTGCTCGGCCTCGTCTGGTTCGGCGAGGAGATGCCGGCGACGCGCTGGATCGGCTTCGTGCTCGTCTGGTTCGCGCTCGCCGTGTTCACCACCGAGATGGCGACGCACCGCCGCCGCCAGGCGCGACTGACGACCGAGGCGACGACCGCGTCCTGAGCCAGGGACCTCCCCGACCGCTTCCCCGGCCCGGTTCGCCGTCCGCCCGGACCACGTTCACCCGATCGTCGGCTCGGGTTCGCCCGCGGCCGACCCGTCGCTCCTACGTTGCCGCGGAGCCGTCACGACCTCCGTGGCGCGCGTGCCAGCAAGGAGCGACAGCCCCATGACGCACCTCGACGGGATCACCCCGCCCTCTTCCGCCGTGACCGACGGCGAGCCCACCAGCCCCACCACCGCCGCGACGCCCGCCTCCCGGCGCCTGCTCCCCCTGCTCCGGACGCAGGGCGGCCCGCACGGCAACCGCAGCTGGGCGACCTGCTTCTACCGCTGCGGCAACGCCTGTGACCACCCCGAGCCGAACACCTCCGGCAACGAGCACGTCCAGGACGTCATCCGGGCGGCGATCGCTCGCCGTACGGTCCTCGGCGGCGCCGTCGCCGGTGCCGGCGCGATCGTCGTCGGCGGGTTCGCGACGTCGTCCGCGGCGGCCGCGGGCCGGTACGACGCGGGCGGGTCCCCCACCGGCGCGGTGCCGGGGAAGATGGTCTCGACCGACGCCTTCACCCCCGTCGCCCCCAACCGCCGCGACGCGCTGAGCGTGCCGGCCGGCTACCGCCTCCACCTCGTCGCCGGCTGGGGCGACCCGGTCGTGCCCGGCGCGCCCGCCTTCGACGTCTACCGCCAGACCCCCGCCGCCGCGGCGCAGCAGTTCGGCTACAACAACGACTACGTCGGCGTCATCAGCCTGTCGACGACGAAGGCCCTGCTCGTGTGCAACCACGAGTACACGAACGAGGAGCTGATGTTCCCCGCGGGCGAGTACACCGACGACGAGATCCGCCGGATCGCTCTCGTGTCGCACGGCATGAGCGTCCTCGCGGTCGAGCGGCCGAACGCCACGGCCGGCCACTGGGTGCGCAGCACCGGGAGCCTGCCCTACAACCGCCGCATCACGGGCGAGACGCCGTTCACCGTCGACGGCCCCGCCGCCGGCCACGACCGGCTCAAGACGTCGGCCGACGCCACGGGCAGGCGCGTCCTCGGCACGCTCAACAACTGCGCCGGCGGCACGACGCCGTGGGGCACGGTGCTGTCGGGCGAGGAGAACTTCAACCAGTACTTCGGCACGACCGGCACCATCCCGCCGTCGCACGCCGCGTCGTACCGCCGCTACGGCATCACCGCCGCCGGCGAGCGCGGCTGGCACCTCACGTGGGACCGGTTCGACCTCGCGAAGGAGCCCAACGAGCCGAACCGCTTCGGCTGGGTCGTCGAGATCGACCCGCTGTCGCCGAACGAGGCGCCGGTGAAGCACACCATGCTCGGCCGCTTCAAGCACGAGGGCGCGAACATCGCGATCGCGCCGAACAAGAAGGTCGTGGCCTACATGGGCGACGACGAGCGGGGCGACTACCTCTACCGGTTCATCTCGAAGGACACCTACCGCGAGGGCACCGACGCGGCGTCGCGCCGCCACAACAAGCAGCTGCTGAGCACGGGCGCGCTGTACGTCGCGAAGCTCACCGGCGACGGGCTCGAGGACGGCGTCTGGGACGGCACGGGCAGCTGGATCCTGCTCACCACCGACACGACGAGCAACGTGCCCGGCATGAGCGTCGCCGACGTGCTCATCGACACCCGTCTCGCCGCGGACAAGATGCGCCCGACGCGGATGGACCGCCCCGAGGACGTCGAGCCCAACCCCGTCAACGGCCGCGTCTACGCCGCGCTCACCAACAACTCGAACCGCGGCACGAGCTACCCCGCCGACGAGGCCAACCCGGTGACCCGCTCGATGGTGCGCTCCGCGGCCGGCGCCGACCTCACGCCCGCGTCGGGCAACCGCAACGGCTACGTGCTCGAGATGCAGCCGGTCGGCGGCCACACCGGTGGCACGTTCGTGTGGCGCCTCCTGCTCGTCTGCGGCGACCCCGCCGCGCCGGAGACCTACTTCGCGGGTTTCCCGAAGAACAAGGTCAGCCCCATCAGCTGCCCCGACAACGTCGCGTTCGACTCCAAGGGCAACCTCTGGGTCTCCACCGACGGCAACGTCATCGGCTCCAACGACGGCATCTTCCGCGTGCCCGTCGACGGCCCCAACCGCGGCAAGGTCGAGTCGTTCCTGACGACGCCGATCGGCGCCGAGGCCTGCGGCCCGCTCATCACCCACGGCGACCGCACCGTCTGGGTCGCCGTGCAGCACCCGGGCGAGGGCGGCACGTTCGCCGAGCCCATCGGCCTCTGGCCGCACACCCACCGCTTCCCGCGCCCCG
>DASWYU010000135.1:0-7515 GCA_036404795.1 Nocardioides sp. | reverse complement strand
GCCGTGCGAACACGCCGGATCCAGGCCATCGACCGATCCTATCGACCCGAGTTAGTGCCTTGGCGACACACCTCGCCCCAACATCACCGCAGGTCAACGCCTTGCAGCCCGCGAAAACTGTGCAGGCTGGCCCAAGTCAGGTGCACCCATACCGCTTCGCCAGCCGCTTCCATCCCCACCCCTCGGCATGGAGCCGAACCGCCTCTTCGATCTGATCCTTCGGGATACCGATCTTCGGCGTACGCAGTTCCACCCCGTTGACGTCCAGCCACCGCCGTACTGTCTCGTGCCGGATGCCGTACTTCTGACACAGACTCGCGATCGTCGACCCGGCCTCATAGTCCGCCACCAGCGAGGCAACCTGACCCGCCTGCAACCGGTTCTGCTTCTGTCGAGGTTGCGCCGGCCGACGTCGCACAACCTCTCGTATCTCCGGCACACCAGCAGCCACCACCGCAGCTACTCGACCCCAGACGTCTTGGTGCCATTGTTGAGTCAGTTGGACCGCCACACCACGAGAGCCCCGCCCGGTGCCTGCCGAGCGGGGCTCTTGCCGTCCCGGCCTCAGTGCCAGGCGCGCGTCTCGACGGTGGTGGTCACCAGCAGCGGCCGGTCCCCGAGCAGCGCGGACCAGCGCACCGCGAGCTGGAGGGCGTGCCACAGCAGCGTCGTACGCCCCGCCGACAGCGGCGTCCCGTCGGCGTCGACGGTCGTGACGCCGTACTCCGTCGTCTTCCGCCCCGGCCACAACCGCACGACCTCCCCGGCGGCCACGACGGCGCGCTTCTCGACGATGCCGAGGCTCGTGTAGCCCATCGGCACGTGGTCGAACAGCGCGCGGTCGGTGAAGTCCTCCGAGGTCCCGCAGTCCGAGAACCCCCGGTTCGTCGTCACCAGCAGCAGCGCGTCGTCGTGGTCGGTCGCGAACGGGGACGGATGCCCCGCGAGCCACTCCGGGGGCCCGAGCCGCCGGTGCTCGACCACCGGGACCGCGATCGGGTCACCGACCCACGCGTCGTCGTCGATGACCATCGGGAGGTGGAGGCGTCGCACCCCACCGACCCTAGGGTGGGCCGCGTGGACTGGACCCCCGACACCCTCCGCGCCGCTCTCCGGACCGACCTCGTCGCCGCGATGCGCGAGCGCGACCGCGTCGCCGCCGGCGCGCTGCGGACGATGATCGCCGCGATCGACAACGCGGAGGCCGTCGCGGTCGACGCGGACGCGCCCGTCGGGGACGGGCCGATCGCGGGCGCCGCGGTGGGGGTCGGCGCCGCCGAGGCCGTACGGCGCGACCTCACCCCCGACGACCTCGTCGCGCTGGTCACCGAGCAGGTCGACGAACGACGTGCCGCCGCCGCGGAGCTGGCCGCCCTCGACCGTCCCGACGACGTCGCCCGGCTGCACCGCGAGGCCGACCTGCTGGCGACGTACCTGCCCTAGCGGCGCACTAGCGGCGACGCCGCAGCAGGCTGGTCGCGGGCCGGAGCACGAGGGCCAGCGCGAGCGCCGCGCCGGCGAGCAGCCCCCACCACAGGAACTCCGAGCGCGAGACCGCGAGGTGGTCCTCGGGGGCCCGCGGCGCGCGGGCCTCGATGCTCTCGCCGGGGAGGGCGCTGCTCTGGGTCAGCGTGCCGTCGGGGGCGACCTGCAGCACCCGGGTGAGCGCCTCGAGGGGCTGCACGACGCCGGCGCCGCCGTACGCATTCGGCGCGTCCGTCACCCCGCCCGCCGTCGCGATGATCCGCGTGCGCACCTGCGCGGCCGTCCACCCGTTGCCCGAGCTGAACATGACGGCGGCGAGGCCGCTGACCGCGGCGGTCGAGTACGACGACGACCCCGGCACCTCGCACGCCCCCGCCGGCAGCAGCGTCAGCGCGCCGTTGCTCGGCGCGACGACGTCCGTCAGGTAGGAGGGCCGCGTCCAGGACGACGCCGGGGCGCCCAGCTCCGGCATGGAGGCGACGCCGAGGACGTTGGGGAGGTCGTACGCCGCGGGATAGGCCACCGCGTCCTCCGGGTCCTCGTCCGGTCGGTTGTTGAGGCTCGGCGGGTCGCCGCCCTCGACGTTGAGGTGGGCCGCCACGACGAGCACGTCGACGGCGGCCAACTGGCGGAGGAGCTGCTCGATCTCCGGGGACTGCGACGCGTCGACGGTCAACGAGACGTTGACGACCTTGATGCCACCGCTCGCGTGGTTGGCCAGCACCCACTGCAGGCCGGCGGCCAGGCCGGCCACCGAGGGCTCGACGAGACCGTCGTCGCCGCTCTCGCCGCTGCCGACGTCGGTGACCTGCACCGCGTAGAGGTCCGCCGCCGGCGCGACGCCCACCCCCGGCTCGCTGCCGCCACCGGCGATGATCCCGGCGACCTTCGTGCCGTGGTACGACTCCGTCGTCGGCGTCGTGCCCATCAGGTCCACCCTGCCGGCGACCTGCAACGCGTTGCTGTCGGCGACGCCCGTGTCGATGACGGCCACGCCGACGCCCTCCCCGCGCGCGATGCGGTGCAGCGAGGTGTAGTCGAGGTCGGAGGCCAGCGGCGACGGGCCGTCGCTCACGAGCGGTTCCTGGTTCTGCGACGGGCCGTCGGGGCACGGGACCGCCGCGGCCGCCGGCGCCGTGACACCGGGCAGGAGCGGCACGAGGGCCGCCGCGGCCGTCAGCCCGAGCACCGGTACGACGCGTGCCGCCACCCTCCGGGCGCGGCTCACCCCGTGGCCCCGTCCCCGGCCCCGCCGTCCTCGCCGGGCGGCTCCTCGCCCGGGGCGACGGGCGTGCACGTGCGTTGGGCCTGGGAGGTCGACCCGAGGGGCTTGAGCGCCTCCTCGCGCGTCAGCGTGACGCCGCAGCCGAAGTGCTCGATCCAGGCGGTCGGCACCACCGGGGCGTCGGACAGGTCGTAGCCGAGCTGCGTGAGCGCGTCGCCGGGCAGGGCGTAGCGCACGCCCTGGGAGTCCACGAGGAAGGCGTCGCCGGCACGCGTGTCAGTGAACCCTCCGACCCGCACCACCGCGCCGTCACCGCGCTCGACGTACGGCTCCACCTCGCCGGGGGACGCGTCCTCGACCGCCACGGGGGCGGCCGGCCGCAGCGCGAGCGTCACGGTGGGCGGCACGTCGTCGTGCGTGCTGAGCACGACGCACGGCTGCTGCACCGTCGCGTCCTGGCGCACGTCGGGGAGGTCGGTCGGCCACACGTCGTTGGGCGCCGGGTCGCTGTAGCGGGTGCCGAGGTCGCCCGAGACCCGCGACGGCTCGCCGATGCCCGGCACGGAGCGGTAGACCGCGGCACCGAAGTCGGACATCTCGCGGTAGCCGTCGGCCGTCACGACGACCTCCTCGCCGCCCGGGTCGAGCGCGAGCATGCCGACGAGCGCCGGCGAACCGTTGGAGAGCGTCAGCCCGCTGGACACCGGCTGGCCGAACTGGGCGAGCTGGTCCTCGAAGTCGAAGGAGCTCGCGTCGAGCGCCGGGGCCGCCGGGAAGAGGTCGACCCAGTCGCGCGGCACCTCCACGACGTCGGCCGCGACCGGACCGTCGATCGCGGCGAGGAGCGACTCGACCACCGCCGGGTCGCTCGACGGGATCTGCATGCGGAAGACGCGGGTGGTGCCGTTGGCGTCGGGCTGGCCCGGGGCGAGGAGGAAGTACTCCCCCGCGCTGCTCACCACCATCGCGGCCTGCTCGTCGACCTCGACGGGGGCGTCGGGCGTCACCGCCACCCGGAAGCCGGCACCGTTGGCCGTGCACGACGTCCAGCCCGTGCCGATCAGGGCGTCACCGGCCGGCATCGCGACCGGCGCCTCGGGGATGCCGATCGCGTCGACCTGCTCGTACTTGTTGATCTCCTCCTCCGGCACCGTCGTCGGGTCGAGGTCGGAGCCGAGGATGAGGCGCGCGGAGGTCGCGTTGACGATCGGGACGAGCACGGGGTCGCCGCCGCCCTCGTCGACCTGCACCAGGTAGAGCTGGATCGAGCCCTCCGCGAGCACGATGCCCTCGCTGTCGGCCCAGCCCGCGTCCGGACGCGGCTTGAGGAAGCCGATGACGGCGGCGGCGGCGAGCACCAGCACGGTGAGCGCGATGCCGCCGATGATGGCGCGGCCGGGGCGGCTCGGCTCGACCTCGCGACCGCCCGGGGCGCCCGAGACGAAGGCCGTGACGAGGCGGCGGCGGCTGAAGGCGTAGGCCTCGACCAGGTCCCGCTTGGTGGCCACGCGTCAGCCGCCGATCTTGTCGAGCACGCCGACGGAGAGGGCCAGGAGCGGGAAGAGCGCCACGAGCGAGATCGTCTCGGCGACGTCGCCGATCCGCGCGCGCCGTACGGACGTCGTGCCCGGCACCAGCGTGGTCAGCAGCACCAGCCCGCCCGCGACCGCCAGCGCAACGGCGGCGCTCGGCCGCCAGTCGGGGTGGATCACCAGCACGCTGACCGCCGTGACGAGCAGGCCGAGGATGCCCGTGCCGAGGCCGACGAAGACCTCGAGGCCGGTGCGGTACTGTCGCGTCCGCATCATCACGACGAGGCAGCAGAGCACCGCGAGCACCGTGCCGGTCACGCCGAGACCCACCGCCAGCGGTGCGACCAGCACGACGAGGAGGCCGACGGCCGACGTGATGCCGACGAGGATCTCGTGGGCGGTGCGCGCGTCAGCGAGCACCCGCTCCGGGTCGATGTCGTCGGGATCGTTCTGGATGTCGTCGACCGACGCGAGCTGGTCGACACGGGTCGAGGTCGCGCTGAGCGCGAGCCACGGGAAGACGCTGCCGGCGACGACGACGAACACCAGCACGGAGGTCAGCACCGCCCCCGGGTCCCAGTCGGTGACGCCGAAGAACCAGCCGCCGACCGCGAGCAGGCCACCCAGCAGCACCGGGGCCGCCAGCAGCGGCCGGCCGTCCTCGAGACCGACCACGACGACCAGGGCGACCCCGAGCACGCCGAGCCCGACCGCGGTGAGCACCGCGATGTCCCACTCGACGGCGGCGAGGTAGCCGGCGACCCCGCCGTACGCCGCGCCCAGCAGGCCGACCACGACGGCCGCCTGCCGCTCGCGCTGCACGCGGGAGAGCACGACCGCCCCGGCTCCCAGCACCAGGGCGATCACGCCGGCACCCACGCCCGCGAGGAGGGTGTCGGTCTGGATGAGCAGCGACCATGCGCCGACGAGCAGCAGCAGGGCCGCGGCTCCGAGGGCGGTGCGTCGACCGGCCGCCGGCTCCCACGGCTTCAGCTCGCGCTCCACGACGTCCGTCATCGCCTCGACGACGTCGTCGTAGACCCGCGGCGGCTCGTCGTCCACGCCCGCGCTGACCGTGAGGAGGCCACCGTCCTCGACGCCCTGGATCATCAGACCGGCGTCGTGGGCCAGGGTGCGGCCGTCGCGGGTGACCACGCGGTAGCCCCCGTGGACCGTCGCCGCGTCGAGCAGCCCGACGCTGCGGGCCAGCTCCGGCACCAGCTCGGCGACCGGGACCGCCGAGGGGAGGACCAGGTCCACCCGCCGTCGTCCCGACGCCACGGTCACACGGACCAGACCGGACGTCCCGACCTGTGCCTGGCTCATCGTGCGGCCCCTCCTCGGGCTCGGTGGGTCCGCCGTCCGCACGGCGACCCGGGGGAGGTGCGGCCACGCCGCACCCGGACACACGAGCCGCCCCGACCACGCATGGTCGGGGCGGCTCGTCGACGGCTCAGACCGGGAAGCGGTCGGCGCCGCGCAGGTCGGCGGCCCGGTACTCCTGGTTGGAGGCCTGGACCGCGTTGCCGGTGCTCTCCAGCAGGGCGATCATCTCGGCGATGGCGGTGTCCCACTGCGCCTTGGCGGTGAGGTAGGCCTGCTGCGCCTGGCCCTCCCACTCGCTGCGCAGCGGCGAGAGCTCGCTCTCGAGCTGGTCGAGGCGGGCCTCGATGCCGCGGGCGGTGCTGACCAGGTCCTGCGAGGCGGCCTCGAGGCTGCCGTGGTTGACGCGGATTCCGCTCATGGTTCTCTCTCCTCGTCCTGGCCCGGCTCAGCCGAGACGGTTGAACTGCGACTGGAAGGTGTCGGCCTGGGTGCTGTCCGTCGAGACGGAGTCCGTCTCGGTGTCACGCAGCGAGGCCTCGAAGTTGTTGAGGGCGTTGGTGATCGTCTGCTGCTTCTCCTGCCAGGCGTTGTGCAGCTGGTGGAACGCGGCGGCGCCCTGGCCACCCCACTGCGCACCGATGCCCTGGATCTTGCTGGAGAGCGTCTGGCTCTTGCGGTCGAGGTCGATCTTGGCCTCGGCGACCAGCTGAGCCGCGCTGGAGAGGCTGCCCTCTCCGATCTGAACGTTCGACATGCTCATCTCCTTCTCCCCCGAGCGGTTCCGAGACGCGCGAGGAGCTGACCGTGTACTGCGGACTGTTCGGGCGAGGTCCCTGCCCACCCGGACGGTGGCGTGTGGTACCCGGGGCCCGAACCGGTAAACACCTCAGCCCACGATTTCCCACAATCTGCGGAAAACCCCGACGGTCACGACGAAGGCCGGAACGGCGAACGCGACGGACATGGCCTCGGCGATCTCGGCCCGTCGTCCCCACCACGGCGAGCGCCAACCGCGGCCCAGCGCGACGGCCGCCGGGACGACCGCGACGCCGAGGACGACGGCCGCCATCCCGAGACGTCCCGACCAGGTCTGCTCGGCCACGACGGCCACGAGCACGCACAGCAGGCACCACAGGCCCGCGAGCCGCAGCGGCACCCGCGCGGCCGTGTGCCGGTAGCTCCGCGCGACGAGGAGCTGCGTGCAGCCGACGAGCGCGACGAGCACCGGGGCACCGATCCGGTCGAGCGGCAACCGGGTGGTCTGCAGGACGAGCGGCGCCGCGACCAGCGAGACCGCCAGGACCGCGAGGGCGGCCGCACCCACGAGGCGTGCGCCGCGCGCGACGACGTCCTCGACCGCGGGGCGCCGGATGATCGTGCGGGTGCGGCGGCTGGTCGTGCGGTCGCGCGCCGACCACGCCGACACCGCGAGCCGTTCGAGGTCCACGAGCGTCTGGTCCGGTACGTCGACGGCGACCCCCGGCACGAACCGGCCCGCCACCAGGCACAGCAGCAGGAGGGTCGCCCAGACGACCCGTTCGTGGAGCTCGAGCACGGCGCCGAGGCCGGCGACGACGAAGACAGCGCCTCCCGCCCACATCCAGACCCGCAGCTGCTCGTCGGAGGTGCCGGTCGCCGCCCGGGCGAGGGCCGCCGTGACGGCGGCCGCCAGCGCGGCGATGCCGATCACCATGGGGAGCCGCGCGGACGCGGGGTCCCAGACCAGGACGAGTGCCGCCGTACCGCCGAAGACGGGCGCCGCCAGCACCCGCAGCTCCGTCAGGCGACCGAGCGGCAGGATGCCGACGACGGCGCCGCCGAGCAGCAGGCCGAGCCCCACCTCCCGGAGCGCGGAGATGAAGATCGGCCCGGCATGAAGGCCGGTCATGGCGACGAAGGCCGCAAGCCCGAGCGAGGTCATCAGGGCGATCGCTCCATCGGGGATGC
>DASWYU010000134.1:0-11465 GCA_036404795.1 Nocardioides sp. | reverse complement strand
CCACCCCCTACGAGTTCTCCTTGCGAAACACCGACGTGCCCCACCAGACGCCGAGGACGAGCAGGCCGAGGGCCCAGGCGACGCCCCACATCACGCCGCTGGACCCGAAGTCGCCGATGAAGGTCGAGCGCACGGCGTCGGTCACCCACCGGAACGGCATGAAGTCGCTGACGGTCTCGAGCCACGCCGGCCCGAGCGTCATCGGCAGCATGATCCCGCTGAGCAGCAGCACCGGCATCATCACCATGTTGATGAGCGGCGCCATGACGTCCTCGCTCTTGGTCGTGAGCGCGAGGGCGTTCGACGCGGCCGCGCAGGCACCGCCGACGGCGAGCGTGATGACGATGCCGGCGACCACGCCGAGCACGTCGCCGCGCATGCCCATCCAGAACCCGAGCGCGACGAGGATGACGGCCTGCACGAGCAGCAGCGCCAGGTCGCGGGCGAGCCGGCCGAGGAGCAGCGCGGCCCGGCTGGCGGGCGTGACGCGCTCGGCCTCGACGACGCCCTCGCGCCACTCGGCGATCAGCCCGAACCCGGCGAAGAACGCGCCGAACATGCCGAGCTGCACGAGAAGGCCGGGGACGAGGAACGTGTACGGGTTGTCGGTCGGCAGGTCGAACGACCCGACGAGCGGCTTGAGCAGCGGCCCGAAGAGGACGAGGTAGAGCACCGGCTGCATGATCCCGATGAGCACCCACGCGGGGTTGCGCAGGTTCATCCGGATCTGGCGGCGGAACACGATGATCGAGTCCCGCACGAGCCCGTTGGGCTCGACGGCCTGCAGGCCGCGCGGGGCGGCGGTGGTGGGGACGGTGGGCGCGGTCATCGGCCGGCTCCTTCCAACTCGGGGGCCTCGGGGTCGTCGGTCGGGGTGTCCGCCTCGGCGTCGCGCAGCGAGCGTCCGGTGAGGGTCAGGAACACGTCGTCGAGCGTGGGGCGCAGCACCTCGATGGAGTCCAGCGAGACGCCGGAGGCGTCGAGGTCGCGCAGCAGACCCGGTACGGCGCGCCCCGCCCGCCGCACCCGCGCCCGCACGTGCCGCTCGCTCACCTCGAGACCCTCGCCGATCGCACCGAGACGCTCGGCGGCCACGGCGACGGCCTCGAGCGAGGCGACCTCCAGGTCGACGAGGTCGCCGGCGACCTGCGCCTTGAGGTTGTCGGCGGTGTCGGAGGCGACGATGCTCCCCTTGTCGATGATGACGATGCGGTCGGCGAGCGCGTCGGCCTCGTCGAGGTAGTGCGTCGTCAGGAACACGGTCGCGCCGCGCCGCTCGCGGAGCCCCCGGATGTGCCCCCAGAGGTTGGCCCGCGCCTGGGGGTCGAGACCGGTCGTGGGCTCGTCGAGGAACACCAACCCCGGCTCGTGCACGAGGCCCATCACGATGTCGAGGCGCCGCTTCTGCCCGCCCGACATGTTCTTCGGCATCCGCCGCCACAGTCCGTCGAGGTCGAGCTGGGAGAAGAGCTCCTGGCCCTTCGCGACCGCTGCCCGCCGCGTCATCCCGTAGAGCATCGCGTGGTCGACGACCTCGTCCCCGGCGTACGCGCCCGAGAACGTCGAGCCGACCTGCGAGACGTAGCCGATCGAGCGCCGTACCTCCACCGCCTGCGTCGCCACGTCGTAGCCCGCCACCCGCGCCGTGCCCGCCGTCGGCTTCAGCAGGGTCGTCAGCATGCGGAGGGTCGTCGTCTTGCCGGCCCCGTTGGGGCCGAGGAACCCGACGACCTCGCCCTCCGCGACGTCGAGGTCGACGCCCGCGACGGCGTGCACCTCGGTCTTCTTCCTGCCCTGGCCCGTCAGGAAGGTCTGCACGAGCCCTCGTGCCTCGATCATCCGGTCTCCTCGGTTCGTCGCTCGTCGTGGGGAAGTGAAGCGGTACGGCGCGTGCGACGTCGACCGCTTTTCCCGGCGACGCTTCGACTCGCACCGGGGTCGGAACTCATCGGTGCGCATAGCCTGGGGCGATGCACCTCCCTCTCGGCATCGACTTCGGCGGCAGCGGGATCAAGGCCGCGCCCGTGGACCTCGTGAGCGGCACCTTCGCCGCGGAGCGCGTGCGCATCCCCACCCCGGAGGCGTCGACCCCGGACAACGTGGCCGTGGTGCTCGAGGCGATCACCGACGCGTTCCCCGGCGACGCACCCATCGGGCTCACCGTGCCGGGCATCGTGCGGCACGGCGTCATCGGCTCGGCGGCCAACATCGACCCCGCCTGGATCGGAACGGATGCCGCCGCGGTCGTCTCCGACGCGCTGGGCCGACCCGTCCACGTGCTCAACGACGCGGATGCCGCGGGGCTCGCCGAGGCGACGTACGGCGCGGCCCGCGACACCGCCGGCCTCGTCGTCGTCACGACGCTCGGCACGGGGATCGGCGGCGCGCTCGTGCACAACGGAACCCTGGTGCCCAACGCCGAGCTGGGTCACCTGTGGCTGGAGCTCGCCGACGAGGTACGGCGCGAGGGCGACCCCGTCGCCGTCCACGCCGAGTCCTGGACCGCCAACAGCGCCCGCGAGCGCGAGGACCTCTCGTGGGAGGAGTGGGCCCGCCGGCTGACCGTGTTCTACCGGGCGCTCGAGGGCCTGTTCTCCCCCGACCTGCTGGTCGTCGGCGGCGGCGTCAGCAAGAAGGCCGACAAGTTCCTGCCGCTGATCGACGTGCGTACCCCGATCGTGCCCGCCGAGCTGCGCAACGCCGCCGGCATCGTCGGCGCCGCGTTGGCGGCGAGCCGGGCCTGAGGGGTCAGTCCCGCCCCGCGACCTCGTCCAACGCCGCGACGGCGCCGCGCAGGTAGCGCGCGACGACGGCGCGCTCGGCCTCGTCGAACCCGCTGTCGAGCGCGGCCAGCGCCGAGAACATGGGCAGCAGGTGGCTACGCACCTCGGCGCGGCCGGACGCGGTGAGGTGCACCTCCGTGCGGCGGCGGTCGGCGGCGTGGGGCCGGCGCTCGGCGTACCCCCGCGCCACGAGCCGGTCCACGATCCCCGTCGCGGCCGCGGAGGTGACCTCGAGGCGCCGTGCGATCTCGGCCGGTCCGACCGGGCCGGGCACGAGGTGCTGGAGCACGGCCATCTCGTGGTCACCGAGACCGGCACCGCGCGCGACCACGCGGTGCACGGTCGTGCCGCGATCGAGCAGCACCCGCAGCGCCTCCAGCGTCTCCGACGCGTGCCACCCCGGTCTGAGCTCCCCCGCCATCGTCCTTCACCGCCTTAGTGATTAACTTCGTGAAGCATATCCGCCCGTTCCCCGAGGAGTCTGCCGTGTCCGACCTCCTGAGCCGTGTCCGAGGTGTCGTCGTCGGACGACGCACCGCCTGGCTCGTCGCCCTGCTTCCCCTCCTCCTGGCCGGCGCCGTCATCGGCTTCGCGGGTGAGGGAGAGCGCGAGCGCACGCCGCTCGACAGCGTGCCCGCCGGCGCCGACAGCACGGCCGCGCTCGAGCTCGCCGAGGACCTGCCCGAGCAGGACGGCTCCGTCGCCGTCGTGCTGTTCACGGCCGACGACGACGGCGACCTCGCCGACCGGCTCCCCGAGCTCGAGTCCCTCGTCGCCGACCTCACGGGCGGCGCGCCGACGCTCCAGCCCGCCGAGGACGGCACCGCCGCGATCGCGATCGTCCCGATCGACGCGTCGACCGCGACCGAGGTCTCCGACGCGGTCACCGACCTCCGCGAACGCCTCGACGCCGACGTGCCCGACGGGCTGTCCGCCCAGGCCACCGGGCCCGCGGGCATCCAGGCGGACCTGGCGGCCGTCTTCGAGGGCGCCGACCTGCGCCTCCTCGCGATCACCGCCCTGGTCGTCGCCGTGCTGCTCGTCGTGACCTACCGCAGCCCGATCCTCTGGGTCGTCCCCCTGCTGGTCGTGGGCGCCGCCGACCGCCTCGCCGCCATCCTCGCCACCCACGTCCTCGCGCTCCTCGACGTCGCCTGGGACGAGTCGACGGTCGGCATCCTGTCGGTCCTGGTCTTCGGCGCGGGCAGCAACTACGCGCTCCTGCTCATCTCCCGCTACCGCGACGAGCTCCGGTCCCGGGAGGACCGGTTCGAGGCGATGGGGGTCGCGCTCCGGCACACCGCCGAGGCCGTGCTGACCAGCGCGTTCACGGTGGTCGCCGGCGTGCTCACCCTCGCCCTCTCGCTGACGCCGACCACCCGCGGGCTCGGCATCGCCTGTGCCGTCGGCATCGCCGTCGCCGCGGTCTTCGTGCTCCTCGTGCTGCCCGCTGCGCTCGTCTGCTTCGGCCGCTGGATCTTCTGGCCGACGGCGCCGAAGCACGGCGACGCGGTGCTCGCGGAGAGCCGCTCCACGTGGCGCCGCATCGGTGACGTGGTGGCGCGCCGACCCGCGGCGTACGTCGCCGGTTCGGGCCTCCTGCTCATCGCCCTGGCGGCCGGTACGACGCAGGTCTCCGCCGGGCTCGGCACCGCCGAGCAGTTCCTCGACACCCCCGAGGCCATCACCGCGAGCGAGCGGATCGCGGAGTCCTTCCCCGCCGGGACCGCCGAGCCCACCCAGGTCGTGACCCGCGCCGACGCGGCCGAGGTCTCCGCCGCGGTCGAGGGCGTCGACGGCATCGACGGCGTGCGCGTCACGAACGAGGGCGACGGCGTCAGCCAGCTCGACGTCACGCTCTCCAGCACCCCCGGCAGCGACGCCGCCGAGGCGACCGTCGTGGACCTGCGGGCCGCGCTCGACGGCTTCGACGACACGCACGTCGGGGGCGCGTCGGCCGATGCACTCGACGAGGCCGACGGCAACGCGCGCGACCGGCTCGTCATCCTGCCGCTCATCCTGCTGCTGGTGCTCGGGGTGCTGGCGCTGCTGCTGCGCTCGATCCTCGCCCCGGTGATCCTCGTGGCCACGGTGGTCGCGACGTACGGCGCGGCCCTCGGCGCCTCCTGGTGGATCTTCACCGGTCTGCTCGGCTTCGAGAACCTCGCCGGCAACGTGCCGCTCTTCGCGTTCCTGTTCCTCGTCGCGCTGGGGATCGACTACAACATCTTCCTCATCACGCGGACGCAGGAGGAGGCACGCGGCCACGGCACCAGCGAGGGCGTGCTGCGCGCGCTCGGCGCCACCGGCGGCGTCATCACGAGCGCCGGCATCCTGCTGGCCGCGGTGTTCGCCGTGCTCGGCGTGCTGCCGCTCGTCGTGCTCGCCCAGCTCGGCGTCGTCATCTGCATCGGCGTGCTGCTCGACACGCTGCTCGTGCGCACCGTCGTCGTGCCCGCCATCGTGCGGATCCTCGGCGAGCGGTTCTGGTGGCCGCGCACCATCACGCGGACGGGGACCTGAGTCGACTGAGACCCCCGGACACAGTCGTGGCCCAGCGCGACGGAAAACGTCTCGCTGGGGCCACGACCGGCGGGCCTCAGATCTTCGCGTGCTCCTCGCCCGCGATGGCCGCGGCGACGGCCTTCGGGACGGCGGGGTCGAAGACGCTCGGGATGATGAAGCTCGGGTTGAGCTCCTCGTCGGTGACGACGAGCGCGATCGCCTCGGCGGCGCGGAGCAGCGCCTCCTGGGTCACCTCGGTGGCGCGGGCGTCGAGCAGACCGCGGAACACGCCGGGGAAGGCGAGCACGTTGTTGATCTGGTTCGGGTAGTCCGAGCGGCCGGAGGCGACGACCTTGGCGTACTGGCTCGCCACGTTCGGGTCGATCTCCGGGTCGGGGTTCGCGAGGGCGAAGACGATCGGGTCGCGGCCCATGTCCTTGATCCACTCGCCCTGGAGGATGTTCGGGGCCGAGACGCCGATGAAGACGTCGGCCTCGACGAGCGCGTCCTGCAGGGTGCCGCGCACCTGGCGCGGGTTGGTGCGCCGCGCCAGGTCGAGCTGCGCCGGCGGGAGGGTCTCGTCGTCGCCGACGAGCGTGCCGACCTTGTCGGAGACCACGATGTCGCTGACCCCGGCGGCGAGGAGGAGGCCGACGATCGCCGTACCGGCCGCGCCGGCACCCGAGACGACCACCCGCACGGTCTCGAGCTTCTTGTCCACGACGCGCAGCGCGTTGGTCAGCGCGGCGAGCACGACGATCGCCGTGCCGTGCTGGTCGTCGTGGAAGACGGGGATGTCGAGCTTCTCGCGCAGGCGGGCCTCGATCTCGAAGCAGCGGGGCGCCGAGATGTCCTCGAGGTTGATGCCGCCGAAGCCGGGGGCGATCATCTCGACGGCCTTGACGATCTCGTCGGTGTCCTGCGTCGCGAGGCAGATCGGCCAGGCGTCGATGTTCGCGAAGCGCTTGAACAGCGCGGCCTTGCCCTCCATCACGGGGAGCGCGGCGCCGGGGCCGATGTTGCCGAGACCGAGCACGGCGGACCCGTCGGTGACGACCGCGACCGAGTTGCCCTTGATGGTCAGGCGCGGGACGTCCTCGGGGTTCTCCGCGAGCGCGCGGGAGACCCGGCCGACGCCCGGCGTGTAGGCCATCGACAGGTCGTCGCGCGTCTTCAGCGACACCTTCGAGGAGACCTCGATCTTGCCGCCGAGGTGGAGCAGGAACGTGCGGTCGGAGACCTTGTGCACCGTCACGCCGTCGAGCGCGCTGACCGCGTCGACGAGGGCCTGCGAGTGGTCGGCGTTGGAGGCCGAGCAGGTCACGTCCAGCACGAGGCGGTCGTGGCGGGACTCCGCGACGTCGATGGCGGTGACGACACCGCCCGCACCGGAGATCGCGGTCGCGACCGTGCCGATCTGGCTGTTGTCCGGCGTCGTGTGCAGACGCATGGTGATCGAGTACGACGACGTGGTCGCGGGAGTCGGTGAGACGGGGGCCATGGAAACAACCTTCGGCCCGCCTCCTGGTTACGGGCAAGTCACGAGGGACCGCAACGTCCAAAAGCGAGCGACCGCTCCGTCGGCCCAGGTCAGAGGTAGCGTCGGGGCCATGACCGACGCTCCCGCCGTCTCCGTCGTCGACAACACCGACGCGTCCCGCTTCGAGGTCCACGTCGCCGGCGCTCTCGCCGGCTTCGCGGACTACCGCCTCCGCGACGGCGGCTCGCTCGTCGCCGTCACCCACACCGAGATCGACGACGCCTACGCCGGCCAGGGCCTCGCGAAGCAGCTGGCCGTCGCCGCGCTCGACGCGCTGCGCGCCGACGGTCGCGAGCTGCTGCCGTTCTGCCCCTTCTTCCGGGGCTACGTGGCCAAGCACCCCGACTACCTCGACCTCGTCCCGGCCGACCGCCGCGCCGAGTTCGGTCTCTGACCCGGGGTCGCTGCCGTGCCCCAGGTCAGCGCCACGCAGTGGGTGCCGGTGACCCCGGCGACCGCGTTCGCCGTCTCCCAGACGACGGGCGCGGTGCGGCTCGCCTGGGACCCGTTCGTGCGGAGCCAGCACCTCGTCGACGCCGACCGGCCCGGCAAGGGCGTCCGCACCGTCACCCGTGCCCGGGTCGGGCTGCGCATGGTGAGCGAGTACGCGTCGTACCGACCCCCCACCTCCGTCGGCATGACCATGGTGAGCGGGCCGTGGTTCTTCGCGTCGTTCGGCGGGGGGTGGCGCTTCGCGCCGGAGGACCGCGTCCTCGACGGTACGGCGATCGCCGGGACCCTCGCGACCTGGAAGTACAGCTATGCGGTGCGGCCGGACTGGCTGCGCCCGGTTGCGGAGCCGATCGGGCAGTGGCTGCTGGGCCGGGAGATCCGCGCCCGGATCGCCGCCTTCGCGCTCGCCTGCACCGACGCCGACGTGCTCGCCGCCGCCGCGCGCGACCGCCGCACGGACGGGACCGCCTGAGGCCCCGATCGGCCCCTCCCGTCCCGCCCCCGACCCGCCTTCCGTTCCGCCCCCGAGCCGCACCCGATCGGGATAGTCCCTGACGTTCTGCACCACTTCTGGCCGTTTCGCGAGCAGAAACGTCAGGGACTATGCGGGGACGGTCGTCGGGAATGCGGGGCGGTCGACGGCCCGGCGCCCGATCAGATCCGGCACCGGAGGTCGGGTCCGCGGGGTGCCGCCCCACCTAGCGTCGGGAGCGTCCGAGGGCGTGGGAGCCACGCCCGGGGCGGAGGAGGGGTCGTGATCGCGGAGCTGTCGGAGGTCGTCGCCCGGGTCGAGGCCGTCGTGGTGACGCCGGGCGAGGAGCTCGACGTACCGGTGCTGGCGCGTCGTCTGGCGACGTCGGAGTACCACCTGCGGCGGATGTTCTCGGCGCTCGCGGGGATGCCGCTGTCGGACTACGTCCGGCGGCGGCGCATGACGCTCGCGGCGGCCGACCTGATCGCCGGCGACGAGGTGCTGGCGGTGGCGGTGCGCCACGGCTACGGCTCGTCGGAGGCGTTCGGCCGGGCGTTCCGGGCGGTGCACGGGTCGCGGCCGGCGGACGTCCGGCGCGACGGCGGCCCCCTGCGGTCGCAGCCCGTCCTCCGCTTCCACCTCACCGTCGAAGGGAGCACACCCATGGACGTCCACGTCGTCGAGCAGCCCGCGTTCCGCCTCCTCGGGCCGAGCGCGCGCGTGCCGCTGGTCCACCGCGGGATCAACCCCCACATCGCCGCGTTCCTGCGCGGCCTGCCGCCGGGCACCACCGACGCGCTCGCCGCCACGGCCGAGGCCCGGGCGGAGGGCGAGTCCGAGCAGGTCGGGCCCGCCGGGGTCGTCGCCGTCAGCGACGGCGTCGACCCGGACGGCCGGGAGGGGACGGAGCTGACCTACCAGCAGGCGATCGCCGTGGCGCTCGGCACGCCCGCGGAGGTCCCCGGACTCCCCGCCGGCGTCGCGCTCGACGTGATCGACGTGCCGGCCGGATCGTGGGCGGTGTTCCGCTCGTCGGGCCCGTTCCCGGACGCCCTGCAGGACCTGTGGGCGCGGACGGCGACCGAGTGGTTCCCGTCGCAGCCCTACCGCGCACGCCCCGGGCCGTCCCTGCTGACGGTCGAGCTGGACGGCACCGAGGAGGCGCCGACCGGGGACTGCCGGCTCTGGCTGCCCGTCGAGCGGACCTGACGGGGACCGGCGGTTCAGTCCTCGACGCGCAGCCCGAGCTCGGCGGCGAGCAGCGGCGCGAGCTCGGTGAGCTGGGCAGGCGTCACGGTGGCGCCGCGGAGGTCGCGCACCCCGGCGACGTCGTCGAGCCGCGCGCCGCGGAGGTCGACGTCCTTCAGCTGGGCCTGCTGCACGTCGAGGCGGCCAAGGGTGGTGCCGTCGAGCCGCACGCGCGTGAGCCGCGCACCGACGAGGTCGAGCTCCTCGACGACGCAGTCCGTCAGGGCGACGTCGAGGAGCTCGGCCCCGCGCAGGTTGACGAAGCCGAGCTTGCAGCCGACGAGGTGGACGGAGCGCCACGCCGCGTCGTACGCCTCCAGCGCCCCCATCCGCCCCGACACCCGCACGTCGCGCCACTGGCCGCGCGCGGCGCGCACGACCGTGAGGTCGACGCGGTCGAGGGCGACGTCGGCGAGGCGCGCACCTCCGAGGTCGGCCTCCTCGGCCCGCACGTCGTCGAGCTGCGACTCCATGAGCCGCGCGCCCGCGAGGTCCAGCGACCCGAGGCGGAGCTCCGCGAGACGCACGCCGTCGAGCATCGCGTCGGGGCGGAGGTCGGCGGGGTCGCCGGCGACGAGCGCCCCGAGAGCGGGGGTGGCGATGCGGGGTGCGGGCGTACGACGCGGAGGCATGCGCCGACCGTAGCGACGGGGTCCGACAGCCTCCGGGCAGACTGGCGGCCGTCGCCCCCCGACGAGGAGACCCCGTGATCCCGCCGCCCGACGCCGCCACCTGGGCCCGGACCGTGCCCGCCGACGCCGCGGGCGCCCGGCTCCTGGAGGCGCACGTCCTCCACCGCCACGGGCACCCGTTCGTGCACCGGCTCGGGTGCCGGCGGGTGCGGTCCGACGCGGCGGCGCCGTCGCCGGCCGTGCAGCGTCTCGCGGAGGGGGCGTCCTTCGCGGCGTTCCTCGTGCCGCTCGCCGGACTCACCGTGTTCCTGGCCGGTGGCGACGTGCCGCTGAGCGGCGGCCGCACGCTCCCGACGACCTCCGACGGCTTCGCTCCGGGGACGCAGCTCACCCTCGCCCGCGTCTGCTTCTGGGTCACGGCGGCGATGCCGCTCGTTGCCGCCGTCCACTGGTGGCGCGCCGGTCGCTGGCGGGCCGTCGCCACCGCCGGGCTGCTGGCGTGGACCGGAGGCTGCGCGGCCCTCGCCGCGATCGTCCTGCCCCAGCGCGGCGCGGACCCGTGGGGCACCACGGCCCTGCCGATGCACCTGACCTGGGCCGGCTGCCTCGTCGTGGTGGTCCTCCTGCTCACGGCCTCGCGGGCCGCGTCGCAGGGTCCGCCCACCGTGATCCGGGACGCCCCGCACCCACCCGCCCCGGACGCAATCGCCGAGCTCGTCCGCGACCTGCCCGCCCGCGACCGAGCCACCTCGTTCGCCGACCGCGAGGCCGCCCTCGCCGTCCTCGTCGAGCGCGGCCTCGTGCCCGCCGCGACCCGCGACGCGGCCCGCGACCTCCCGCTCGGCCGGCTCGTCGAGACCTGGCCCGAGGACTGAACGGGAGCCATCACCCCCGGTTTGGCGACCGACCCGGGAGCGCACACTGCCGCGCATGACGCAGCGCGCGCTCCGCGGAGCTCCCACCGGCACGGCCGTCGCCTGGCGACGCCCGGTGGCGGGGATGCTCGCGTCGTACGCCGCCGACGGCGCCCTCTCCTTCTCCGAGGTGGTCGCGGAGAACGTCGACCCGGCACGGCTCCCCACGGAGCTCGTCGCGCTGCGCGACGCGGGGGTCACCCTCGTGCCGCACGGCGTGACCCTCGGCCTCGCGGGCGCCGAACTGCCCGACCCGCGCCGGTTGGCGCACCTCGCGGCGCTCGCCGAGGCGCTCGACGCCCCGCTGGTCAGCGAGCACGTGGCGTTCGTGCGCGCGGCCGGCACCCCGGACCCGCTGCACGGCGACGTGCTGGAGGCGGGTCACCTGCTGCCGCCGCCCCGCACCGCCGACAGCCTCGAGGTGCTCGTCGAGAACGTGCGCGCCGCGCAGGCCGCGCTGCCCGTGCCGCTCGCCGTCGAGAACATCGCCGCACTTCTCACCTGGCCCGAGGACACGATCGACGAGCCGGACTTCCTCACCGCGCTCGTCGAGCGCACCGGCTGCCACCTCGTCCTCGACGTCGCCAACCTGCACGCCAGCGCGACCGCGCGCGGCACCGACGCGGTCGCCGACCTGCTGCGCTTCCCGCTCGAGGCGGTCGCCTACGTGCACGTCGCGGGCGGCGAGGAGCGGCCCGACGGGCTCTACCTCGACACCCACGCGCACCCCATGACCCCGCCGGTCCTGGCGCTCGTGACCACGCTGGTCGCGGCGTACCGCCACCGCGGCCTCCCCGTCCCCGGCATCCTGCTCGAGCGCGACGAGGACGTGACACCGGAGGCGATCCGCAGCGAGTACGACGCGCTCCGGGCCGCCGTCGCCGCCGCCGACCTCGCGCCGGTCCCGGGCGTCGCGGC
>DASWYU010000133.1:0-5665 GCA_036404795.1 Nocardioides sp. | reverse complement strand
CAGCCGAGGTAGCGCACGATCTCCGAGTCCACGAAGTCGCCCGACCGACCCGTGTGGGCGGCGAAGAACGCGCGGGCGGTCTCCGGGGACCACACTTCGCCGGGCGCGACGGGGGAGTCGGCCGGCGCGCGGAGGCCCAGGTGCATGCCGAGGTCGACGACGACGCGGACGGCCCGCATGAGCTGGGCGTCGAGGTAACCGATCCGCTCCTCCGGGCCGAGGAAGCCCAGCTCGTCCATGAGCCGCTCGGCGTAGAGCGCCCAGCCCTCCGTGGCGCCGCTCGTCGAGCCGACCGACACCTGGAAGGTCGAGAGGTCGTCGGCGCGGTGCACCCACTGCGCGAGCTGGAGGTGATGGCCGGGGACGCCTTCGTGGTACCACGTGCTCACCAGGTCGTAGACCGGGAACCGCGTGCGGCCGAGGGTCGGCAGCCACGTGCGGCCCGGCCGGGCGAACCCGAGCGACGGGCGCGTGTAGTAAGGCGCGGCGGCGCTGCCCGGCGGCGCGATCATCGCCTCGACCCGGCGCAGGGGGGCCGCGATGTCGAAGTGGGTGCCGTCCAGGTCGTCGATGGCCCGGTCCATCATCCGCTGCAACCACGCCCGGACCTCGTCGACGCCCTCGACCGCGGCTCCGTGCTCGTCGAGGTGCCGCATCGCGGCGACCGGGCCCGCGCCCGGCACCAGGTCGTCGGCCAGGGCGCGGATCTCGGTGTCGATGCGTCGGAACTCCTCCCACCCCCAGGCGTACGTCGCGGCCGGGTCGATGGTCGCCCCGGCGACCTGGCGCGTCGCGAAGAGGTAGCGGTCCTCGCCGACCGCGTCGGGCACGCCCGTCGTGGCGGGCCGGTAGGTGTCCACGAGGAACGCGCGGAGGGAGGCCACGCCGCCGGCGGCCGCGTCGGCACCCCGGTCGAGGTCGGCGCGCAGCGCCACCGGGCCGGGCGCGACCAGCTCGTGGAACCAGGACCGGCCCCCGACGTCGAGCCACGAGTCGAGCTGGCCGATGAGCGTCGTGACCTGGCGCTCCGCGGCGAGCAGACCACGCCGCCGTCCCTCGTCGAGCGCGTCGGCCCAGCTCCGGTAGGCCGCCGGGACCCGCGCAAGGCGCCGCGCGACGGCGGCCCAGTCGTCGTCGGTCGCGGTGGGCATGAGGGTGAACGCGTTCCGGATCGCCTGCGGCGGGCCGAAGATGTTGCGCACCGCGCGGAGGTGCTCGCCCCGGTCGTGGGCCTCGATCGTCACGCCGAGCCGGTCGCGCAGGAGCGCCGCGCACCGCCGTTCGACGGGGTCCTCCAGCGTCACCGCCCCGCCCGCGTCGCACCGGTCCAGCGCGGCGAGGGTGCGCCGCGCGAGGTCGGCGATCGCCGCCGCCCCGTCGGGCGAGTGGTCGGGCAGATCGTCCTCGTGCTCGCGCAGGCCGAGCCCGCTGCTGACGAGGGGGTCGAGGACGGCGAGGTCCGCGACGTACGCGTCCGCGATCCGACGGGGTGTGGGCGAGTCTCCCGAGAGCATGCTCTCCATCCTGCCCCGCGCCCCTGACGGTCCTCGGGGGGTGGTGGCCTGGTGTTGACTGCTCCGCATGGGTCTTCTTCTCGTGCGGCACGGTGAGACGGCGTGGAGCCGCGAGGGCAAGCACACGTCGGTGACCGACCTCCCGCTGACGGACACGGGGGAGCAGCAGGCCCGCGAGCTGGCGCCCCGCCTCGCGGCCCTCGACGTCGTGGCCGCCCGGGTCAGCCCGCGCCTGCGGGCGCGCCGCACCGCCGAGCTCGTCGGCTTCGGCGACGCGGTCGTGGACGACCGGCTCGTCGAGTGGGCCTACGGCGACCTCGAGGGCCGTCGCACCGTCGAGATCCGCGACGAGCTGCCCGGGTGGACGATCTGGGGAGGACCGGTGCCGGGAGGTGAGAGCGCGGCGGACGTGGCCGCCCGCTGCGACGCCGTCATCGCCGAGGCCGTCGACCTGCTCCGCGCGGCGGGCGGCAGCGCGGGCCAGGCGCGGGAGGAGGGGCTGGGACCGCAGGTCCTGCTCGTCGCCCACGGCCACCTGCTCCGCGCCCTCACCGCCCGCTGGCTCGGCCTCGACGTCGCCGACGGCCGACTCTTCCGCCTCGACACCGCCCGCCTCACGGAGCTGGGACACGAGCGCGAGCAGCGCGTCATCCGGCGCTGGAACGCTTGACGTCCCGCCCGCCCGCGCAGCAAGTTAGGCGCCATGCTCGTCGCGGGGTGCCCCCGGTGCACGTCACCGGTCACGGAGTGGCAGGGCACGTGGGCGTGTGACGCCCACGGGCCGACGGCGCCGTTGCTGCGCCCGCAGGAGGTGTCGTACGACGCGTTCGCGGACCACCTGCGCCGTACTCCCGCCTTCCCCACCTACCTGCCCTGGCCGCTCGGTCCGGCGTGGCACGTCAGCGACTTCGCGCTCGTGGACTCGTCCCGCGGGGGAGCGGGGGGAGCCGAGGGCGCGGCACCGGGGCGAGCGTCCGCCAGCGCGACCATGACCTGCGCGAGCGGGGTGAGCGCCCTCGACGGGCCCGTCGAGGTCATCGTCGTCGCGGAGGAGCCGGGCGTCGGGCTCGGCGCCCGCTGCGCGGGCACCACCGGACCCGACCCCGGCGACGACGTGGGCGGCAGCAGGCCCGACGTCCGCGTGCGGATCGGGCACCAGGCCGTGCCGCTGTGGACGGTGTCCACGAGCGGCGCCGACGAGCGGTTCGACCGCTCGGTGGTGGCCGGGGAGGCCTACGGACGGTGGCTGTGGATCGTGCTCCGCCCGGCCTCCGCGATCCTGCTGCTGCGCGACGACTGGATCCTGAAGGACCTCTCGGGCGTCGGCCCCCCGTTGGTCGAGCTGCCGTTCGGCGGGGAGCGCCCCGTCTGGTGAGGTCGGAGGCCGCCGCGGGGCGGTGGCGGCACTAGAGTCGGGTCCGTGCGCATCGACCTCCACGCCCACACCTGCGTGAGCGACGGCACCGACACGCCGGCGGAGCTCGTGCGGGCGGCGGTCGCCGCCGGCCTCGACGTCGTCGCGATCACGGACCACGACACGAGCGCGGGCTGGGACGAGGCGGCGGACACCGCGCGGGCGGTCGGCATCGGACTGCTGCGCGGGATGGAGATCAGCACCCGCTTCCGCGGCCGGGGCGTGCACCTCCTCGGCTACCTCCCCGACCCGACCCACCCCGGTCTGCTCGCCGAGCTGCGGGCCGTCCTCGACGGCCGCGACGCCCGCGTGCCCGGGATGGTCGAGCGGCTGCAGGCGCTCGGCCTCGACGTCACGGTCGACGAGGTGCGGCGGCTCGCGGGAGCGACGGCGGCCGTCGGGCGCCCGCACGTCGCGGACGCCCTCGTGGCGAAGGGGTACGTCGTGTCCCGTGGCGAGGCCTTCGACCGGTACCTCAGCCCGGGACGACCCGCGTACGCCGACCGCGCGGCCGCCGACCTCGAGACGATGCTCGCCGTGCTGCGCGACGCCGGCGGTGCAGCCGTCATCGCGCACCCCTGGGGGCGCCACGACCCCGGCGTGCTCGACGAGGCCGGGCTCGCGCACCTCGCCGGCCTCGGGCTCGTGGGCGTCGAGGTCGACCACCAGGACCACGACGCCGCCGCCCGCTCCGGTCTCCGCGACGTGGCCCGCTCGCTCGGCCTGGTGACGACCGGGTCCAGCGACTACCACGGCCTCGGCAAGGTCGACCACGACCTCGGGTGCAACCTGACGGCGCCCGACGAGCTCGAGCGGCTCCTGGAGGCGGCGGCCTCCGCCGCCGCGGCGGCCGGGCGCAGCGTCCCGGAGATGATCTGGCCCTGAGGTCCCGCGTCAGCGACCCAGGCGCTGCAGGCGTTGCAGCGCACCGCCGGGGAGCAGCCGTGCCGCGCCGATGAGCACGCGGTAGCGCCGCGTCGGCACCACCAGGGCCTTGCCGGCGTCGACGGCGGCGAGGGCCTCGTCGACGACCACGGCGGGGTCGAGCCACAGCGCGTCCGGCGCCGAGGAGCGGTCCACGCCCATGCGGCCGTGGAACTCGGTGCGCACGAAACCCGGGCAGACGGTGGTGACCCGCACGCCCGCCGGCCCGTACTCCTGCGCCGCCCACAGGCCGAAGCGGTTCACCCAGGCCTTCGCCGCGCCGTACGAGCCGCGGGGGAGGAACGCCGACACGCTCGAGACGTTGAGGACGGTGCCCGAGCCGCGCTCCACCATCGCGCCCAGCGCGGCGTGCGAGAGCCGGAGCACCGCAGTGACGAGCACGTCGAGCATCGCCTGCTCGGCCTCGACGTCGTTGTCGAGGAAGCGGTCCTTGAGGCCGAACCCGGCGTTGTTCACGAGCCACTCGACCGGGCGGTCGCGATCGACGAGGCGGGCGGCGACCCGGTCGAGGTCGGCGCGGTCGACGAGGTCGGCGGCGATCGTCTCCACGGTCACGCCGTGCCGTTCCGCGAGCCCGGCCGCCGTCGCGGCGAGCCGGTCCGGGTCGCGGGCCACGAGGACCAGGTCGAGACCGCGCGCCGCCAGGCGGTCCGCGAACACGGCACCGAGCCCGGCGGTGCCCCCGGTCACGAGGGCGACGGGAGGGGCGACGGGGTCGGGGGTACTCATGGCTCCATGATGCCGGTCACACTCCGCAGGGCCGTGGGGCTCGGGCATGATGGGGCGCCATGGGCACAGTTCTCGCGATCGCGAACCAGAAGGGCGGCGTCGCGAAGACCACGTCCGTCGCCTCCCTCGGCGCGGCGCTCGCCGAGCTCGGCCAGCGCGTCCTCGTCGTCGACCTCGACCCGCAGGGCTCGCTGACCTTCTCGCTCGGCGTCGACCCCGAGGACCTCGAGCTCTCCGTGCACCAGGTGCTCACCCAGGGGCTCGACGCCCGAGAGGTTCTCCTCGGCACGGAGGACGGCGTCGACCTGCTCCCCGCGACGATCGAGCTGGCCCGGGCCGAGGCGGAGCTGCTGACGCGCACGGGGCGCGAGCACGTGCTCAAGGCCGCGCTCGAGCAGCTCTCCGACGACGAGGTGGAGCACGACTGGGTGCTCCTCGACTGCCCCCCGTCGCTCGGCGTGCTCACCGTCGCGGCGCTGACGGCGGCCGACGGCGTGCTCATCCCGCTCCAGTGCGAGACGCTGTCGCACCGCGGCGTCTCCCAGCTGCTCGACACCGTGCACGACGTCCGTCGCTTCACGAACCGCCGCCTCGAGGTCTGGGGCGTGCTGCCGACCCTGTTCGACGGGCGCTCGGCGCACTCCCGCGCCGTGCTCGAGTCGATCCCCGCGACGTTCGAGCTCGACGTGTTCTCGCCACCGATCCCGAAGACGATCCGGTTCGCCGAGGCGCCGGCGAAGGGGCGGTCGATCCTCGCGACGGCGCGCTCGACCAAGGGCGCCGCGGCCTACCGCGAGGTCGCCGCCGCGCTGGTGGCGCGTGCCGCACGATGACCCGCCCCGCGGATAGTCCCTGACGTTCTGGTCGTGTTTCTCGGCGTGTCGCGACCGGAACGTCAGGGACTACCCGCCCGTTGACGACCCTCCGGGAACGCACGAACCCGCCCGGCGGGTGCCGGGCGGGTTCGGGTGGTGCGGGTACGGCGCGGGTCAGCCCTCGGCGCCGGCGGGGGCCTCGGCAGCAGCCTCGGAGCCCGAACCCGTAGCGCCCTCGGAGGACCGGC
>DASWYU010000132.1:0-1856 GCA_036404795.1 Nocardioides sp. | reverse complement strand
GCGGTCATAGCGAGAGGGAAACACCCGGTCCCATTCCGAACCCGGAAGTTAAGCCTCTCAGCGCCGATGGTACTGCGATCGCGAGGTCGTGGGAGAGTAGGACGCCGCCGGACATTTCTTCTAGTAGGGGTTGTCGTGACCAATCGGTCACGACAACCCCTACTGCTATTTCTGCTCGTTGTCCCGCTCCACTTGGATACTCAGGGACGGCTCAGAGCGTGCGCATGATGGCGCCGATGCTGGGTTTCGGCTGGAACGACGTCGCCTTCTCCGGCAGTCGGTGGCCGGCTGCGACGGTGCGGGCGAGCGCGTCGTACCCGACCGTGGGGACGAGGACGACAGTGCGTGCCTCGTCCTGACGGGCCGGCGACGTGAGGCGCGCCAGCGCGCTCTCCGCGGAATGGTGGTGCTCCAGTGAGTGTGCGGGCAGCGCGCCGAGGATCTCGGCGTGCAGCACCTCGACGGGCAGCTGGTCATCGCCGACGCGGACGGACCACGCTCGTTCACCGTCGGTGACGACCATCGTGTGCGGGTCGAGCGCCTGCAGCTTCTGGTCGGCGTCGAGGACGCGCACATGGTCCGGCGCCGTACGGCGGGCAGCGTCGACGAGCTGATCGGGCTCGATCCCCCGGACGACGCGATGGATCGCCCCGAGGAACAGGGGAGTGGCGGTCTGGTCGACGATCATGACGAGGCCCTGCTCCCAGCCCGTGCCGGGCTCGGTGCGCTGCAGCTGCTGGTACGCGGCCAGACGGTGGTGGCCGTCGGCCACGACGAGGAGGGCGTCGCGGTGCGCCGTGCGTAGACGTCGCTGGTGTGCCGGGTCGGTGACCCGCCAGAACTGGTGGCGCTGACCGGCCCGGTCGACGAAGTCGGCGTCGGCCGGACAGTCGGTGGCGGTGGCGACCGCCGTGCGCGCGTCGTCGGAGGCGCGATGCACCAGGAGGAGCGGTGCCGGGTTGACGCGCATGGCGCGCATCCGTCCGGCGAGCTCGGCCGCCTGACGCCGGTCGACGTGCTCGTGGGGGCGGATGACCGCATCCGCCGCATCGTCGAGACTCGGGGCCAGATCGGCGAGACCGACGAGTGCCCGGACCGTGAGTCCCTGGCTGCTGTACTCGTGCACGTAGAGCGCGGGCTCGTCGTCCTGGCTCAGGTTGCCGAGCCGTCGCCAGCGCTGGATGCGTTCGGTCACGGCGCGGTGCGGTCGGGCGAGCAGTCGGGCCGAGGCCGGGTCGCCCACACGGGCAGGAGACAGCCGCGTCGCGGGGAAGGGCCGTAGGTCGAGTGGGCCGCCGACCGCCTCGGCGGCGGTCTCGTCGGCTGCGTCCACTGCTGCATCGTAGGGTGCAGCGGCAAGGTCGTCGGAAGGGGAGCGTGGTGCTGGAGTCGACTCCTGGGGCGTTGGTGGACGAGCACGATCTGGTGATGCTCGACCTCGACGGGGTGGTCTACGTGGGGCGCGACGGTGTGCCGGGAGCGGCGCCGGCCCTGCGGGCGGCGCGCGAGCGCGGGGCTCGTCTCGCGTTCGTCACCAACAACGCGTCCCGTCCTCCGGAGGCTGTTGCCGAGCACCTGCGTGAGGTGGGCGTGCCTGCGGGGACGTCCGACGTGGTGACGTCGGCGCAGGCGGCGGCCAGGGTGCTGCGGGAGCGGTACGGCGCAGGCGCGGCCGTCGTCGCCGTCGGAGCGCAGGGCCTGCACGACGCGCTGCGTGCGGAGGGGCTCGAGCCGGTCGGCGCGACGGACGACGCCGTGGCGCTGGCGACCGGGTACGGCCCGGACGTCCCGTGGCGCGACCTGATGACGGCGGCCGTGCGGATCCGTGACGGCCTGGCCTGGGTCGCGACCAACAC
>DASWYU010000131.1:0-2190 GCA_036404795.1 Nocardioides sp. | reverse complement strand
GCGACCGGCACCTCGGGGACGACCGCCGCAGCGACCGGCACCGCCACGGGAGCGACGGGCACCGCCACCGGCACAGCTACCGGCATCGCGACCGGCACGCTCTGCTCGACCGGCACCGCCTGCCCGGACATCAGGCGGACGGCGGCGCGATCGGCGTACATCGCCTGCTCGAACAGGTCGCGGTCCCGCACGTCGGGGAACGTGAGCCGCGCGGGCATGAGGCCACGGACGTGGAGGACGACGCCGTTGAGGCCGACGAACTCGACGGCGGTCACCTCGTCGAACGGGCGCGTCACCAGGCCGCCCTGCTCCGTCCAGGTCACGCCGGCCGAGGACGTGGCCAGCAGGCCGCGCACCCCGGAGCGGTTGATGCGCCACACCCGGCGGTCGGCCGGCAGGTGCGTGGTCGCGTCCACGAGGCCCGGCGCCCAGGCCTGGACCGCTGCGTCGTCGATGTTCATGTGGGTCTCCCTTCCCGCGACCCATGATCCGCCCGAAAGAGTGGCCCCACGAGGGGGCGCGCGCGACCCTGACCCAATCTTGACGACCCCTTGAGGGGCCGCAGCGGCGCAGGTCAGGGCGCCGAGGTGCCCGTCGCTCCCGGCTGCGTGGTCGGCGCGGACGGAGCGGGTGCGCTGCTCGTCGGCGCGCTGGTCGCGGACGACGTCGGGGCGCTCGTCGTCGGTTCGTCCGTCGCCGTGGTCGGCTCGTCGGTACCCGTCGACGTCGGCTCGCCCGTGCCGGTCGTCCCGGAGGTCCCGTCGGTCGTCGGCTGCGGCGTCGGGTCGGGGTCCGTGTCACCGGACCCGCCGGAGCCCCCACCGACCAGCTGGCCGAACGAGGTGCGCGAACCGCCGTCGGAGCCGCCGGTGATGTCCGCGGCCGACTTGCCGACCACGGTCTCGACCACGGTGAGCACCAGCATCGCCGCCAGGAACAGGCCGCCCGCCCAGAGCGCGACCGTGCGCCACGGCACCGCGGCGAGCAGGGAGCCCTCGCGGGCCGGGGCCGGGGTCGCCGATTCGGGGGCCCCCGCCGGCACGGCCTCCGGCGCGCCGGACACCACGGGGATGCTGATCGTCGGCATGCTCCGCGGGTCCGCCGGCTCCACCGGCTCCTCGGGCTCGGCCAGGTCCGCGGCGGGCGTGTCGACCACCATCGTCGTCGTGTCGCCCGGGCGGCGCCGCAGCGGCACCTGCACCTCGAGCACCTTGCGCCGGCTCCGCTCGAGCGACGTCGAGTAGAGGCTGGCACTGATCGACGCGATCACGCTGCCGAGCGCGGCACCGGCGAGCGTGCCGACGGCGCCGAGGGTGGAGAGGAGGAACGCGGAGGAGACCGCGGCCAGGGCTCCCGCGACCAGCTTCACCCAATCGAGCTCGACGCGCGGCTTCTCGGTGGGCTCCCCGGCATCGGGGCCGGGCGGGGTGGATGGGGCGGACATCGTCGTCGAGTATGCCGGACCCGTCGTAGCCGCCCGGCGCGTCGCCGTACGGGCCCTGCTGGTTCGATGTTCCCGTGTTCTCCGACCAGCCCGTCGCGATCGCGTTCGGCCTGCTGTGGCTGATCGCCACGCTGCGCGGCGGCGCGACCTACGGCCTCGGCCGCGGTCTCCGCGGCGCGTCGGGACGCAACGAGCGCGCCGCGCGGCTGCTCGCGCGGCCGGAGGTGGCGCGAGCGGAGAGCACGGTACGGCGGTTCGGCGCGCCCGCCGTGACCCTCTGCTTCCTGACCGTCGGCGTGCAGACGGCCGTCAACGTGGCGGCGGGGGTGCTGCGGATGCCGCTGCGGCGCTACGTGCCGGCGCTGCTCGCCGGGGCCGCGATCTGGGCGACGATCTACGTGACCGTCGGGATCGCCGTGCTGTCCGCGGTGTGGGGCGGTCACCCGGAGCTGCTCATCGTGGCGATCGTGCTGGTGGTCGTCGCGGTGGTGGTGGCGCGCGCCGTCCGTCGTCGCCTCTGACGCCCTGCGATGTCCCGGGACTGGCAGGCTGTGCCCATGCACCTCGTCGGCGTCGACCTCGCGTGGGGCGAGCGCGCCCCCTCCGGCATCGCGGTCCTCGACGAGCGCGGGCGCCTGCTGAGCACCGCGGCCGTCACCACGGACGACGAGATCGACGCGGTCGTGGCGCCGTACGTCGCGGGAGACGTCGTCGTCGCCTTCGATGCGCCGCTCGTCGTGCGCAAC
>DASWYU010000130.1:0-5709 GCA_036404795.1 Nocardioides sp. | reverse complement strand
CACCGCCGGCGCCCGCGCGCTCGCCGCCCTCCGCTGGGTCGGCGCGCACTGGAGCCTCGGCCTCGCGCTCGCCGTCGTCGGCCTCGTGCTGCTGTGGGCGATCGTGCCGCAGCTGTTCACGAGCTACGACCCCGTCGCCGTCGATCCCGCGAACAACCTGCGTCCCCCGGGCGACGGTCACCTGTTCGGCACCGACAACCTGGGGCGCGACGTCTACTCCCGCGTCGTCCACGGTGCCCGCGCCTCGCTGTCGGGCTCCGCGATCGCCGTCGCGGTCGGCGTGATCGTCGGCTCGCTGGCGGGGTCCGTCGCCGGCTGGTTCGGCGGGTTCGTCGACACCGTCGTCATGCGCGTCATCGACGTGGTGCTCTCGATCCCCGGCTTCCTGCTGGCGATCACCCTCGTCGTGCTGCTCGGCTTCGGCATCGTGCAGGCCGCGATCGCGGTCGGGCTCACGTCGTCGGCCACGTTCGCGCGCCTCATCCGCTCCGAGGTGCTGAAGGCCCGGGCGAGCACCTACGTCGAGGCGGCCGTCACGAGCGGTGCCTCCAGCCTCGCGATCCTGCGTCGCCACGTCGTGCCGAACTCGATCGCCCCGACGCTCTCGCTCATCACCGTGCAGTTCGGCATCGCGATCATCTGGATCGCGTCGCTGAGCTTCCTCGGCCTCGGCGCCCAGCCGCCGGACCCCGAGTGGGGACGCCTCGTCGCCGACGGCCGCAACTACATCGCGACCCGCGGCTGGCTGACGCTCTACCCGGGTCTCACCGTCGTCGCCGTCGTCCTGGCGACCAACCACATCTCCCGCCACCTCGCGAAGCGGAGCGCCCGATGACCGCCACCCCCGAGCACGGGCCGCTGCTCTCCGTCGAGGGACTCTCCGTCGCCTACCGCGTCGGCCGCACGACCCGTCAGGTGCTCCACGACGTGTCGTTCGAGCTGGCGCCGGGGCAGGTGCTCGCCCTCGTCGGCGAGTCCGGCTCCGGCAAGACCACGACCGGTCACGCCGTGCTCGGGCTGCTGCCCGACAACGGCGAGGTCGTCGGTGGCCGCATCCGGTTCCGCGGCCAGGTGCTCACCGACCTGACGCCGAAGGGCTGGCGCGCGGTGCGGGGCAGCGCGGTCGGTCTCGTGTCGCAGGACCCGACGGTCTCGCTCGATCCGGTACGCCGGGTGGGCGCGCAGGTCGAGGACGTCCTGCTGCTCCACACCGACCTCGACGCCGATGCCCGGGCCCGTCGGGTGCACGAGCTGTTCGAGCTCGTCGGGTTCACCGACGTGGAGCGTCGCGTGCGGCAGTACCCCCACGAGCTCTCCGGCGGCATGCGCCAGCGGGTGCTCGTCGCCGCCGCGATCGCGGTGGAGCCCGCGCTGATCATCGCGGACGAGCCCACCTCGGGCCTCGACGCGACGGTGCAGAAGCAGGTGCTCGACCTGATCGACGACCTCCGCCGCCGCAGCGGCACGGCGGTCGTGCTGGTCACCCACGACCTGGGCGTCGCCGCCGACCGCTCCGACCTCATCGGCGTCATGCACGAGGGCCGGCTCGTCGAGGTCGGACCCACGGCGGAGGTGATCGCGTCGCCGCAGCACGACTACACGCGCCGCCTGCTCGACGCCGTGCCGTCGCGCCGACCGGTGACCCGCCGCGAGCCGCGCTCCGCGGCCCCGGCGGACCGGGTGGTCGAGGTGCGCGACCTGACGAAGACCTACGGCGACCTGGCGGCCGTGGACGGCGTCTCCTTCGACGTACGGCGCGGGGAGACCTTCGCCATCGTCGGCGAGTCCGGCAGCGGGAAGTCCACGACGGCCCGCGTGCTGACCGGCCTCACGGAGGCGACCTCCGGGTCGGTGCGGTTGCTCGGCACCGACGTCACCCACCTCGACCGGGCCGCGTTCCGTCCGCTGCGCCGCAGCGTGCAGATCGTCTACCAGAACCCGTTCGCCTCGTTCGACCCACGGTTCGACGTCCACGACGTGGTCGAGGAGCCGCTGCGCTCGTTCGCGCCGCGGTCGTCGTGGGTGCCCGCCCGGCGGGCGCAGCGCCGCCGCGAGCACGAGGAGCGCGTCGTCGCGGCCCTCGAGGCGGCCGCACTGCCGGCGGACTTCGCGCGGCGCCACCCGCGCGAGCTCTCCGGCGGACAGCGCCAGCGGGTCGCCATCGCGCGCGCCCTGGTGCTCGAGCCGGAGGTCGTCGTGCTCGACGAGCCGATCTCCGCGCTCGACGTCTCGGTGGCGGCCCAGATCCTCGACCTCCTGCGCCGGCTGCAGGAGGAGCGGGGCCTGACCTACGTCTTCATCTCGCACGACCTCGCCGTCGTGCGGGCCATCTCCGACCGGGTCGCCGTCATGCAGCACGGCCGCGTCGTGGAGCAGGGTCCGACCGAGCGGGTCTTCTCCGCGCCGGCGGACCTCTACACGGAGCGGCTGCTCGACGCGATCGCCGGCCGCGCCCTCACCCCAGGAGCAGCGTCATGACCACCAGCCCCGTCAGCCCGTCCACCGTCGGCCAGCCGGCGACCCTCGCGGAGGCGCTGCCGCGGATCCGTGCGGTGCTCGCCGAGCTCGCGGTCGGCGCCGGGGAGCGCGACCTGCGCCGGGAGCACCCGTACGCCGGCGTGCAGGCCCTCGCCGACGCCGGCTTCGGCCGGCTGCGGGTGCCCGTCGAGCACGGCGGGTTCGGGGTCGACCTGCCGACGCTGTTCGACCTGCTCGCGGAGGCCGGGGAGGCCGACTCCAACCTGCCGCAGATCTGGCGCGGCCACTTCACCACCACGGAGATCCTGCGGCAGGAGGTCGACGCCGACGTACGGCGCCACTGGCTCGCCGCCGTCGCCGACGGGTCCGTCTTCGGCAACGCGCAGTCCGAGCCCTCCACGACGCCGGGCGCCGAACCGACGACCACCCGCCTGCGGGTGGCGGCGGACGGCACGCGGCTGGTCTCGGGCCGCAAGTTCTACTCGACCGGTGCCCGGTTCGCGGACTACGTGCGCGCCGCCGTGGTGCACGAGGACGACCGTCGCAGCTTCGTCGTGGTGCCCGCGCGGCACCCCGGCGTGACCCACGTCGACGACTGGGACGGCTTCGGCCAGCGCCAGACCGGCAGCGGCACGACGCTGTTCGAGGACGTGCCCGTGGAGCCGCACGGCGACGTCGGCGGGTTCAAGGAGGCGCTGCGCGGGCTCGACTCGTTCGTGCAGGTCGTGCACCTCGCCAACCTGGTCGGCATCGCCCGCAGCGTGCTCGCCGAGACGACCGCGGTCGTGCGCTCCCGCACCCGCACCAGCCTCCACGCGCTCGGCCAGGACGCCGCGACCGACCCCGAGGTGCTGGGCGTCGTCGGCCGGATCCACACCCGGCTGCTGACGGCGGAGGGCCTGCTGCGCTCCGCCGCCGAGGCGCTCGAGTCGGCGCACACCGTCGGCGAGGAGACGGCCTACAGCGCGGCGTACGTCGTCACGTCGTCGGCGCAGGTCGGTGTCATCGAGGCCGTCGTCGACGCGGCGACCGCCGCCTTCGACGCGGGCGGCTCGTCCGCGGTGCGCGAGCGGGTGCACCTCGACCGGCACTGGCGCAACGCCCGCACCCTCGCCTCCCACAACCCGGTGGTCTACAAGCCGCGCGTCGTCGGCGACTACGTGGTCAACGGCCGCACGCACGAGTCGGGCTACTACCGCGACCGGCGGTCCGTCGCCGACGGTGGGACCGAGGGCCGGACCGACGGGCCGGCCGGCCCGACGGGCCAGGACGGAGCGCTCTGATGGGCGACCGGCTGCACCTCAACGTCAACATCCTCAACGCCGGGGTCTTCGGCGGCTCGTGGCGCTTCCCGGGCACCGACGGGCTGGCGAGCTACGGCATCGACCACTACACCTCGATCGCCCGGCGCGCCGAGGCCGCGAAGCTCGACGCGGTGTTCCTCGCCGACGGCCCGGTGCTCGACCCGAGCATCCGGCACCGCACGGGCAACAGCCTCGAGCCCACGACGGTGCTCGCGCGGATCGCGGCGGAGACGGAGCGGATCGGTCTCATCGCGACGCTGTCCTCGTCGTACAACGACCCCGTCGAGCTCGCCCGTCGCCTCGGCGACCTCGACCACGTGACCGGCGGCCGGTTCGGCTGGAACGTCGTCACCACGGCCGGTGCCGCCGCGGCGGCCAACTTCGGCCGAACCGGCGAGCCCGAGCACGCGCTGCGCTACCGCCGCGCGGCCGCGGTCGTCGAGGAGGTCGTCGGCCGCTGGGCCGCCCGCGAGGCGCTGGTCTCGCCGCAGGGCCGCCCGGTGGTCGTGCAGGCCGGCGGCTCCAGCGACGGCAAGCGGCTCGCCGCCCGCGTCGGCGAGGTGATCTTCTCGGCCGAGCAGGACATCGACAAGGCGCGCGCCTTCCGCACCGAGCTGCGCACGCTCGCCGCGGAGCTCGGCCGCGACCCCGGTGAGATCGTCGTGCTGCCCGGCCTGTCGACGGTCATCGGCAGCACGGAGGAGGAGGCCCGGCGGCGCCGGGAGGTGCTCGACGAGGTGCTGCCCGACGCGTACGCCCGGGCCCGGCTCGGCGGCCAGCTCGGCATCGACCTCTCCGAGCTCGCCGACGAGGAGCCCATCCCCACGGAGATCCTCCACGACCCCGACACCGCGGGCGGATCGCAGACCTTCTACCGCGTCGTGCGCGACATCATCGACCGCGAGAACCCGACGCTGCGCCAGCTGCTGCGGAAGCTCTCGGGCGGCGGCGGTCACCGCATCGTCGTCGGCACGCCGGAGCAGGTCGCCGACGACGTCGAGCGCTGGTTCCGCCACGGCGCCGCCGACGGGTTCAACCTCATGCCCGACGTGCTGCCGTCCGGCCTCGACGGGGTCGTCGACGGCCTCGTGCCCGAGCTGCAGCGGCGCGGGCTGTTCCGCACGGACTACGAGGGCACGACCCTCCGCGACCACCTCGGGCTCGGCCTGCCGGCCGCACCCGCCCCGACCGTTCCGACGGTGACCCTGCCGACGAAGGCGAGCGCATGAGCATCCCCGTCCTGCTCGACCTCACGGTCGGCGAGCCTGCTCCTGACCGCGCGCACGTCGTGTCGCTCGCCGACGCGGCCGACCTCGTGACCGCCGCGGCGGCCGCCGGCGTCGTGGCGGTCCGCCTCCGCGACGGCGACGCCGCCCCGGGCGTGCTCGACCCGAGCGTGGTGGCGTCCTACCTGGCGTCCCGCGCCCCCGACCTGGGCTACCTCGTGGACGTGCCGACGACGCAGCACGCGCCGTACAACACCGCGCGGCGCGTGCTCTCCCTCGACCGTGCGACCGACGGTCGCACGGGGGTCGTCCTGCGCCCCGGCGTCGGGGACGACGTCAGCGACGGGGCCCCCGACCGCCCGGTGGGTGTGGTGTCGGTGGGGGAGCGGTGGACGGAGTACGCCGCCGTGCTGGCCGGCCTCTGGGAGTCGTTCCCGCGCGAGGCGCTGGTGGGTGACCAGGCCGCCGCGATCGTCGTCGACGACACGTTGCTGCGCCCGGTCGGCCACGACGGGGCGGCCTACCGGGTGGCCGGGCCGCTCGACGGTCCGTCGTCCGTGCAGGGCCGACCGGTGCTGGTGGCGGCCGACGTGGACGTCGTCGGCTGGGCCGGTGTCGCGGCCTCCGCGGACGTGGTGCTGCTCGAGACGGACGACGCCGCCGACGCAGCTGACTCGCTGGAGCGCGCGGACGCCGCCCTG
>DASWYU010000129.1:0-5222 GCA_036404795.1 Nocardioides sp. | reverse complement strand
GACGTGGACCGCGTCGCGGGCGGTGCCGTCCCACGCCACCTCGAGGCCTCCCACGTCCCGCATGGTCGCGGCGATCGCTCGCCCCGCGGTCGTCTCCGCCTCGTCGATCGTCCGCATCCAGGTCGCCTGGGCCGCGCGGTCACCGCCGGAGGCACGGCCGTACAGCTCCGGGGTGAGGACCTCGGCGTAGGCCCGGTCGAGGTAGGAGAACGAGATGTCGATGCGCCCGGCGCGGGCGACCTTGACGAGGTCCGCGAGCCCGACGACGGCGTAGAACCGGTCGCCCTCCGCGTGCTCCCGCTCCACGACCTCGAGCCCGACGTCCCGGCAGCAGTCGCGCCCGACCCGCACCGCGACACCCTGCGCCGCGAGGTGGTCGAGGGCGGCTCCGAACCCTCGGTCGTCCCCCGGCTCCGGGTGCGCCGCGATCTCGTCGCGGCGCGACCGCTCCACCTCCGCGAGCACGTCGTCGGCGATCTCCGCGGTGGCGCCGACGCCCGCGGCGTACAGGTGGACCACGGGGCGCGCCTGCGCGACCGTGAGGTAGCCGGGGAACAGGAGGTCCCGCACGTAGGTGCGCACGAAGAACGCGGCGGCCTCGGGGGTGTCGGCGGCGGTCAGCCGCGGCGGGAGCAGGCAGGTGCGCCAGTGGTCGGCGGCGAGCGGGTCGAAGGGCACGAGGGCGGTTGTGCCACCGGCCGACCCGCGCGAAACCGGCGATGCCACGCGTGCCGAGCCTCCCGCCTACCCTCGTGCCCATGCAGGTGCAGGTGCTCGACGCAGCGGAGGCGACGCGTCGCCGGGCCGCGCACGAGCAGCGCGTCGACGCCCTCGTCGCGCCGCACCTCGCCCGCCGCGGCCAGGGCGTCAAGCATCCCGTGCACGACTTCCTCTTCACCTACTACGCGCACCGGCCCGCGCAGCTGCGCCGCTGGCACCCGGGCGCCGGGAACGCTCTGGACGCCGCGGGCGGGGCGGCGGCGTACCGGACGCTCAAGGGGTACGACGAGCTCCGGCCCGGCGTCGTCGGGGTCACCCGCGCGTACGTCGAGACGCAGCGCCCGCTGCTCGAGGCGCTGCGCCGGCTCCTGCGGGCCACGGCCGCCCGGGCACCCCACCTGGGCTGCTTCGGGATGCACGAGTGGGCGATGGTCTACGGGCTGACACCCGAGGAGGTGCGACACGCGGACTGGCCGCTGCGGCTCGGCACGGCCGGCACCGACGCCGTCGTCGACGGCCACCGCGTCGCGTGCTCACACTTCGACGCCTTCCGCTTCTTCACGCCTGCCGCGCGCCCCCTCAACCACCTCTCCCCCGCCTCCGACGACCGGGCGGAGTTCGAGCAGCCCGGCTGCCTGCACGCGGGGATGGACCTCTACAAGCACGCGTTCCGGCTCAGCCCGATGATCTGCTCGGACCTCGTCGCCGACTGCTTCGACCTGGCCCGCGACATCCGCGAGCTGGACATGCGGGCGGCGCCCTACGACCTGCGCGACCTCGGCTACGAGCCGGTGCGGGTCGAGACGGCGGAGGGCAAGGCGACGTACGCCGCGGCCCAGCGCCGGTTCGCCGAGCGCGGCGCGCCCCTGCGGGCCCGGCTCGTCGACGAGTGCGAGCGGCTGCTGGCGCTCGCGGGTCAGAACAGCGCGGAGCTCGCCCGGACGAGGCCGAGCACCGCGACGGCCGCGCCGACGACGGCGACGACGGCCACGTCGCGGAACAGCTGAGCCCTCGCGGCGTCACGGAGACGCAGCACCAGCGCCACGACGAACCCGCCCACGGTGCCGCCGACGAGCATCGCGATCCCCCCGAACGCCGTGTCCCCGCAGGAGTCGCTCGCGCATCCCGGGAGGGCGACGAGCAGGAGGAGGGCGACCGGCGCGGCGAGCACGGCCAGGAGGACCTGCACGCCCAGCACGACCACGACCCGGCGGTCCGTCCGGTGCTCGGACAGCTCCGAGCCGGGCCCTCGCGGGAAGGGCTCCGCCCCGTACGGTCGCTCGTCCTCGTTCATCGTCCGCCCGCCTCCCATGCCGTCGACGCCCCGATCGACCAGACCGCGGTCGCCCCGAGCAGCGCCAGCGCGCTGACCCACCAGGAGGTGCGCCCGCGGGCCATCAGCAGCGTCGCGACCGCCGCCAAGGGGACGAAGACGAGCCAGGGGCCGAGCAGCGCGGTCGCGACCCCGTCCTTGACGGCCTCGCCGCACGGACCCTCGGCGGTGTCACATCCGACCTGCAGCACCTGCAGTGTGAAGGCCCCGAGCGTGGCGACGAGCCCCGCGAGCACGCCCAGCACGAGCAGCACGACCGAGACGACGACGTCGGCGACGCGGGCGCTCCGCACCGGCGGGTACGGCGCGGACCACGCCGGCTCCTCCACTCGCGTCGGCACCGGCGGGGCCCACGGGGCCGGGGCGACGCCGTACGGGCGCGTCTCCTCGCCCTCGGGGCGGCGCTCGCCTGCGGTCATGGCGCTGCAGGCTCCCCGCGGCCGACGCGACGAAACGCGGTGGCCGGGCGGGGGCACGCGTCGTACCGTCCTGGAATGAGCACCCCGGGAGGCACGGCCGACGATGCGCGCACGCTCGCGCAGTTCCTCGACGCGGACGGCGCCCTCCACACGATGCCGACGAAGCGACGCAAGCGCCTCGTGGTGCTCGACCACGTGGTGCAGTCGTTCGAGCTGGGCGTCGTCTACGTCGAGCTCGACGTCAACGCCGCGCTGCGCCGGTTCCACCCGGACGTCGCGGCACTGCGGCGCTACCTCGTCGAGGAGGGTTTCCTGACGCGGGAGGCGAACCGGTACTGGCGCACCGGCGGGTCGGTCACGCTCTGATCCCGAAGCGCTCACGCCTGCGGCACGATGTCGTCGCGCCACCCGTCGAGGGGGGCGTGGGCGCCGAGGAGGCGCCGCACCACGTGCGGGTCGCTCGGACCGGTGTCGGGCAGGAACGTCCAGGACACCTCGGCGAACGTGTCGGCGAGGTGCCCGCCGACACCGCTGGGCAGCCGCAGGGACGAGCCCCAGGTGCGCGCGAGCAGGCGCTGCTCGGCCTCGCTGCCGACGCGGGGCGTCTCGCCGGGTCCGGTGAGCACGAGCTGCACGCCGTAGCCCGGCCCGTCCACCAGCGCGTCGAGCAGCGGCACCGCCTCGCTCTCCCACAGCGTGGGGGCGTCGAGCAGCAGGAGGACGACGGGGCGCACCAGCTCGGCGTCGAGCGCGTCCACCATGTGCTGCCGGTCGGCGACGTCGATGAGCTCGGCCCGGCGCACCAGGCCGCCCAGGAGCCGGGTCAGCTGCGGCGGTGACGTCAGGACCGCACCGCCCACGCCGGGCGGGAGTCCCGCGTCGCCGCGCGATCCGCCGAGGTCGACCACGACGAGCCGGGGACGGTGGCGCAGCAGGGCGAGGGTCGCGCGGAGCGCGAGCGTGCGGGCGACCGCGGTGGCCGTGGTGTCGCCACCCTCCTCGGTCGTGACGAGCAGCGGCCGCCCGGGGACACCGCAGATCATCGGCAACCGGAAGTCGACACCGGGACCGTCGAGCAGGTGCGGCAGCGTGATGTCACCGGCGCGCACCGCCATCGGGGCCGCGGCCGGGACCGGCGCCGAGCCCGCGTCCTCCCAGCGGGCGAGCGCGGGCGGGAGCGACCGTTCGATATCCGCGACCTCGCGGCGCAGGGTCGCGAGGTCGCGCAGGTGGGACTCCCGGGCGCGGCCGACCAGGTCGTCGCGCCGGGACTGCGCCCGTGTGCGAGCCTCCGCACCGGCGGCCGAGGCGCGGTGCGCGGGGTCCGCGACGAGCGTGTCGAGGTCGCGCTCCAGCTGCCCGTCGGCGAAGGAGACGCTGGACTCGTACGACGCAGCGCTGCGGGCCGCGTCCTGGAGCACCATCCCGACGAGCTGGACGGCGCGGTCCGCCTCGACCGTGGGGGTGTCGGTCGCGGCCGGCCCCGGATCGACGTGCATCGGCGGGGCGATCGCGGGCTCCGTCGCCGGCATCAGCACCGCGACGGGCACGCCGTGGTGCTGCTCGACGTCGGCCGCTCCCGCGCCGTACGCACGCCCGACCGCGCGCACCTTCCACCCGTCACCACGGCGGTAGAGCTCCACGAGCGCCACCACCGTCGGGCGGGTGGGGACCGTGGCCTCGGGCTGCACCTCGAACGTCGCCACGACGGCGCCCGCGCCGTCCTGCAGCACGAGCCGCGGCAGCCCGGGGTCGACGCCGAGCACGAGGAGCCGCTCGCAGTCGGCCGGCACGGCGGCGACCCCGAGGTGCACCTCGCCGCGCGCGTGCACGACGTGGGCCGGATCGAGCACCCGCCCGCGCCCGTCGAGGGGCAGCACGACGAGGCCGACGTCCGGCGCGACGACGCGGCACGCCGCGTGCGGCCAGGGCGCGTTCTGCCCGGCGACGAGCGCGGTCATCGCAGGGGTGGCCCGCTCAGAGGAACTTCGCGAGCTGGGGGACGGCCTCGCCGGGCACCTTGGCGTTGATGCCGTCGCCGATCGCCTGCAGCTTCCAGTCGCCGCCCTCGCGGAAGACCTTCGCCATCACCATGCCGGTGACCGGCAGGCCACCCGTGAGCGTGTAGCGCGCCAGCTCGCCGTCGGCGTTGTCGACGAGGCGGCAGAAGGCGTTCTGCACCTGCTGGAAGGTCTGGCCGGCGTAGCTCGTCACGATGAAGACGAGGGTGTCGACGTGGACCGGCACCCGGGTCAGGTCGACGACGATCGACTCGTCGTCGCCGTCGCCCTCCCCGGTGCGGTTGTCGCCCAGGTGGCGCACGGAACCGTCGCGGGTCGTCAGGTTGTTGTAGAAGGCCAGGTCCACCGGCTGGCCGGCGGCGAACAGCACGACGGAGGCGTCGAGGTCGATCTCCACCTCGCGCGACCCGAAGAGCCCGCCCTTCTTGATCGGGTCCCAGCCCAGGCCCATCCGCACCTGCGTGAGCTTCTGGCCGCCGTCCTTCGTGAGCCGGACCCGCTGGCCCTTCTGCAGCGACACGGGGGCGCCCTTGCGGAGGTTCACCTCGCCGGTGCTCGCGGGCTGCTGCGCCGCGGGCGGGGTGCTCTGCTGCGCCGGCGGGTACGACGGTGCGGCCGGCGGGTAGCTCGGCTGGCTCGGCGGCTGCTGGGCGGCGGCCGGCGGGTACGACGGGGCTGCGGGGGGCTGTGCCGGCGGGTACGACGGGGCCGCCGGGGGCTGCGCGGGCG
>DASWYU010000128.1:0-5110 GCA_036404795.1 Nocardioides sp. | reverse complement strand
CTCGCCGCGGCGGGTGTCGGCCTCCTCCCCGTGGCCCGCGCCGAGGGCGGCGCCGGCGGCTCGCTCCGCGACGTCGCCGACCTCGTCATCGCGATCGCCCGCGCCGACTCGAGCGTCGCGCAGGCGCTGCGGTCGACCGTCCTCGCCTCGGTGCAGGTCGCCGCGCGGCCCGACCTGCCGCACCGCGACCGTGCCCTGGCGCGGCTGCTCACCCGCGGGATCCAGGCCGGCACGAGCAACGAGCGCACCGGCGGCGCCAGTGGCTCGGTCTCCACGACGGCCGAGCGCGTGCCGGGCGGCTGGCGCGTCGACGGCGAGAAGTACTACTCCACCGGCGGCCTCTACGCCTCGTGGTTCTCCGCCCAGGCCCAGGCCGCGGACGGCACCGTCGTGCGCTTCACCGTGCCCACCGACCGTGACGGCGTCGAGCTCGTCGACGACTTCGACGCGGTGGGGCAGCGTCTGACGGCGAGCGGTACGACGCGGCTCACCCGCGTGCTCGTCCACGACGACGAGGCCGTGCTCGGTGGCGAGGCCGCTCCCGCCAACCCGTGGCAGGGCACGTTCGCCCAGCTCTACCTGGCCGCCGTGCAGGCCGGCGTCGCCGCCCGCGCGCTCGACGACGCGGTCTGGTGGGTGCGCGAGCGGGCGCGGCCGATCAAGCACAGCAGCGCCACGACCAGCGCCGAGGACCCCTACGTGCGGCAGACCGTCGGCGACATCGCCGCCCGGGCGCAGGCCGCCCGCGCGGTGGTCCTCCTCGCCGCGGAGGAGGTGCAGGGCACCTGGGGCCTCGTCGGCGAGGAGGCCCGCTCGGCCGGAGCCGCGGCCGCGGTGCACGTCGCCCAGGCGGGCGTCGTCGCGATCGAGTCCGCCCTCAAGGCCGCCGAGCTGCTCTTCGACACCGGCGGCGGGTCGATCACCGACCGCGCCCTCGGCCTCGACCGGCACTGGCGCAACGCCCGCACGGCCGCCAACCACAACCCGCGGCAGTGGAAGCAGGCCGCCGCCGGCGCCTGGCACGTCGCGGGGGAGGAGCCGCCCACGACCGGCCTGTTCTGACCCGCACCCCGCTCGACCCCGCACGACCCGCACCTGACGAGACCACCCCGAAAGGCTCACTGATGACCATCGAGGTCAACCGCGTCCTCGGGCGCACCGGCGCCCTCCTCAGCCCGCTCACGCTCGGCACGATGAACTTCGGCCGCTGGCAGGAGCGCGAGGAGAGCGTGCGCATCATCGACGCCGCGCTCGACGCCGGGATCAACGCCGTCGACACCGCCGACGCCTATGCCCAGGGCCTGTCCGAGGAGATCCTCGGCGAGGCGATCCAGGGCCGCCGTGACGCCGTCTTCGTCGCCACCAAGTTCCACGGCCAGATCGGCGACGACCCGCGTCACGCGGGCAACTCCCGCTGGTGGATCACCCGCGCCGTCGAGGACAGCCTGCGCCGCCTGGGCACCGACCACATCGACCTCTACCAGGCGCACCGCCCCGACGCGCGCACCGACCTGCTCGAGACGCTGCAAGCACTGAACGACCTGGTCCGAGCCGGCAAGATCCGCTACTACGGCACGTCGACGTTCCCCGCCCACCAGCAGGTCGAGGCCCACTGGCTCGCCGAGAAGCACGGGCTGATCGCCCCGCACACCGAGCAGCTGCCCTACTCGCTCCTCGTCCGCGGTGCCGAGCGGGAGGTGTTCCCGGTCGTCGAGAAGTACGGCGTGGGCGTCATCAGCTACGGCCCCCTGGCCGCCGGCTGGCTCTCCGGCAAGTACCGCGTCGGCGGCGAGCAGCCGGAGTCCGCGCGGGCCGACCTGATCCCCGGCCGCTTCGACGTCACCGCCGAGCGCAACGGGCGCAAGCTCGTCGCCGCCGACGCGCTGGCGACGCTGGCCGAGGACAACGGCCTCACGCTCGTCGAGCTCGCCATCGCGTTCGCGCTCAACCACCCGGCGATCAGCAGCGTCATCATCGGCCCCCGCACGCAGGACCACCTCGAGGCCTACCTCAAGGCCGTCACGGTGACGCTGTCCGACGAGGTGCTCGACCGCATCGACGAGATCGTCGACCCCGGCACGCAGTTCCTCGAGCGCGACACCGGCCAGCACACGCCGTCGCTCCAGCCCGCCGCGCTCCGCCGCGCCCGCTCCTGACCACGCAGCCGTACCTCGGAAGGAACCCTCCATGACCACCTCGCCCCGCTGGGACACGCCGTACGTCGCGAACCCGGACCGCTACGCGACCATCGCCTCGCGCCGGGTCGGCGCCCACGGCCTGCGCCTGCCGGCCCTCTCGTTCGGCCTGTGGCAGAAGTTCGGCCGTGACTACGACTTCGAGACGCAGCGCGAGATCATCCTCCACGCGTTCGACCTCGGCATCGGCAGCTTCGACAACGCCGACCGCTACGGCCCGCCCCACCGTGCCGCGCAGCTGACCTTCGGTCGCGTGCTCGCCAAGGACCTCGCGCCGTACCGCGACGAGCTCTTCATCTCGACCAAGGCCGGCGGCGACCTCGGCCCGAGCCCGTTCACGAGCGGCGGCTCCCGCAAGGCGCTGCTCGGCTCGCTGGAGCACAGCCTGCGCGACCTCGGCACGGACTACGTCGACGTCTTCTACCACCACCGGCCCGACGAGGACACGCCGCTGGAGGAGACCGCGGCGGCGCTCGCCAGCACGGTCCAGCAGGGCAAGGCGCTCTACGTCGGCATCTCCAACTACGCGCCCGACCGCGCCCACGCGATCGCGGGCCTTCTGCGCGAGGCCGGTGTGCCGCTGCTCATCCACCAGCCCCGCTACTCGATCTTCGACCGCCGCATCGAGCAGCCGGGCGGGCTCATCGAGACGGCCCGCGAGGACGGCTTCGGCCTCATCGTCTACTCGCCGCTCGCGCAGGGCCTGCTGACGAACAAGTACCTCGAGTCCATCCCCGAGGGCGCCCGCGCCGAGAACTCCTCGTTCCTCAGCCCGGACTCCATCGACGACGTCTACCGGCAGCGTGCCTCGGAGCTCGACAAGCTCGCCGAGGCCCGCGGCCAGTCCCTCGCGCAGCTCGCGCTCCAGTGGGTGCTCCGCAAGCCCGAGGTCAGCACCGCCCTCGTCGGGGCCAGCTCGACCTGGCAGCTCGACCACAACATCCAGGCCCTCGAGGCCGCGCCGTTCACCGACGAGGAGCTGGCGCTCATCGACGAGCACGGCGTGCACGGCACGGGTCTGAACCTCTGACCCGCTCCTGATCCACCCCTCCTCCCCGGGTCGTGGTGCCGGCCCTGCACCTTCCGCAGGCCACGCACCACGACCCGGGGGAGGGGACCCCCTCCCACCCTTCGCGCCGAACCCCGGCCGGCGCTCGTTCCCACGGCCCCGACCGACCCGACCCGAAGGACCCGTCATGACCGAGCCCACCCCCTCGTCCGCCCCGTCCGGCGCCCCCCACTTCATCGCGTCGCTCATGACGCCGGGGCACTTCCGCACCGCGTGGCGGCTCCCGGAGTCCGACCCGACGCTGCACCTCAGCATCGACCACTACCAGCGTCTCGCCCGGATCGCCGACGAGGTCGGCCTCGACGCGATCTTCCTCGGCGACGCGCCCGCCCTCGGGCCGGACATCGCCTCGACGCCCGGTGGCGGCATCGACCCGCTGGTGCTCCTCGGGAATCTGCTCGCCATCACCGAGCGCGTGGGCGCCGTGGCGACGAGCTCGTCGACCTACAACTCGCCGTACAACCTCGCCCGTCGCTTCCAGTCCCTCGACATCGTCACGAAGGGGCGCGCCGCGGTGAACGTCGTCACCACCTTCGCGCCCGCCGCGGCCGCGAACTTCGGGCTGAGCGAGGCGCCGGAGAAGGAGGTGCGCTACCGCCGCGCCCACGAGTTCCTCGACGTGGTGACGAAGCTGTGGGACGCGTGGGAGCCCGGGGCGCTGCCGCGGGACAAGGAGACGGGGGTGTACGGCGACGTCGACCGCATCCACCCCATCGACCACCGCGGCGAGTTCTTCGCGGTCCGCGGGCCGCTGCCCGTGCCCGCCGGACCGCAGGGCCGGCCGGTCGTCGTGCAGGCCGGCGGCTCCGCGGGCGGGCTCCGCCTCGCGGGCGACTTCGCCGACGTCGTCTTCACCGTCGCGCAGACGCAGGGCAAGGCCGTGGCGTTCCGCGACGACGTGCGCGCCCGGGCCGTCGCCGCCGGTCGGGGCACCGACGCCGTGAAGATCTCCCTCGGTGTCATCGTGCTCGTCGGCGAGACCGACGCCGACGCGCAGGAGCGCCTCGCCGCCCTCCAGGGCACCCTGCCGCTCGCCGACGTCGCGCAGAACCTCCTGGCGACGCTCGGGATACCCGACCACGGGGTCGACCAGCCGATCCACGTCGACGACCTCCCCGCCCTGGCGCAGGCCGGCGAGGGCTCGACCGGCTTCCAGGTGAGCCTGCGCGCGCTCGTCGCGGAGCAGACCCGCACGGCGTCCGAGCTCGTGCGCCTGACCGTGGGCGCGTCGGCCGGCGGTCACCGGCTCGTCGTGGGCTCGCCGGAGGCGATCGCGGACGACCTCGAGGACTGGTGGCGGGCGGGCACGGCGGACGGCTTCACCGTCATGTACGCCGACAGCTCCGTCGACTTCGAGCGCTTCGCCCGGCTCGTGGTGCCGATCCTCGCCGAGCGCGGGCTGTTCGCCGAGGCGCAGGCGGGTCAGACCTTGCGCGACCGCCTCGGCCTGCCCGCCGCCGGGCCGAGCGCCGCCCGCTCCGCCGACGCCGACCGGAGCGCCGCGTCGGCCTGATCCCGCGTCGTACCGCCGGATAGTCCCTGACGTTTCGGTCGCTTTCGGCCGGTCCGGACGACCGAAACGTCAGGGACTATCCCGGTCTGGGGTGGGCGGGTCGGGGGCAGACGGGTGCGGGGGCAAACGGGTCAGGGGGCAGGGGCTACCCGCGGTCGGGGGCTGCCGTCGCGGCCGGCGGCGCCGTCGTCGTCAGGTGGACGACGACGGTGGTCGCGCCGGCCTGCGTCGTGACCTCCCAGCGGTCGGAGAGGCCGTCGACGATGAGCAGCCCGCGGCCGCGGGGCGCGTCGAGCTCGGGGCGTTGCACCCGCAGGGTCGCGCCGTCCGCGG
>DASWYU010000127.1:0-3837 GCA_036404795.1 Nocardioides sp. | reverse complement strand
CGACGGCGCCGGCGTCACGGAGCAGCACGCCCTGCTCCTCCCCGCCCTGTGGGACCCGGCCGACGGGGGCTCGCCCACGGACGGCCTGACGACCGGCTGGCTCCGCTCGGTCCCCGTCACCGAGCTCGGTGACACCGTCGACGCCGACCCGACGGAGATCGCGCTCGCCGACGTGGCCGGTCCGATCGACACCTCCGCGGCGCTGCCCGACGACCTCTTCGTCATGTCCCGTGCCCTCGTCACCCGGGGGGCGCGCCTCGACTCGATCCTCCCGGAGACGGACGCGGTGCGGCCCCAGACGGAGCGGGCGGCCGCCACGCTCCTCTCCTACCAGCACCGCGGCGACCTCGCCCGCGTGCGCTCCGGTGCCCGCGACCAGGTGCACCAGGTGCAGGGGCTGCTCGGCCGCGTGACCGTCGAGGCCCCCCCGACGGTCACGCTCTCCGGCGACGACGGCGACTTCAACGTGCGTGTGGTCAACGGGCTCGACCAGCCCGTGGTGATCCGGCTGCGCGGCGACGAGAGCCAGCGGGTGACGCTCGAGCCGTCCGGCCCCGTGGAGGTGCCCGCCGGCGGGAGCGCGAACGTCCGCATGACGGTGGAGATGCACCGCATCGGTGTGTTCGACGTGGACGTGCGCGTGGTCGACGAGACCGACACGGCGCTGGGCGGCGCCGTCGTCGTCCCCGTCCGGTCCGCCGCCGTCAGCGACATCATCTGGGCCGTCATGGGCGGCTCCTTCGTGGTGCTCGTGGGGGCGACGCTCTGGTGGTACCGCCGCCGGCCGCAGCAGCAGCAGCGCATCTCGACGCCCGCGTCGGTCGCGGCCGCCTCCCGGCCCGAGGACGCCGACGAGCCCGGCGAGACCGACCCAGGAGAGGACGCCCGGTGACCCACGACCCGCTCGGCACCGGCGGTCGACACCGCGCCGCCGGACCGGCGGACGCGACGCCCGACCCGATCCCGCAGCCCTTCCTCAACCCGCTCTACGACACGATCCCGACGGGCGGCCAGGGCACGACGTTCGACACGGCGCCCGACGGCACCACGACGTTCCCGGTGCTGTCGGCGGACGGTGAGCCGCGACGTACGGCGAAGGCGGACGACCAGCCGGAACCCGCTGCCTCGTCGGGCGCCAGCTCGGCCGTGCTCGGCTCCAGCGCGATCATGGCGGCGGGCACGATCGTGTCGCGGCTCAGCGGCTACGTGCGGGGCATCCTGCTCGTCGCGGCGCTGGGCACCTTCCTCCACGCCGACATCTTCGCGATCGCCAACACGATCCCGAACATGGTCTACATCCTGCTCGCGGGCGGCGTGTTCAACGCCGTCCTCGTGCCGCAGCTGGTGCGGGCCCTCAAGAACGACCCCGACGGCGGCGCGGCCTACGTCAACCGGATCGTCACCCTCGCCGCCCTCTTCCTCGGGGCGGTCACCGTCCTGCTCGTCGTGGCCGCGCCCTGGGTGATGTCGGTCTACCTCGACGACCGGTTCAACGCGCCCGAGCTCGCCGCCCAGCGCGACTCGGCGATCGCCTTCGCGCGCTTCTGCCTGCCGCAGGTCTTCTTCTACGGCATGTTCGTGCTGCTCGGGCAGGTGCTGAACTCACGCGGCCGCTTCGGGCCGATGATGTGGGCGCCGATCGCCAACAACGTCATCTCGGTGGCGGTGCTGGCGGTCTACCTGCTCGTGTTCGGACCGGTCGCCCCGGACGCGCTCGACTCCGCCTTCTCGACGGAGCAGGAGCTGCTGCTCGGCATCGGCTCGACCCTCGGCATCGTGGCGCAGTTCGCGATCCTGCTGCCCTACCTCCGCGCCGCCGGCGTGCGCATCCGCCCGCGCTTCGACTTCTTCGGCACCGGCCTGGGCCACACCTTCCGGCTGGCGGTGTGGACGATCGGCTTCGTCATCGTCAACCAGGCGGCGTACACGGTCGTCGTGCGGCTCGCGTCCGGCGGCAACACGACCGGCGACCCGGGCACGGGCTACACCGTCTACTCCAACGCGCTGCTCATCATGATGGTGCCGCACTCGGTGGTCACCGTGTCCCTCACGACCGCGATCCTGCCCCGGCTGTCGGCGGCCGCGGCGGACAGCGACCTCGCCGGCCTGGCCCGCACGCTGTCGGCGACGCTGCGCACGACGCTCGCGTTCGTCGTACCGGCCGCGGCGATCGTCGTCGTCGCCGCCCCCAGCCTCGCGGACGTGGTGTGGGGGTACGGCGCGGCCCGCGACGACTTCGCCGTCTTCGTGCCGTCGCTGGTGCTCTTCGCGCCCGCGATCGTGCTGTTCACGGTGCACTACATGATGCTGCGCGGCTTCTACGCGCTCGAGCAGACCCGGCGGGTCTTCTGGGTGCAGTGCGTCATCGCGGTCGTCAACGTGGGCGCGGCGCTCCTCCTCGTGCGCCACGCGAGCGCCGCGGACACCGCGCCGGCGCTGGTGGTCGCCTACACCTGCGCGTACGGCGTGGGAGCCGCCGTCTCCTACTCGGTGCTCGCGCGCACCGTCGGGGGCCTCGACACCCTGCGCACGCTCGGGTTCGCGGCGCGGCTCGCCGTCGCCGTGGCGATCGGTGGAGGTGCGGCCTGGGGGGTGCGGGTGCTGCTCGAGACCCACCTGGTGCTCGGGTCGCCGAAGATCGCGTCGATCCTCACCCTCGGCGCGCTCGCGACGGTGCTCGCCATCGTGGTGCTCCTCGCCGCCCGCGTCCTGAGGATCACCGAGGTCAACGAGGTCGTCGACGCCGTCACGCGGCGCGTGCGACCTCGCCGAAGCCGCTGACCCACGATTGGCCCCGGCGGCCTACGATGGCCCCCGAGCGGACGAGGCGCAGCATCTGAGGGGGTGGCATGCCGACGACGATCCGGCCGGGTGACGTGCTGGCCGACCGGTACCTGCTGATCGACCTGCTCAGCGAGACCGGCGACGGCAGGTTCTGGCGGGCGCACGACCGCGTCCTCGCCCGCCACGTCTCGGTGCACGTCATGCCGTCCGGCACCCCACGTGCCGACATCCTCCTCGAGGCCGCCCGCGGCTGCGCCCGGCTGACCGACCGTCGCTTCCTCCGCGTGCTCGACGCCGAGGTGAAGGCCGGGGTCTGCTACGTCGTCACGGAGTGGGGCACCGGCACCACGCTGCAGCTCATGCTCCAGCACGCGCCGCTCGCGCCGCGCCGCGCCGCCTGGCTGGTCGGCGAGGTCGCCGGGGCGATGTCCGCGGCCCACGCGGTCGGCGTGACCCACGGCCGTCTCGTGCCCGAGAACATCATCGTCGACCTGTCCGGCACGGTGCGGATCGTCGGCGCCCAGGTCGACGCCGCGCTCAAGGGGCTCCCGCGCTCCGACGAGCGCGGCGACGTCCACGAGCTCGTCAGCCTGCTCTACGCCGGCCTCACGGGCCGCTGGCCCGGCCGCTCGCCCTCGGAGATGCCCGCGGCGCCCCTCGAGAACGGCGCCGTGCTCCGCCCGCGGCAGGTGCGCGCCGGCATCCCGCGCGTCCTCGACGAGCTCTGCGACGACGTGCTCAACGCGGAGACGCCGCCGCGCGCCCCCTACGACCTGACGACGGCCCGCGGCATCGCGGACTACCTGCGGGAGTACGTCGGGGATCCCGCGAGCATGGCCGCTGCGGAGGCCGAGCGGGGCTCGACGGCGACCGGCGGCCTCCCGGCGCTGCCAGCCTCGCTGCTCGAGCCGCTGCCCCCGGTGCTCCCGCACGACGCCCGGCCGGCGGCGGCCTCGTCGACGACTGCCGCGTCGACGTCCGCCGCGGCGGCGACGGCCTCCTCCAACGGGTCGGGTCCGCGCGGCACCCTCCCGCGACCGGCGGAGCCCGTGA
>DASWYU010000126.1:0-4566 GCA_036404795.1 Nocardioides sp. | reverse complement strand
GTCCGCATCACGTAGGTCAGCCACGGGATCATGTGGTTCGCCTTGTCGCCGCCGTCGTACGACAGACAGCACCCCCGCGGGCACGTGATCCAGTTGGACCACCCGAGGGGCGACCGTCCGAGCAGGTCACGGAGCACCTCGTCGTCGGCGTCGGCGACGCGCAGGCCCGTGCTGCGCTCACTGTCCACGAGAGGCGAACCGGAGATGCGGTTGACGAGTTCGCGCTCCCTCTGACTCAGGGGCGGAACGATGTCGAAGTATCCGACGTAGTCGGTCTGATATCCCATGGGCAGCAGCCTGCGAGGCGACGCGAGCGCACGCAACGGTGCCCTCTGCGGGCTGTGGACAACTGTTACGGGGTCACCACCGGCGTCACGCCAGCGGTGCGAACGAGCGGCTGACCGCGGGAAGAGTGCGCGAGCCGTTGGAAGGTCGGCTTCGGGCGATGCGTCGGATGGACGGATATCATCGGCACCGTGACTGCACCGTCGCCGACCACGCGCGGGCCACTCTCCGGCCCGACGGGCCGTCGTGTCCTCGAGCATCGGGACGCCCTCGTTGCTCTGCTGCAGAGCCGTGGGGTCACGAACGTGCAGGTGTTCGGGAGCGCCGCACGCGGTGACGACCGCGTTGGCAGCGACCTCGACCTGCTGGTCGACCTGTCCCCCGGCACGGACCTGTTCGATCTCGTGCGGATGAAGGCGGATGTCGAACAGCTCCTGGGCGTCAACGTCGACTTGGTCCCTCGCGAGGGATTGAAGGAGCGCGTTCTCCGCACGGCTACAGCCGATCTGGTGGCGCTTTGATCCGTTCTGACGCCGAGCGCCTCGAGGACGTGCTCGCCGCGATAGCGACCATTCGTGGGCACCTCGAGCACGGACCGCTATCTGTCGAGAATGCAACGACGCGTGTGATCCGCGGTCGCCGTGCCGCGCACCTACGATGAGCGGGCGATGACCCCGCCCGACGACACCCCCCGCAAGCTCCTCCTCGTCGTCGACGCTCCCTCGCTCCTCCACCGCAACCACCACGCGCGCGCCCACACCCGCGCCCTCGACCGCGCCGGCCGTCCGGTCTGGGCGTTGCACGGCATGCTCCGCCAGATCATCGAGTCGATCGACCGGTTCGCCCCCGACGCCGTGCTGTTCGGCCTGGACGACCGCACGGGCTCCGTACGTCGCGACCGCTACCCCGACTACAAGGCGGGCCGCTCGGAGAAGCACCCCGAACTGATCGAGCAGCTGGAGCGCGCGGGGGCGCTGCTCGACGCGCTCGGCCTCGCCACGTTGACCCCGCCCGGCTTGGAGGCCGACGACGTCAGCGCCTCGGGCGCCTCGTGGGCCGGACGACACGGGTGGGACTGCATCATCGTCACCTCCGACCGCGACACCTTCGCTCACATCAGCGACCACACGAAGGTGCTGCGGCTCATCGACGGCGGCATCCACGGCTCGCCGCTGCTCGACCCACGTCGCCTCCACACGATGTACGGCGTCGCCTCCACCAACTACCTCGCCTACGCCGCGCTCCGCGGGGACGCCAGCGACAACCTGCCCGGCGTACCCGGACTCGGTGAGAAGACCGCCGCCGCGCTGCTCGACGCCGCCGGGTCCATGCAGGCCGTCTGGGCGGACATCGAGCACGACGAGGGACGCACCGTCGCCGCCGCGCTCGACTCGTGGTCGCTCGACCGGGGCGGTCGCCGGCTCGGCGCTCGGGTGGTCAAGCACCTCGCGACACCGGGAGCCCGCGAGCGCTACGACTTCAACGTCGCGATGATGCGCGGCCACGACGACCTCGACCTGGGGCTGACCCCCGACGTACCGGGCACCCCCGGCCTCCTCCCCCTCGACATCGACCGGGTGAGCCGGGTCGTGGGGTATCTCAACGTCGAGGCGACGACGGACCTCGCCGTACGCGTGCTGACCGGGACACCGGCGTCAGCGGCGACGCGGTGGTCGTGAGTGCGGCCTCAGTCTGGCGGGGTCGCTCTACACTGCATGGCACGTGCGGGAGCGGCCGTCAGCAAGGCGAGTTGCGCTCGCGCAATCCCCGCCGTCTTAGAGAGGTGGCGCACCAGATGACGACCTCCACCCACGTCGGCGAGTTCGACCCTCCACCGCTCCGCGTGGAGCTCGGCCCAGACGCCTTCGACGAGCTTGTCGACTCCCTCGCGGTCGCCGACGACGCACCCGCGCTGCGCGACCGACTGGCTTCACTCCCGCGGCTCGATTGACGCGCCGAACGTTCCCTATCTCCTGCGATCAGCCGACGCTGATCTCCACCTCGTTCGGGTAGAACGCCACGTGTCCGGCGATGGCCGCCACGGGGTCGTACGGCGCGTCGTAGGTCCACACCGCGTTCTCGGCACGCGTGTCCCCGTCGACGAGCGAGTAGTAGGCGGCGTCGCCCTTGTAGGGGCAGTACGTCGCGTAATCGGTGCGCTCGAGGACGGTGGCGTCGACGTCGGCGAGCGGGACGTACTGGACGGGCGGGTACGACGCCTCCCGCAGCGTCAGCGCGCGCTCGGTCTCGGCGATCACGCGGCCGTGCCGGGTGACGACCACGCGGCCGTCCGTCGGCGTGACGGTGATCGGGTGGCTGGCGTCGGGGATCAAGTGCGGTCGGTCGGTCATACAGACGGAACGCGTGGCCGGCACGGCATCATCCCGATGTCACCCGATCCCCAGCTTCCCCGCGACGACATCGCCACCGATGGCGCGCACCACGTCGGGGTCCCCGACGACGACGAGCTGGTCGGTCGCGCGCGACATCCCGACGTACAGGCGCTCCCGTGCCCGGTCGCGGTCCCCCGCCTCGTTGACGCACAGCACGACGGCCGGGCGCTCGAGGCCCTTGCAGCCGAGCACGTGGCCGTAGAAGACGTCCTCAGCGGCGAAGTAGGACGACCAGTAGCCTTCGTGGCCGACGCGCTCGGTCGTGGCGATCTGCTCGGGGTGGCGGTGGCCGGTCGTGAGGAGCGCGACGCCGCCGGGCGCCCAGCCCTCCTCCAGCAGGAGGTCGACCGCGTCATCGGCGGCATCGAGCGCGTCGCCGGTCGGAGAGGGGACGAACCGGACGGCGGGCCCGTCCCCGCCCCGCGCCCGCATCCGGCTCGGGGCGAGCGGGCCGAACGAGTCGTGGATCTGCTTCGTGTTGCGGAGGTTGTGGTCGAGCACGAGCGGGACGAGCGAGACCGGGGGTCGGCCGAACCGGGCGAAGATCCGCTGGTGCTCGTCGGAGAAGACGTAGAGCCCGCCGGTCTCCTCGTCCCGCAACGCACCCAGCAGGGGGATCCACCAGTCGTCGGCGAAGTCCTGGGCCTCGTCGACGACGACCGCGTCGTACCGCTTGCCGTCCGGCAGCTCCGTGGCCAGCTCGCCCATCCGGCGCGGCAGCTCGTGCTCCCAGAAGTCGGAGTCCTGCCGGTCGCCGTCGGGCGCGCCCCACTGGCGGCCGAACTCGTGGAAGGTGCCGACGAACGCGGGCCGGTCCTTGCGCGGCCAGCCGGCCACCGTGCGCTTGAGGTGCTCCGCGAGACCGATCGAGTAGCAGAGCAGGGCGACCCGCTGGGCCGGTCGCTCGGTCCGTCCGCGGCTCAGCTCCTTGGCCTGCTGCAGCGCCAGGACGGTCTTCCCGCTGCCTGCTCCCCCGCGCACCTCGACCCGGTGCAGCAGCCGCGTCACCCCCAGGATCACCGCCTGCTCCTGCGTGAGCCGGTCGGCGGTGGCCGCGCGGTCGGCGGCCTCCGCGTTGACGTCGTAGCTCGTCGGCAGCCGACCCGTCAGGATCTCCGCGATGTCGAGCACGTCGTCCACGGTGGGCGGCTCACGGTCGTGCCGCATCCCCCACGCGTTGTCGCGCACCCGCTCCCCCAGGCTCGCGAGGTCGTCGCGGTCGTGCAGCGCCCAGCGCGGGAGGTCGGGCGCGTCCGAAGGGTCGAACGCGGCGTACGGCACCACCACCCCGTGCGCCCACGCGGTGTGCAGCCGCGACCCCCACCGGGGGTCGTAGCCGACGTAGTCACGGAGCGCGTACTTCGTCCGCCGCGCCTGGTCGACCGGGTGCACGCGCACGTCCTTGCCGCGCCGCTTCATCCACCACTCGTCGCCCTGCGTCCAGACGGAGCCGCCCTTCACCTCGAGCACCAGGCAGCCGACCCCCGGCATCAGGACCACGAGATCCGCCTCGTGGTCCCGCGTCTCGTCGGTCAGCCGCAGGTTGGCGACGAGCACGTCGTCCTCGCCCAGCGCGTCGCGCAGCCGCTCCCACACGAGGCGCTCGGACTCGGTCGAGAACTGCGGGTCCTCGGGCAGCAGCACGGGCATGGCGGCAGCCTGGCACGGCCCGGGCGGAGCCGTCCCGGGATTCGCTGGACTAGACCGCTAGTCAAGACTGTCGGTGGTCGCCGCGAGTCTCCTCCTCGTCCGAAGCAAGCCACCACCACGGGGGTCGAAGAAGATGACGGAGCAGAAGGTGCCCGGCCAGGGCACGGAGGGTCAGGCGCCGTACGGCGCGGAGCAGGGCGGGTACGGCGCGGGGGCGCCCGGCTGGGGCGCGCCGCCG
>DASWYU010000125.1:0-5934 GCA_036404795.1 Nocardioides sp. | reverse complement strand
GGGCGACGGCGGCCGCCGGCGCGGCGGCCCGCGCGCCGAAGCTCGCCAGCGTCAGCGGGTGGCGGGGCACGTGGACGACCGGGCGGGCGATCTCGGCGCGGACGGCGTCCCACCCCCCCACCGCCGGTCCGAAGAGGCGGCGCCAGGTGGTGGCATCGCGGGGCGACAGCGCGGCGATGCCGGCGAGCGTGGTCGCCAGGTCCCGCTCGACGACGGCGCCGGTGCCGTCCGTGAGGGGGTGGGCCAGCTCGATCGGCGCACGCGCCCATTCCAGTCCGTGGGCGGCGAGGTCGTGGGCGCCGGTGAAGGCGTTCTCGACGGCGAGCGGGTGGAAGCCGGCGCAGTGGTCGTGCACCAGACCGGGGAGGGTCAGCTCGCCCGACCGCAGTCCCCCGCCGACCTGGTCGGCCGCCTCGACGACGGTGACGTCGCAGCCGGCGGCCGCAAGCGTCACCGCGGCCGCGAGACCACCCGGTCCGCTGCCGACGACGACGGCGGTCGCGCCGGCAGCGGAGGAGGTCATGCGGTCCAGGGTGTCACGCGCGGTGGAGCTGTCGGGCGGCCTCGGCGATCGACCCCGTCATCGACGGGTAGACCGTGAAGACGCTCGCGAGCTGGTCGGCCGTGAGCGACTCACCGACGGCGACCGCGACCGGGTGGATCAGCTCCGAGGCCCGGGGGCCGACGACGACACCGCCGACGACGATGCCGGTGCCGGGGCGGCACAGCAGCTTCACGAAGCCGTCGCGGACGCCCTGCATCTTCGCCCGCGGGTTGCCCGAGAGCGGCAGCAGCACGGTCTCGGCCGCGATCTGTCCCGCGTCGACGGCCTGCTGCGTCCACCCCACGGTCGCGATCTCAGGAGAGGTGAAGACGTTCGAGGACACCTTCTTGAGGTCCAGCGGCGCGACGGCGTCACCGAGGTGGTGCGACATCGCGATCCGGCCCTGCATCGCCGCGACGGACGCGAGCATCAGCACGCCGGTGCAGTCACCCGCGGCGTACACCCCCCGCGCCGTCGTGCGTGAGACCCGGTCGACCCGCACGAACCCGCCGTCGTCGAGGAGCACGCCGGCCTCCGCGAGCCCCAGGCCCTCGGTGTTCGGCACGGAGCCGAGCGCGAGCACGCAGTGCGAGCACTCGACCTCGGTGCCATCGGTGAGGCGGACGGTGACGACGTCGCCGGAGCGTGTGACCGACTCCATGCGGGAGCGGCTCAGCACGTTCATGCCGCGCCGGGTGAGGACCTCCTCGAGCACGCCGGCCGCGTCCGCGTCCTCGCCGGGCAGCACCCGGTCGCGCGAGGAGACGAGCGTGACGTCGATGCCGAGGGAGAGGTACGCCGACGCGAACTCCGCGCCGGTGACTCCGGAGCCGACCACGACGACCTTCTCCGGCACGTCGGTGATGTCGTAGACCTGCTCCCACGTGAGGATGCGCTCGCCGTCCGGCACCGCGCTGCCCAGCACGCGCGGCGCCGCTCCGGTCGCCACGAGGACGGCGTCGGCGTCGAGGGTCTCCGTGCCGCCGTCGGCCAGGTCGGCGACGACGCGCTGCGGGCCGTCGAGCCGCCCGCGTCCGCGCACGATCCGCACGCCCGCGCCGGTCAGCCGCCGCTCGATGTCGGCCGACTGGTCGGTTGCGAGCTGCTTGACCCGCTCGTTGACCCGGCCGAGGTCGACCCGGATCGCCGTGGCGGCGTCGCCCTCGTGGTCGAGGAAGCTGACCCCCAGCTCCGCCGACCCCGAGAGCTCGCTCATCAGCTCGCTCGTCGCGATCAGCGTCTTGCTCGGCACGCAGTCCGTGAGCACCGCGGAGCCGCCGAGGCCGTCGGTGTCGACGACCGTGACGTCGGCCCCGGCCTGGGCGGCCACGAGGGCCGCCTCGTAGCCGCCGGGGCCGCCGCCGACGATGACGACGCGGTCGCTGCGCTCGGCCATGGTGGCTGGGCTCACAGGTTGATCATGTGGCCGGAGATGCCGTGGATGGCCTCCTTGACCGACTCGGTCAGCGTCGGGTGCGCGAAGACGTTGCGCCCGATCTCGTCCGCCGTCAGGTCCCACTTCTGCGCCAGCGTCAGCACCGGGAGGAGCTCGGTGACGTCCGGCCCGATCATGTGGGCGCCGAGGATCTCGTTGTGCTCGGCGTCGGCGACGACCTTCACGAACCCGACCGCCTCGCCGAGGCCCTGGGCCTTGCCGTTGGCGGAGAAGGGGAACGTGGCCGTCTTGACGTCGTACCCCTTGTCCTTCGCCTGCTGCTCCGAGTAGCCGAAGGAACCGATCTGGGGGTGGCAGTACGTCGCGCGCGGGACGAAGTCGAACTCCACCGGCATCGTCTCCTCGCCGGCGATGACCTCCGCGGCGACGATGCCCATGGCCTCGGCCACGTGGGCGAGCATGAACTTGCCGGTCACGTCGCCGATCGCGTAGACGCCGTCGACGTTCGTGCGGCCGTACTCGTCGATCGCGATCGCGCCGCGCTCGGTGAGCTCGACACCCGTGGCCTCGAGGCCGTAGCCCTCGACGCGGGGCGCGAAGCCGAACGCCGCAAGCATCTTGTCGGCCTCGAGGACCTGCTCGTCGCCGCCGCCCGCCGGGGCCACGGTGACCTTGACGCCCGAGCCGGTGTCCTCGACGCCCTTCACCGCGGTGGAGGTGAGGATCGTGATGCCGAGCTTCTTGTAGTGCTTGAGGAGCTCCTTGGACACGTCCGCGTCCTCGGTCGGCACGATGCGGTCGAGGAACTCGACGATCGTCACGTCGACGCCGAAGTTCTTCATGACGTAGGCGAACTCGACACCGATGGCGCCGGAACCGCCGATGATGATCGAGCTCGGCAGGTTCTCGTCGAGGATCTGCTCCTCGTAGGTCACCACGTTCTTGCTGATCTCGACGCCCGGCACGGTGCGGACCTTCGCGCCCGACGCGATGATGATGTTGTCGGCCGTGTGGGTCGTGACGTTGCCGTCCTTGCCCGTCACGTCGATCGTCTTCGGCCCGGTGAAGGTGCCCCAGCCGTCGATCTCCGTGATCTTGTTCTTCTTCATCAGGTAGTGGACGCCCTTGACGATGCCGGCGCTCACCTGGCGGGAGCGCTTGTGCGTCGGGCCGTAGGACATCGTGGCGTCGCCCTCGATGCCGAACTTCGCCTTCTCGTGGGTCAGCGTGTGCGCGAGCTCCGCGTTCTTCAGCAGGGCCTTCGAGGGGATGCACCCGACGTTGAGGCAGACACCTCCCCAGTACTTCTCCTCCACGACGGCGACGGACTTGCCGAGCTGAGCAGCTCGGATCGCCGCGACGTAACCACCGGGGCCAGCACCAAGGACGAGGACATCGAAGTGGGTCACGCCGCCCAGCCTATCCACTCGGAGGGGCGGTCCCGACCACGCGGTCGTACCCGGGGGTACGGCGTCCGTCGCGTCGACGGCTCCGGCGCCCGTCCTCGCGTCCGACCTAGGTCACGAATGGGCTACGACCCGCGCCCCGGGCGGGATTTCGCGCGCTCCGGGACGGCCGGCTGACCTAGAGTCCCGCGCGTGAGCAACGCCGAGCACAGCGACCCGACGCCCACCGCGACGACCACCGCCACGACCACCGCCGAGGAGGACGCGCGCGCCGCCGCCGCTCGGCTCGCGGAGCTGACCGGTGTCTCCGAGCACGACGTCGCCGTCGTCCTCGGCTCGGGGTGGCTGCCGGCCGTGGACATGCTCGGCGAGACCGTGGCCGAGATCGCCACGACCGACCTGCCGGGCTTCAGCGCCGCGGCCGTCGTCGGCCACTCCGGCAAGATCCGCTCGGTGCGGGCCGGCGACCGTCGCGTGCTCGTGTTCCTCAGCCGCACGCACTACTACGAGGGCAAGGGCGTGCGAGCGGTGGTGCACGGCGTGCGCACCGCGGCGGCGGCGGGCTGCCGCACCATCGTGCTCACGAACGGTTGCGGCGGCCTCAAGGAGACCTGGTCGCCGGGCACGCCGGTGCTCATCAGCGACCACATCAACCTGACGGCCCGCTCCCCCATCGAGGGCCCGGAGTTCGTCGACCTCACCGACCTCTACTCCTCCCGCCTCCGCGCGCTGTGCCGCGAGGTCGAGCCCGACCTGGACGAGGGCGTCTACGTCCAGTTCCCCGGGCCCCACTACGAGACGCCGGCCGAGATCGGGATGGTGCGCGCCATCGGGGGGCACCTCGTGGGCATGAGCACCACCCTGGAGGCGATCGCCGCGCGGCAGGCCGGACTCGAGGTGCTGGGCATCTCGCTGGTCACCAACCTGGCCGCCGGGATCAGCGGTGAGCCCCTCGACCACGCCGAGGTGCTGGAGGCGGGTCGCGCGGCGGCGACGCGGATGGGATCCTTGCTCGGCGCGGTCGTCCCGCGCCTGTAGAACCTCGAGGAGTCGGCCGTTGCCCAAGATCTCCGGGGAGTCGCTGTCGGCCCACCGCGAGCAGATCCGTGAGCGTGTCTTCGCCGCGTTCGTCGACCTGATCGGCGAGCGCAGCTTCGACGCCGTCACCATGGCCCAGCTCGCCGCGCGCGCCGGGGTCGGCCGCACCTCGATCTACCACCACTTCCCCGACAAGGACGCCGTGGTGGTCGCGTTCGCCTCGCACGAGACCAACCGCTATCTCGAGAACCTCGAGGGCGTGCTCGCGGACGCGGCGACGCCGACGGAGCGGCTGCGCCGCTACCTGCACCACCACCTGGCCGAGGGCGAGCAGTTCCACCTCGGCCTCGGGCCGCAGGTCTACGGCCTGCTCTCCGACGCCTCGCTGCGCGAGATCCGCGAGCACGTGGTCGCCGTCGAGGCGGTGCTCCGCGGGATCCTGACGGACGGCGTGGCGAGCGGCGAGTTCACCGTCACCGACGTGGACGCGGTCCTGCCGCTGGTCCACGCGTGCCTCAACCCCCGCCAGGTCCCCGCGGAGTCGGTCGTCGCCTTCGTGCTCGGCGGCGTCGGCTCCGGCCTCAGCGCACCGTGAGGGTGCGCGTCAGGCTCGACGCGTGGAACAGCGGTGAGCCGGCGTAGCGCACGTCCACCCGGTAGCTGCCGCGCGGCAACGCGGGCAGGCCGATGACGCGGGTGCCGTCGGCGGCGAGCTGGAGGCGGCCCGAGTACCAGACGCCGCGACCGGCGGCCGTGTAGATGCTGACGGTGGCCTGCCCCTGCGGCGGGGCCACCGCGGTCGTCGAGGCCCAGGCGCCCACCTTGATGCGGCCCGCGCGGCTCGGGGTCGGCGTCTGCTGCACCGACGCGCCGGTCTGTGAGAGCCCCTGCGTCACCGTGAAGCCCCAGGAGGCGACGAGTCCGTTGCCCGTGCCCTCGGCGCTGACGGCGAACTCCGCCGTGTGGCGACCGACCGGGACGTTCGCGGGGACGTCGAAGCGCACGACCTCGTCGACGACCTGCTTCGTCTGCGGCGCTCCGAGCCCGGAGAGGGTGACCGAGGCGCCCTCGCTCCCCCGCACCGCGACCCAGATCCGCGTCGTCGTCGCGTAGCGCTGGGACGTCGACCCCTCGACACCGATGGTCGCCCCGGGCTCGAGGGCGTCGAAGTCGAGCTCGAGCACGTGCTCGATGACGGAGCCGTCGGCGGTCCACGCGAAGATCGCATAGGTCGTGCCGCGCTGCAGCTCCGCGGCGTCGGTGCGCACCGTGTCGGTGGCGACGCCGGTCTCGGAGGCGCCGTCGGGCTCCACGGCGTCGGCCGGGATCTCGGTGTGGCCGGGCAGCGCGGTGGGGTCGACGGTCAGCACGTCGGTGCCGGCGGGCGCGATCGCGAGGTGGATCGCGGAGTCGGCGGGGAGCGTGATCCCGCGGACGGTCGCCAGCACCTCGAGGCCGTCCGCGTGGCTCTGCCTGAGGATGCGGTGGTCGAGCGTGCCGATCTCGGTGGCGGCGACCTCGGCGGCGACCTGCTCGGCGGCGACGGCGGG
>DASWYU010000124.1:0-5600 GCA_036404795.1 Nocardioides sp. | reverse complement strand
TCGACGACCACGAGCTCGGCCTCGGGCCGGGCGAGCATCGCCTCCACGTCACGCAGGCGGTCCTCGATGCCGGCGAAGTCGTTCATGGCCATCAGGCCACCGACCAGACCCATCGCGAGCGCCGGGCGGTTCGCCACCACGGTCTCGGGAAGGTCGTCCACCCATCGGCGGATGACGTGCTCGCGGCGCAGGCGGCGAAAGTCGGGGATGGCGCGCTCGACCAGCTCCGCCGCCGCGGGCGCGTCGCCGGCGAGCAGCGCGTGCCGGACGGCCCCTTCGACGTCGCCGTTCTCGGCATGCCAGCGACTCGCGCGACGATGCAGGTCGGGGACGACCTCGCGGCGTTCCTGGAGGAGGTGAGCGCGGAGGACGTCGCCGAACAGGTGGTGGTAGCGATACCAGCGGCGATGATCGTCGAGCGGCACCAGGAACAGGTTCTGTCGTTCGAGCAGGTCGAGCATCGCGCGGCCTCCGCCCGGCCCGCTGTCGACGACGGCCTCGCACAACGGCGCGTTGAGCTGCTCGAGGACGGAGGTCTCGAGCAGGAACCGTCGTACGTCGCCCGGTTGCCGGTCGAGGACCTCGTCGGCCAGGTAGTCCACGACGAAGCGGTCGTCGCCGGCGAACCGCTGGACGAACCCGGCCGCGTCGACGCGGTCCCGCAGCGAGAGGGCCGCCAGCTGGAGCGCGGCCACCCAGCCCTCGGTGCGCGCCTCCAACGCCGCGATCGCTTCCGTGGGGAGGTTCAGGCCGTTGAGGTCGTTGAGGTAGGAGGCGACCTCGCTGTCATCGAAGCGAAGGTCGGCGGCACGGACCTCGACCAGCTCGCCGCGAACGCGCAGCCGTGGCAGCGGCAGGCCCGGGTCTGCACGAGTGCTGATGACCAGATGCAGCTGCGGCGGCAGGTGGTCGACGAGGAACGTCATCCCTTCGGCGACCTCGGGACCGTCGGCGAGGTGGTAGTCGTCCAGCACGAGCACCAGGTCGCCGTCGAAGACGCTGAGCTCGTTGACGACCCCCGCGAGCACCGCCTCGATCGCGGCCTGGCCGGACCCGAACAGCGTGAGCGCCGCCGCGGCCGAGCCCGGTACTGCCCGGTCGAGCGCGGTGAGCAGGTAGGACCAGAACGACGCCGGGCGGCGGTCGCGCGCATCGAGCGAGACCCAGGCGACCGGAAGATCGAGGGCCGAGAGCCGGCCGGCGAGCAGGGTGGTCTTCCCGAACCCCGCGGGCGCCGAGACGACCGTGACCGGCACGTCGACGGCGCGCGAGATCGACGCGTCCAGCCGCGGTCGGCTCACCGTGTCGCGACGGGGCCGCGGCCGGAGCAGCTTGGTCTCCACGAGCGCGTCGACCACCGCACCACACCTCCCGTCGCCCTCTGAGCCCGGCAGGCTCATCCCTCGTGGTCGCGACCGCCCGGTCAGTGCGCGGAGTCCGGGCCCATCATGTCGTGCTGTTCGATCACGTGCATCCGCTCACCGGGGCGGCCGAAGATGCTCAGGACCTCGGCCGGCTCCTCTCCGGTGCTGCCGAACCAGTGCGGGACCTGGGTGTCGAACTCGGCCGCTTCCCCGACACCGAGCACGAGGTCCTGGCTGCCGAGGACCAGCCGCATCCGCCCCGACAGGACGTACAGCCACTCGAACCCGTCATGGGCCCGCGGCTGCGGGTCGCTCTGGGTGCGAGGGATCACGATCTTCCACGCCTGGATCCCACCCGGCCGGGTCAGCGGCAGCACGGTGCGGCCGTTCACCCGCCGGGGCTTGAGCCGGATCCGCGGGTCACCGACCTCGGGTGCACCGACCAGGTCGTCCAGCGGCACCCGGTAGGTCTGTGCGAGCGGGAGGAGCAGCTCCAGGCTCGGCTTGCGCTGCCCGGTCTCCAGACGCGACAGCGTGCTCTTCGAGATGCCGGTCTCGACCGATGCCTCGGTCAGGGTCAGACCGCGCTGCTCGCGCACGCGCCGCAGCCGCGGCCCGACCACCTCGAGGGCCGCCGCCAGGGCTCGCGCGGTCCCACTGGGCTCGTCTGCCATGACCCCATTGCACCGCAGAACACCTCTCCCGAAGCGGACGATTCCCAGAAACGGCAACAACCGTTGTCGGGCGCCGGGGAGGGCGAGGACTCTCGAGACATGAACGAGAACGAGCCCGAGAGCGCCACCACCGTCAGCACTCCCCGCGCGGCGGCAATCGGGGACGTCGACTGCTACGACGTGGTCGTGGTGGGCGGCGGGGCGGCGGGCCTGTCCGCGGCTCTCGTGCTCGGTCGCGCCCGGCGCCGCGTCGCGGTCGTCGACGCAGGCGAGCCGCGCAACGCGCCGGCGGCGCACATGCAGGGCTTCCTCGGCTCCGACGGCCTCGCGCCGTCCGAGCTCCTCGCCCGTGGCCGCTCGGAGGTCGCCGGGTACGGCGTCCATCTCATCGATGACGAGGTCACCGGCATCACCCGGCTCGAGACGCGACCCCTGAGCCGTCGCCGCTTCCACGTCGCGCTGGCCGGCGGCCGCGCCCTGACCACCCGCCGCGTCCTGGTGACCACGGGCCTGCGCGACGTGGCACCGAGCGTCCCCGGCGTCGCCGACCGATGGGGCCGCGACCTGCTCCACTGCCCGTACTGCCACGGGTACGAGGTGCGCGACCAGCATCTCGGCGTGCTCGCGGGCGGACAGACGCCTGTCGAGGAGTCCCTCGCCCACGCCCACCTGGTCCGGCAGTGGTCCGACGACGTCGTCTTCTTCGCCAACGGCGTCCCACTGAGCGTCGAGAACCGCGAGCGGCTCGTCGCTCGCGCGATCGGTGTCGTCGAGGCACCCGTGGCCAGGCTGGTCGTCGAGGACGACGAGCTGACCGGGGTCGAGACCGTCGACGGGCACGTCGTGCCCCGGTCCGCGGTGTTCATCCGGCCGCAGTTCGTCGCCAACGACGCCCTGCTGAAGGATCTCGGCTGCGCCACCGGCCCGCATGGATGGGTCAGCGTCGACCCGACCGGCGCCACCAGCGTCGCCGGCGTCTGGGCGGCAGGGAACGCGGTCAACCCGCGCGCCCAGGTCATCACCGCTGCCGGCGAAGGGTCAGCCGCCGCGATCGCGCTGAACAACGACCTCGTCGACGAGGACCTCCCCCTCGCCGTCGCCAACTTCCGCCTCGGTCTCCCGGTCTAGCCAGCCCCTACCTGCACCAGTCCACCGGCGGACCCCGGGTCCGTCGGTCCACCTCGCACGTCCCCACCCCCGAAGGAGATTCATCATGTCGAACCCCCAGGCCACCCCGGCCAACCCGACGACGTCTGCACCTACCGCCGTGGTGCTCAACCCCGTCGGCCCGCCGACCAAGCACCAGCTCGCCCTGATGATCTGGATCGCGGTCTTCCCGACGCTCACCGTCATCAACCTGACCATCGGGCCCTCCCTGAGAGACACCAACCCGGTGCTGCGCACGTTCGTGCTCGCGACCATCGCGGTCCCGATCGTCATCTACGGCCTGATGCCGCGACTGCACCGCGTCCGCGGGCGCCTCCTGGCCCGCCGCGCCGCCTGACGCGGCAGCGCACTGACCCGAGGCCAGACGCCCCGGCTCCGCCCCCGGAGCCGGGGCGTTGCGCTGCGCATGCCCGAGCGGGCTGCTCGTCCGCCCAGCTGGGCGGACGGACGAATCACCACCCTGCTCACCACGTGTGGTGAGGACGACTCACCACATCGCTCCCTACGTTCCGGGCCATCGCCACCACCCGGCACCACACTCCCGAGGAGCAAGACCATGGACCGCTTCACCCGAGCCATCGCGATGGCCAGCGCCGCCCGCCCGTGGCGCACCATCGCCACCTGGGCCGCCGTACTGGCCGGCCTGTTCGTGCTCGCCGGCGCTGCCGGCGGCACCTTCGCCGACGACTTCGCCGCGCCCGGCAGCCAGAGCGCCCGCGCCATGGACCTCATCGACGACAACTTCCCCGAGGCCGCGAAGGGCCGAGCGATCGTCGTCTTCGAGGCCCAGGACGGCACCACGCTCGACCAGGATCACGACGCCGTCGCCCGGGTCCTCGCCGATGTCGCCGACCTCGACCACGTCGCCACCGTCGCCGACCCGTACCTCGCCGGCACGATCTCCGCCGACGGACGCATCGCGTACGCCGAGCTCACCCTCGACGTCCCCGAACGCGAGATGGGGAAGCCCGCCTTCACCGTCCTCTCCGACGGCGTGTCCGGCATGGGGACGCAGGACGTACGCGTCGAGCTCGGTGGTGACGCGGTGTTCCTGAACTCCGAGGACGAGACCTCCAGCCACGTCGGCATCGGCCTGCTGGTCGCGCTCATCGTGCTCCTCGTCGTCTTCGGCACCGCGGTCGCTGCGATCCTGCCCATCGGCTTGTCACTCGTCGCGGTCGGCGCCGGCATCGGCGCCATCACCCTCCTGGCGAACCCGATGACCGTCTCGGTCTCGGCCATCCCGGTCGCCGGTCTCGTCGGGCTCGGCGTCGGCGTCGACTACGCCCTGTTCGTCGTTGCCCGCTACCGCGAGAACCGGAACGCCGGACGCGACAACCGCAGCGCCCTCGCCGCCGCGATGGCCACCTCCGGTACCGCGGTCGTGTTCGCCGGCGGAACCGTCGTCGCCGCCACCGCGGCGCTCGCCCTCACCGGCATCGGCGTCCTGACCTCCATCGGGTTCGCGACCGCGCTCATGGTCGCCGCCGCCGTCGCCGCCGCCATCACGCTGCTGCCGGCCCTGCTCAGCCTGCTCGGCAACAAGATCGACAAGGGCCGCGTCGGCCGCCGGCACCGCACCGTCAAGGCAGCCGAGGAGACCGTCTGGTGGCGCTTCGGACACCGGGTCGCCGCCCGCCCCTGGCCCTACCTGGTCGGCTCCGTGGTCGCCCTCCTCGTGGTCGCTGCTCCCGCTGTCGCGATGCAGACCGCGTTCCCCGCCGCCGGCGACGCGCCCGCGCACACCACTCACCGCCAGGCGTACGACCTCCTCACCGCCGGCTGGGGCGAGGGCATCAACGCGCCGCTGGCGGTCGTCGTCGACCTCAACGCCCATGGCGTCGACTCCGCCGGCGTCGACGGGCTCGAGTCGGTAGCGGCCAGCATCGCCGCGGTGCCCGGCATCGCTGCCGTCAGCGAGCCGGTCATGTCGGAGCGCGGAGACACCGTCGTGCTCACCGCCACCCCGACGACCGGGCCGGCCGATCCCGACACCTCGACCACCATCGACGCCGTCCGCGATGTCATCCCGAGCAACGTGTACGTCACCGGCATCACCGCCATCACCGACGACCTCAACGCTCAGCTCGAGGAGACCCTGCCGCTGTTCATCGGCGCGGTCATCGCGGTCGCGTTCCTGCTGCTGATGATGGTGTTCCGCTCCATCGCCGTCCCCCTCAAGGCCGCCGCGATGAACCTGCTGTCGATCGGCGCCGCCTATGGCGTCCTGGTCGCGGTGTTCCAGTGGGGGTGGGGCGCCGAGCTGCTCGGCCTCGAGGGGCCGACCCCGATCACCTCGATCATCGTCGTGATCATGTTCCCGATCCTGTTCGGGCTCTCGATGGACTACGAGGTGTTCCTGCTCTCGCGCATCAAGGAGGAGTACGACGCCACG
>DASWYU010000123.1:0-9377 GCA_036404795.1 Nocardioides sp. | reverse complement strand
CCCGTGGTCGAGCGGCCGAGGAACGCCAGCGACGAGGTCGGGCGTCGAGACCACCCCGATACTGGTCCCGTGCGCGTCCTCTCGATCCAGTCCTCGGTGGCCTACGGCCACGTGGGCAACTCGGCGGCGGTGTTCCCGCTGCAGCGCCTGGGCCACGAGGTCTGGCCGGTGCTGACCGTGCACTTCTCCAACCACACCGGGTACGGCGCGTGGCGCGGGCCGCTGCTCGACCCCGAGGACGTCCGCGCGGTGATCGCGGGCATCGACGACCGCGGCGCGCTGGCCGGCGTGGACGCGGTGCTGTCGGGCTACCAGGGCGACCCGGCGGTGGGCGCGGTGATCCTCGACGCGGTCGCCCGGGTCAAGGAGCTCAACCCCGACGCGCTCTACTGCTGCGACCCGGTCATGGGCGACGTGGGCCGGGGGATGTTCGTGCGCCCGGGCATCCCGGAGTTCCTGCGCGACACCGTCGTCCCGGCCGCCGACGTCATCACCCCCAACCACTTCGAGCTCGACTTCCTCACCGACCGCACGACCCGCACCGAGGCCGAGGTGCTCGCCGCCGTCGACGCGGTCCGCGACCGCGGCCCCCGCGACGTCCTCGTCACCAGCGTCATCACCGACGAGACCCCTGCCGGCACCCTCGAGGTGCTCGCCGTCTCCGACGACGGCGCCTGGGCCGTCCGTACGCCGCAGCTCCCCATCGCGCCCAACGGCTGCGGCGACCTCACCTCGGCCCTCTACCTCGCGCACCTGCTGACCACCCGGTCCCCGCAGCTCGCCCTCGAGCGCACGACGTCGAGCGTGTTCAGCGTGCTCGAGGCGACGATCGCCGCCGGCACCCGCGAGATCCAGCTGGTCGGCGCCCAGGCCTCCATCGCCGCTCCGCCCGAGCGGTTCGCGGCGCGCCAGCTGCGCTGACGCACCCCACCTCGCGGCCCCACCTGGGGTCGGGAACATCTTGCGCTCCCATCTAGTTCAATGTTCAACTAGATGCCACCGAGCCAAGGAGATCCCGATGCCCGCCGTGAACGTTCCCGACTGGACCGTCCTCCCCCGCACCGTCGCCGCGCTGCCCGGCGCCGAGGACCGCGCGGTCGTCAGCGTGACCACCGCTCCGCAGGGCTACGAGGGCGAGGGGTTCCCCGTGCGGCGCGCATTCGCCGGCGTCGAGCCCCGCCGGCTCGACCCGTTCATCCACCTCGACCAGATGGGCGAGGTGGAGTACGCGCCGGGCGAGCCCAAGGGCACCCCGTGGCACCCGCACCGCGGCTTCGAGACCGTGACCTACATGATCGACGGCGTCATGGACCACCAGGACAGCCACGGGGGCGGCGGCTCGATCACCGACGGCGACACCCAGTGGATGACGGCGGGCTCCGGCCTCCTGCACATCGAGGCGCCGCCCGAGTGGCTGGTCAGCAAGGGCGGGATCTTCCACGGCCTGCAGCTGTGGGTGAACCTGCCGAAGGCCGCGAAGTGCCTGCCGCCGCACTACCAGGACCTGCACTCCAGCGAGGTCGGCCTCGGCACGTCGCCCGACGCGGGCGCGCTGATCCGCGTCATCGCCGGCGAGGTCGACGGCATCCGCGGCCCGGGCAGCACGCACACGCCGATGGCGATGGTGCACGCGACGGTGACCCCGGGCGCCGAGCTGGTGCTGCCGTGGCGCACGGACTTCAACGCGCTGGTCTACGTGATGTCGGGGAACGGCTACGTCGGAGCCGGCCGGCGTCCGATCCGCACCGGGCAGCTCGCCGTACTGGGTCACGGGGAGACCGTCACCGTCGGCGCCGACCGCGCCCAGGAGTCGCGGCACGAGGCGCTCGAGGTGGTCGTGCTCGGCGGTGAGCCGATCCGCGAGCCGATCGCGTGGATGGGGCCGTTCGTCATGAACACGCGCGCCGAGGTGCTGCAGGCGTTCGAGGACTTCGACAAGGGGCGGCTCGGCACCATCCCGACGGTCCCGCACGGCGACGTGCGGGGCGAGATGCTCGGCTGAGGACGGGGCCGCCTGCGGGACTCGAACCCGCAACCTTCGCATTACAAGGGCGCTGCGCTACCAGTTGCGCCAAGGCGGCATGCCACCCGTCACCCGACGGACGGCACCGGCATCGTAGAGGGCCGCCGGGGCGCGGGATGGCCTAGGGTCGGGCGCGGAGGAACCCCATGGCACTACGCATCGTCGCGAGCCGGCCCGACCCGGCGCTGCTCGCCCTGCCCTGGAGCACGCCGCTCGAGGACTGGACCGAGCACGTCGTGCCCCTTCCCCGCGGCATCTCGCGCCACGTCGTGCGCATCGTGCAGGTGCCGGCGCGACGGGGGGCGGGCCCGATCGTCGCGGTCAAGGAGACCGAGGAGCCGATGGCGTTCCGGGAGCACCGCACGCTGCGGGACCTGCAGCGTGCGGGGCTCCCGGCCGTCGTACCGCAGGGCGTCGTGACCGGTCGCACCGACGCCGCGGGCGAGCCGCTGCCGGCGGCGCTGCTGACGGAGCACCTGCGGTTCTCGCTGCCCTACCGCAGCCTGTTCGCGCGCGGGTCGGGCACGGAGTCGGTGCCGCCGCTCGTCGACGCGCTCGTCGTGCTGCTCGTGCGCCTCCACCTCGCCGACTTCTACTGGGGGGACGTGTCGCTCTCCAATGTGCTGTTCCGCCGGGCGGCGGGCGGGTTCGCGGCGTACCTCGTCGACGCCGAGACCGGTGAGTGGCGGAGTCCGCTGTCGGACGGGCTGCGGTCCTACGACGTGGAGGTGGGCTGTCAGAACGTCTTCGCGGAGCTGATGGACCTGCAGGCCGCGGGCTCGCTCGCCGCCGACTTCGACATCCACGGGGTGGTGACGATGGTGCAGGAGCGGTACGACGCGCTCTGGGCCGAGCTCACCGGCACCGAGGAGTTCTCGACCGAGGAGATGTGGCGCATCGAGCGGCGCATCGACCGGCTGAACGAGCTGGGCTTCGACGTCGAGGAGCTCGACATCGTGACGGACTACGACGGTGACCGGGTGCAGATCCAGCCCCGGGTGGTCGAGGCCGGCCACCACCGCCGCGAGCTGAGCGGCCTGACCGGCCTGAACGTCGAGGACGCCCAGGCGCGGCGGCTGCTCAACGACCTGGCGGCGTTCACGGCGCACCACGACCTCGGCGGCGCGGACCGCTCGCTGGTGGCGCACCGCTGGCTGTCGGAGGTCTACGAGCCGCTGTCGGCGATGATCCCGCCGGACAGCCGCGGCAAGCGCGAGCCAGCGGAGGTGTTCCACGAGGTGCTGGAGCACCGGTGGTACCTCTCCGAGCAGGCCGGCCACGAGGTCGACATCTTCGTCGCGGCGCGCGACTACATCGACGGCGTGCTCACCGGCCTCACCGAGGAAGCGGTCACGCCCGACGTCGACCCCGAAACCGACTCGATCGCGGACACCCCCGAGCCGTAGGTTCGTCGGCATGGCCCTCCACACCCGCCGGCTCGGTCCCGACGACAGCCAGGAGGTGCTCGACCAGTCGCTCGCCCTCGGGGTCGAGGCGTTCGGGCCCTACCCGGCGCACCTCCCCCGCCCGCCGATGCCGGAGCCGGGCTCGTGGCCCGACGGGGTGTCGATGTGGGCGACGTTCGACGACGCCGCTGGCGATCCTCGGATGGTCGCGCGGGTGCGCACCCACGCCTACGCGTCGTGGTGGGGCGGCGCGGCGATCGCGACGTGCGGGTACGGCGGCGTGGTCGTCGCGGCCGAGCACCGCGGCGCGGGCCTGCTGACCGACCTCTTCGCGTCGTCGCTGCGGGAGGCCGCCGAGCGGGGCGACGCGATGTCGGGGCTGTTCCCGACGGCGCCGGGCATCTACCGCAAGTTCGGCTACGAGGTCGTCACCGCCTTCGACACCGTGCAGGTGCCGCTCGCCGACCTGGCGGGCGTGCGACCGGCCCCGTCGGTGCGGGTACGGCGCGGGACCGCCGCCGACGAGCCGACACTGGCCGCGACGTACGACCTCTGGGCCCGCGAGCAGAACGGCCCCCTCACCCGCCGCGGCCCGCTCTTCGCGACGCCGCCGCAGCGCGGCCCGGGGTTCGGGGTGACGATCGCCGAGGAGGCGGCGCCGGACGGTGGGCGGCGGACGGTGGGGTACGTCGTCTGGGAGCGCGAGGCGGGGTACGGCGCCGACAAGCACCTCCTCGTCCACGACCTCGTCGCGCTGACCGGCGACGCCGCCCGCGCGCTGTGGAAGGTGATCGCGTCGTTCTCGTCGGTCACCGGGTCGGTGCGGCTCGAGACCTCCGACCCGGACGCCGCCCGCCTCGTGCTGCCCTCGCTGGCGTGGGACCGCGTCGGGTCGCACCCCTACATGGTGCGCGTGATCGACGTCCCCGGAGCGCTGCTGCCGCGGAGCTACGCGGTCGACGGTACGGCGGTGTTCGAGGTCGTCGGCGACGCGCTGGGGCTGGTGGACGGATGCTGGCAGCTGTCGGTCTCCGGCGGCGTGGCCTCCGTGACGCGCGTGGCTGATGTGGACGCGCCGCGGTTGACCGTCAACGGACTGTCGTTGCTGCAGGCCGGCGCGCAGTCGTGCGCGAACCTCCGGATGCTGGGGTTGCTCGAGGGACCGAGCGACTTCGACGGCCTGTACGACGCGTGGTTCGGCGGGCGGCAGGCGCACGTGCGGAACTACTACTGAGGCAGGGCCGCCGGGTGGGTGGAGTCCGGTGCACATAGAGCAACGGATCCCACCCAACGCCTCGAGACCTGGGAGCCACGCTGGGGAAGAAGGTCGCTGCCCGGGCACTGACCAAGACGGCCTGGTACCCGCTGGTGAAGAAGGTCGGTGCGCTCATCGGCAAGCAGATCACGAGGAAGACCGTGGAGAAGACAATCACCAAGAGCGTCCCGATCGTCGGTGGCGTCGTCTCCGGTGGGCTGACCTACATCACGTTCCGCCCCATGGGCGGTCGGCTCGCAGACGCGCTCATGAAGAACCTCAACGGCGAGTTCTCTGTCGCCCTCGACCTCAACCCCGACTTCGCCGCATCGGTCGACGGCGATGCGACAGCTGCTCCGGCGGTGTAGCACCAGACAGGCACCTCACGGCGCCAACGTCTCCCCACCGTCGCCGTCGCCGTCCTCCGGCGGCACGACATCAGTCGGCCCCACGGGCGCCGTCGGCTGGATCGGCTGCTCGACGTCTTCCGCGGCGTACTCCAGCGGCACGTACTCCCCCACGTCGAACCGCCCGTTCGGCTGCAGGATCACCCACTGCATCCCGACGGGTCGCCCGTCGCGGTAGGTGATGAGCGTCGTCTCCGCCTGGCGCCGCGGCTTGCTCCCGACGGCGATGGCGTAGGCGGCGCCGCCCGTCGTACCCGCCGTGAACGTGTAGCCGATCTCCCCGTTCTCGCCCTCGACCGGCGTCGGCCCGGAGCGCACGTGGATGTGGCCGCCGATGACCAGGTCCACGCACCCGGCCGACAGCGCGTCGCGTCCCAGCGCCGCGTCGTGCACGAGCAGCGTGTTGATCCGCTCGTCCGAGGCGCAGGCGTCCTCGGTGATCCGGTCGCGCAGCTCGCCGAACGACAGGCCCGGCTCGTCGCGCCACGACCCGAGCCCCGAGGACCGCGGGTCGTCGACGCCCATGAGCGTCGAGTCGCCCGGCCCGTCGACGACCTCGCCGTCGAGCCGCGTCCACCCGTGGTCGCCGAGGTAATCGCCCACGAAGTCGCCGTGGTCGTGGTTGCCGATGACCGACCAGCGGTCGTAGTCGGCGAACGCCTCCTGCACGGAGTCGAGCGAGAACGCCTCCCACGGCTGGCCCGTCGAGGTGTCGTCGCCGCCGTTGTAGACCGCCGTCGCACCAGCCGCGTCTCCGATCGCACGGGCGACCGGGTCCATGCCGATGTTGTCGTGGCGGTCGGTCACGAAGACCACGACCGTCTCGTCGTCGGCCGGCTCCCGCAGCTCGAGGTCGTCCACCTTGTCGGCGGCCGCCGAGTAGAACGTCAGCGACGAGTCGTAGGTCGACACCGCGCTCTCGATCAGGCGCCGCGACTGGGTCGTCGTGACGTCGGAGCGCAGCTCCAGCGACGCCGCCTGCGCCGGCACCGGCACCTCCGGCCCGAGGAACTCCCCGAGCGAGATCCACGTGTCGTCCGCCGCCTGCGTCTCGCCGGTCGTCACGTCGGTGCCGTCCCACGGCTGCCACACCAGCACGCCCGCGAGCACCAGCACGGTTCCCGAGGCGATGCCGCGGCGGCTCAGCACGCCCCGCGCCACCTCGCGCCGCCGGCGGGAGCCGAGGAGGAACCAGATCCCCACCGGTACGGCGCCCGCGACCGCCCCGCGCAGCACCGCCGACAGCGCCATGTCGGTGACGAGGTCCGTCACCTTCGTGATCTGCGCGTCGGGCTGGGAGGCGATGAACGCGTACCGCGCCACCAGCTCCTCCGTCGTCGCCGCCTCGGTCTTGCCGAGCTGCACGTCGACGCCGACGGGACTGTCGATCGGCATCCGCACGTCGGGCAGGATCGCGCCCGGCTGGATCACCGCGTGGCGGTCCAGCGTCGGCCGCACGATCGCGTCGTGGCCGGCGATCACCGTCTCCCGGCTGCTGCCGAGGAACAGCAGCAGGCCCACGGCAGCAGTGATCCCGACCCACACGGCCAGGAGGCCGAGGGCGGTGACGACCCGCGCCGTACGCCGCCGGAGGCGACCACCTGCCGGAGCCGGAGCCTCCGTCACGATCCGGCGAGCCTCGCCTGCGCCACCGCGTAGAGCGTCACCGACGCCGCGACACCAGCGTTGAGCGACTCCACGTCGTTCGCCATCGGGATCGAGACCAGCTGGTCACAGTGCTCGCGCACGAGCCGCGACAGACCGGCGCCCTCGGAGCCGACGACCACGACCAACGGACCGTCGGCCAGGTCGAGGGCGGGCAGCTCGACGTCACCCTCGGCCGCGAGGCCGATGATCATGAGGCCCGCGTCGGCGTACGCCTTCAACTGCCGGTTGAGGTTCACCGTCTGCGCCACCGGGATGCGGGCGGCCGCACCGGCGGACGTCTTCCACGCCGACGCCGTCATGCCCGCCGCGCGACGCTCCGGGATGAGCACGCCGTGGGCGCCGAACGCGGCCGCGGAGCGTACGACGGCACCCAGGTTGCGCGGGTCCGTCACCGAGTCGAGGGCGACGATGAGCGCCGGCTCGTCCAGCTCGTCGGCGCGGTCGAGGAGGTCGTCGGGGTGGGCGTACTCGTACACCGGGATCCGCGCCGCCAGGCCCTGGTGGACCGCGCCCGACGTCAGGCGGTCGAGCTCACCGCGGCTGACCTCGAGGAGCGGGATCGCCCGGTCGGAGGCCTCCGCGAACGCCTCGCGGAGCCGCCCGTCGCGCTCGGCGCCCTCCGCGACGTAGAGCGCGTTGACCGGCACGCCCTCCCGCAGCGCCTCGACCACGGAGTTGCGCCCGGCGATCCACTCGGCGTCACTGCTGCCGCGCTTGCGCTGCGCGCGCGGGGACGACGAGCGCTTGGCCGCCAGCCGCTCCGCGGCCTTCTTCGCCTTGTGGGTCTTGTGGTATTCGCGGTCCTCGGCACGCGGCGTCGGCCCCTTGCCCTCGAGACCACGCCGGACGCGCCCGCCGGAGCCCGCGGTGGGGTTGCCCTTCGCGCTCTTGCGGACCGATCCGCGTCGCTGGGAGTTGCCGGCCATGTCCTACTCGTTTCCTCTCGGGTGCGTGACGCGGGGGCGCGTCACGCGATGGTCCAGGTCGCCCCGTCGGGCGTGTCGGTGACCTCGATGCCGGCCGCCTTGATGCGGTCGCGGATCGCGTCCGCGGCGGCGAAGTCCTTCGCCGCCCGCGCGGCCGCCCGCTCCTCGAGCAGGCCCGCGACGAGCACGTCGACCGCTGCGGTCAGGCCCGCGTCGGACGACGGCTGCGGCCACGCCTCGTCGGCGGGGTCGAGGCCGAGCACCTCCAGCATGGCGCGCACCGCCACACCGTGGGTGCGGGCCGCGGCGCCGTCGCCCCCGGCCAGCGCCTTGTTGCCCTCGCGCACCACGTCGTGGAGCACGCCGACCGCCGTCGACGTGCCGAGGTCGTCGTCCATCGCCGCGACGAACGCCGCGGGCAGCGCGTCGAGCAGCGACGTGGGCAGGTCGAGCGCGCCCGTGGCCGCCGCGCGCTCGAGGAAGCCCTCGACGCGGGCGAACCCGGACGCCGCCTCCGCGAGCGCCTCGAAGCTGAACTCGACGTGCGAGCGGTAGTGCGCCGCCACGAGGTAGTAGCGCAGGTCGATGCCCCGGAACTGCTCGAGGATGACCGGGATCGACAGCGTGTTGCCGAGCGACTTGCTCATCTTCTCGCCGGCCGTGGTGATCCAGGCGTTGTGCATCCACGTGGACGCGAACTGCTGCCCCGCCGCCCGCGACTGGGCCTGCTCGTTCTCGTGGTGCGGGAAGCGCAGGTCGAACCCGCCGCCGTGGATGTCGAAGGCGTCGCCGAGGTACTTACCCGCCATCGCCGAGCACTCGATGTGCCAGCCCGGGCGGCCGCGGCCCCACGGGGACGGCCACGACGCGGTCAGCGGCTCGCCCTCCTTGTGGCCCTTCCAGAGCGCGAAGTCGCGCGGGTCGCGCTTGCCGCGCGGATCGGCGTCGGCCGCCGCCTCCATGTCGTCGATGCCCTGGCGGGTCAGCTCGCCGTACGCCGGCCAGGAGCGCACGTCGAAGTACACGTCCCCCGAGCCGTCCTCCGCCGCGTAGGCGTGGCCGCGCTCGACGAGCGTGCCGATCAGCTCGAGCATCTCGGGCACGTGCCCCGTCGCCGCGGGCTCGTAGGTGGGCGGCGCGACGTTGAGGGACGCGTACGCCGCACTCAGCTGCCGGTGCATGGCCTGCGCGTGGGCGAACCACGGCCTCCCGGCCGCCTCGGCCTTCGCGAGGATCTTGTCGTCGATGTCGGTGACGTTGCGGATGAACGTGACCGCGAAGCCGCGGACCTCGAGCCAGCGCCGCAGCACGTCGAAGTTGACGCCCGACCGGACGTGACCGACGTGGGGCTCCGACTGCACCGTCAGACCACAGACGTAGACGCTGACCTCGCCCGTGCGCAGGGGTCGGAAGTCGCGGACCTCGCGGGTCGCGGTGTCGAAGAGCCTCAGCGTCACCCGCGCAAGTCTAGAGGCCTCCGGGTCGTGGTGCCCGCCCGCCACTTGCCGCAGGCGTGGCACCACGACCGGCGCCGAGAGAGCGCCCCACCCGTCTCTCCTGCAGCTCCTGACACACGCTCCCGTGCGTCGTACCCTCGAGAAGTGAACGAGCAGACGGATCCCGCCGGCGACCACCCCACCGCGGCCACGCGCCGCACGCTGCTGCGGCTCCCCGCCGTGGCGGCCGGCGGCG
>DASWYU010000122.1:0-7167 GCA_036404795.1 Nocardioides sp. | reverse complement strand
AGTAGCGCGCGAGCACCCCCGCCACCTGGTCGGGCCGCGCGGCGTGGAGGAAGCCCTCCTGCTCGAGCGTGCGCCCGCGCGTGGAGGTCGTGTAGCCGCCCGCGGCGCGGGCACGCTCCCAGTCGGCGACCGTGGCGACGTGGTGGATCAGCATCAGAACAGGCGGTCCTCGGCGTCGTCCATGCCGCGCAGGGCGTCGTAGTCGACCACCGCGCAGGCGATGCCCCGGTCGGTGGCGAGCACGCGGGCCTGCGGCTTGATCTCCTGCGCGGCGAAGATGCCGCGCACGGGACGCAGGGCGGGGTCGCGGTTGAGGAGCTCGAGGTAGCGCGTGAGCTGCTCGACGCCGTCGATCTCGCCGCGCCGCTTGATCTCGACGGCGACCGCGGCGCCCGCGGCGTCGCGGCACATGAGGTCGACCGGCCCGATGGCCGTGGGGAACTCGCGACGCACGAGCGTCAGGCCCTCGGAGAGGGTGCCGGGGTGCTCGGCCAGGAGCTCCTGGAGGTGCTTCTCCACACCGTCCTTCTGGAGGCCGGGGTCGATGCCCAGGTCGTGGCGGGTGTCGGCGTGGATCTCCTCGATGAGGATCCGCAGCGTGTCGTCGGTCTTGCTGGTGACGGTCCACTCCACAGCGCCGTCCTCGGTGGTGCCCTCCCGCAGCGTGCACGGGGGGCTCATCCAGTTCAGCGGCTTGTAGGACCCACCGTCCGAGTGCACGAGGACCGAGCCGTCCGCCTTCACCATGATGACGCGGGTGGCCATCGGGAGGTGGGCGGTGAGCCGGCCCGCGTAGTCGACCTGGCAGCGCGCTACGACGAGTCTCACGCCGCCGCAATCTACCGGCTCGCGCCCGGGGGTCCCCACCCGCCCGGCGGGCCGTCGACCTACCCGATCGATCGCCCGGACTTCGTCCGGTCGGGTACTTACCGACGGGTAGACGACGGTGCCATCATGCCGCTCATGACCTCTACGAACGAGCAGATCAGCGCCACGTTGGTCTACCCGTACCTGAACCACGCCGTGCGCATGTACGAGGAGGGCTACGCCTCCCGCGCCGACGTCGACGCGGGCATGCGTTTCGGCTGCGGCTACCCGGTCGGTCCGCTCGCGGCCCTCGACGCCATCGGTCTCGACGTGGTCCGCGACGCCCTGGCGGCGCGGTTCGAGGAGTCCGGGGACCGCCTGCACCAGCCGGCCGACCTGCTGGAGAAGCTCGTGGCCGACGGTCGCACGGGAGTGGCGGCGGGCCGGGGTCTCTACACGTACGCCGCGGGTGAGGTCGTCGCGGACGAGGAGACCCCGTCGGCCGACGACGCGCCGCAGCTGCGGCACGACGTGTCCCGGGTGGGCGTCGTCGGCACGGGCACCATGGCGGCGGGCATCGTCGAGGTGTTCGCGAAGGCCGGCTACGACGTCGTGTTCGTGGGGCGCAGCGACGACAAGCTGGCGGGGGTCGTCGCGTCGATCACCAAGAACCAGGACCGCGCCATCGCGAAGGGTCGCTCGGACGAGGCGACGAAGGACGCCGTGCTCGGGCGCCTCACGGGGGCCACGAGCCGGGATGCGCTCGCCGACGTCGATCTCGTCGTCGAGGCCATCGCCGAGGACCTCGCGGTGAAGCGGGAGCTCTTCGCCGACCTCGACCGGATCTGCAAGCCGGGGGCGATCCTGGCGACGACGACCTCCTCGCTGCCGATCCGCGAGTGCGCCGCCGCCACGGCCCGCCCGGAGGCCGTCATCGGCATGCACTTCTTCAACCCCGCGCCCGTCATGAAGCTCGTCGAGGTCGTGACGACCCCCCAGACCGCCCCTGAGGTGGACGAGACGGTGCGTGCCCTCTGCGCCCGCACCGGCAAGGTGGCCGTGTCGTGCGGCGACCGCGCGGGGTTCATCGTCAACGCGCTCCTGTTCCCCTACCTCAACGACGCGGTCACGCTCTCCGAGGCGGGCGCCCACTCGCTCACCGAGATCGACGCGGCGATCAAGGAGCAGGTGCAGCTCCCGATGGGACCCTTCGAGCTGCTCGACGTGGTCGGCAACGACGTCTCCCTGGCCATCCAGCAGGAACTCTACGCCGAGTTCGGGGAGCCCGGGTTCGCGCCGGCCGCGACCCTCGAGAAGGTCGTCGCCGAGGGCCGCCTGGGCCGCAAGACGAAGGCCGGCTTCCACGACTACGCGTGAGCTGGGGAGTGCCTTGCGAACGGGTGTTCACTCGATCGCATGGCATTCTCCTCCTCCGCGGTTCGCCGCGGCACCGCCCTCGTCTCGTCGGGGACCCGGTCTTCGCGATGTGCGAGGGCGCGGCGGGCTCGTCCTACTGCACCTGGAACGGCACGAACCATGACATCGTCGTCCGCGTCGCCAACGAGGCGGCGAGCGCCGGGCAGGAGGGCGCGATCAGCGAGGTGGACGTGGAGGACTGATGCGACGAGCCCTGGCCGGACTGGCGGCGGCGACCCTGCTGCTCGCGGGGTGCAGCGCCGGCGAGGGCGACGACGGTGACGACGGCACGGGTGCCGACGGCAGCTCCGACGTCACGACCGGCGACGTCGCGCTCCCGCCCGCCGACGCCCGCTGGGACATCCAGCTCGGCGGACCCCGCGACGTGCCCGACGACGTCACGATCGTCGAGCGGGACAGCGGCGTGGAGCCGAACGGCGGCTACGACATCTGCTACGTGAACGGATTCCAGTCCCAGCCCGACGTCGACGAGCAGTGGGTGGACTCCGACCTGGTCCTCCGCGACGACGCCGGCGAGCCGGTGATCGACGAGGTGTGGGACGAGTACATCTTCGACATCTCCACCGCCGAGAAGCGCGACGAGCTCATCGCGATCGTCGAGCCGTGGATCGCCGGGTGCGCCGACGACGGCTTCGACGCCGTCGAGATCGACAACCTCGACTCCTTCAGCCGCAGCGAGGGCCTCCTCGAGGAGGAGCATGCGGACGCCTGGGCCGAGATGCTCGTGAGCGCCGCCCACGACGCGGGCCTGGCGGCCGGCCAGAAGAACCGCGCCGGGTGGGACGGCACGAGCGTCGGCTACGACTTCGCCGTGGTCGAGGAGTGCGGCGCGTACGACGAGTGCGGCGCCTACACCGAGTTCTTCGGCGACCACGTGCTGATCGTGGAGTACACCGAGGAGGGCTTCGCGACCGCGTGCCAGCAGCTCGGGGGACAGGTGCCGATCGTCTACCGGGACGTCGACCTCGCGCCCGACGGCGAGCGTGCGTGGTGCGAGGACTAGCCTCGTCGTCGTGGGCCAGAAGATCCGTGCGAACTCCGTCCTGCCGGCTCGACGCGAGGAGCTGACGCTCCACACCGCGGACGGGCTCGACCTGGTCGCGAACCTCGCCCGACCGCTCGACCGGGACCCGGTCGCGACGCTGATCTGCCTGCACCCGCTGCCGACCCACGGCGGCATGATGGACAGCCACGTCTTCCGCAAGGCGGCGTTCCGGCTCCCGGCGCTCGCCGGGGTCGCCGTGCTGCGCTACAACTCGCGCGGCACCTGGAGCGAGCAGGGCACCAGCGAGGGCACCTTCGACAACGGCGTCGGTGAGCGCTTCGACGTCGCCGCCGCCATCGAGCACGCGGAGTTCCACGACCTGCCGAACGTGTGGCTCGTCGGCTGGTCCTTCGGCACCGACGTGACGCTCATGCACGGGCTGGACCCCTACGTGCAGGGCGCGATCCTCCTCAGCCCGCCGCTGCGCTACTCCCAGCCGGAGCACCTGGCGGCGTGGGCCGCCGACGGCCGGCCGCTGACGGCGATCGTCCCGGAGCTCGACGACTACCTCCGACCGGCCGAGGCCCGCGAGCGGTTCGCCGCGGTGCCGCAGGCGGAGGTCGTCGCCGTCGACGGCGGCAAGCACCTGTGGGTCGGTCAGGCGGAGCGCCTGCTCGACGAGATCGTCGCCCGGGTGGCACCGGGGGTGCCGCTGCCCCTCCCGCGGGAGTGGGACGGCCCGCTGGAGACGGCGGACACCAGCGCCTACAACGCGCACAACCTCGCGGCGTACCGGGACGTCCCCGTGCCCGGTCCCGCGCAACGCTCCGCGACCGACTGAGTCGCGCGGAGCCTGCTCAGGAGCTCTGCCGGGCGCGGTAGGCGGCGACCGCCGTGCGGTTGCCGCAGGTGGTCGAGCAGAACTTGCGGGAGCGGTTGCGCGAGAGGTCGAGCACGATGCCCGCGCAGTCGTCGGCCGCGCAGGTGCTGAGCCGCGACATCTCGTCGGCGCGGATCACGTCGACCATCGCCATCGCCGTCTCGACGACGATGCGCTCGGCGAACGGCCGGTCGGGGTCGATCGCGTGGAGGTGCCAGTCCCACCCGTCGTGACGGGCGAGCTGGGGGAGCGTCCGCGCCTCGCGCAGCATGCGGTTGACGATCTCGACGGCGTCGTCCCGGCTGCTCGTCAGCAGCTCGCGCAGCTGCGGCCGCAGCGCCCGCACCTCGGCGAGCTCGGCGGCCGTGCTCTCGTGCCGGCCGGTGTAGCGGTAGGCCACGTAGAACTCGTCGAGGGCGGCGACCGACGTCAGCGTGTCGGGGTCCTCGGCGCTGTTGACGAGCTGGACGGCCGAGGCCAGCGACATCTCCGTGTCATGCGCGAAAAGCATTTTGACACCTTACCGGGTCGGTCGTACCGTCATGACCCATGAGCACGTTGACTCCTGACACGCCCGTCGTGTCCTCGGTGCGCCCGCAGCTCGGCGCCGGCCTCCTCCTCGCGCTGGTCTCGGCGTCGGCGTTCGGTCTCTCGGGCTCTCTCGCGCGCGGGCTGCTCGACGCCGGCTGGACCGCCGGCGCGGCGGTCACGGCGCGCATCACGCTGGCCGCGCTCGTGCTCGCGATCCCCGCGGCGCTCGCCATGCGGGGCCGCTGGGCGCTGGTCGCCGGACAGCCGCGCACGCTCGGGACGGTGGCGCTCTACGGCGTCCTCGCCGTCGCGGGCGCGCAGCTCTGCTACTTCTACGCGGTGTCCTACCTGCAGGTCGGGGTCGCGCTGCTCATCGAGTACACGGCGCCGGTCGCCGTGATCGTGTGGATGTGGCTGCGGCACGGGCAGCGTCCGGGCCGCACCACCGTGCTCGGCGCAGCCGTCGCCGCGGTCGGCCTCGCCCTGGTGCTGGGGGTGGTGAGCGGCGTCGAGCTCCACGCGGTCGGCGTGCTGTGGGCGCTCGGCGCGATGGTCGGGGCGGCGTCGTACTTCGTCATCTCGGCCGACAACGACAACGGCATCCCGGGCACGGCGCTCGCCGCCGGCGGCCTGACGGTGGGGGCGGTCGTGCTCGGCACGGCCGGCCTCGTCGGGCTGCTGCCGATGCGGGCGACGACGGCGGCGGTGGAGTACGGCGGCACTGCGGTCGCGTGGTGGGTGCCGGTGCTCGGGCTCGGCCTGGTGACGGCGGCGCTCGCCTACGTCACGGGCATCGCCGCGTCGCGGCGGCTGGGGTCGCGCCTCGCCTCGTTCGTCGCGCTGGCGGAGGTCGTCATGGCGCTGGTGTTCGCCTGGCTGCTGCTCGACGAGCTCCCGGGGCCGCTGCAGCTCGCGGGCGGACTGCTCATCCTCGCCGGCGTGGTCGTGGTGAAGCTGGGGGAGTCGGGCGTGCAGGACGTGCGGGTGGGCGACCCCGAGGCCGCGGAGGTCGCGGCCGAGGGCTGAGCCCCCGGCCGCGACCCCGTCAGGCCTGCTGCGGCTCGTCGTCGGCGGCGAACCCGGCGACGACGTCGCGGAGCGCGCCGAGCTGGGCGGCGATCGCGTCGCGGCGCTTCGCCATCCGCTCCGCCTCGGCCTTGAGTGCCGCGAGCTCACGCGCGGCCTCGGCGTGGCCGGAGGCGTTGATCGACTCCGACTGGGTGCGGGCCGACGCCACGATCTGCTCGGCCTCGCGCCGGGCCCGCGAGATGAGCGCCTCCGCCTCGCGCTGCGCCTGCTCACGCTGCGCACTGCCCTGGGCGATCGCCTCGCGGGCCCGCTCCTCGGCGGCGGCCGCGCGCTCCTCGGCCTCGGTGACGATCTGGTTGGTCTGCGCCATCGCGCTGGCGTGGTGGTCGGCCGCCTCGCGGGCGAGGCGCTCCTTCTCCACGGCGAGCGCCCGGCGGGCCTCCTGGACCTCGCGGTCCGCCCCCGCCTTCAGCTTCTCGGCCTCGCGCGTCGTGCTGCTGCGGAGGTCGTTCGCCTCCTGCTCGGCCGCGAGCCGCAGCTGGGCGGCCTCACGCTTGGCCGAGGCGACGACGTCGGCCGCCTCGGAGCGGGCCAGGGTGCGCTCCTGCTCGGCGTCCGCGAGGATCCGGCCCCGCTGGTCGTCGAGGTCGCGCAGCTGCACGGCGCGCATGTCCTCGGCCTCGCGGGCGGCGTCAGCGCGGATCGCCCGCGCGTCGCGGTTCGCCTGGTCGAGGATCTCGCGGCTCTCCTCCTGGGCGGAGTGACGGACGTCGGCCGCCTCCTCCTCCGCGAGCCGGAGCATCTCGCTCGCGCGGCCGCCGAGCCCGGCGTACGTCGGGTTCTTGACCTCCGCGAGCTGCTTGCGGAGCGACGCGACCTCGTTCTCGAGCCCGCCGACCTGCTGCTCGGAGGCCTGCAGGCTGCTCGCCAGGCCGGCCTTCTCGTCGACGATCTGCTGGAGCGCCCGGTTGACGGCGATCTGGTCGTAGCCACCGCGACGGACGACGGGCAGCGCGGGGACGACCCCGCGCTGGCCGGCGGCGGGACCGGCGGCGGGACCGGCCGCCGGGGTCGCCTGCGTCGCGGGCGCCGCACCGGGCCGCTGGGGTACGGCGGTCTGCTGGGACTCGGAGCGGACGGCCGGGATGGCCTGGGTCGACTGCTGGTCGGGGTTGCCGGAGCCCTTCGACGGCTCGTCGTCGAAGATCGACAGTCCCTTGTCGCTCATGCTGGAGAACTCCTCTGGCTGATCGGCGCGGCGCTCGCGCCCGTGCATCACAGGTGGGGGGTGCGGGGACCAGTGTTGCGGATCGGCCGCGAGGATCACAGTCACGTGGCCGGGCGCACTCCGCTCACGCTGCTCAGACGCCGCGGAAGCGGTTGATGGCGTCGAGGTGCTTCTCGCGGAGGGCGTGGTCGCGGACGCCGAGGCCTTCTTCGGGGGCGAGGCAGAGCACGCCGACCTTGCCCTGGTGGGTGTTGTGGTGGACGTCGAGGG
>DASWYU010000121.1:0-2158 GCA_036404795.1 Nocardioides sp. | reverse complement strand
GGCGGTGTGGCCGGCCGACGTGCGCCTCGCCGGGCCGGTCGCCGATCTCCTGCGGATCGCGGCGGCAGCGGACCCGTCCTGAGGGGATCAGGCAGCCAGGGTGACCGGCGGCGCGTCCTCGTCCTTGCGGGAGTCGATGCGGGCGTCGATGACGACCCGCGCGGACGCCCGCTCCCGGAGCGCGACGACGAGCGCCCGCAGGCCCAGCACGGACCACACGAGGTTCGACGCGACGCTGGGCCACGCGCCGTACAGCGCGCACCCGATGCCACCGAGCAGACCGCCCAGGAAGTTGAGCGCCGCGTAGCGCACCGAGAGGGACGACATCCGTCCCGTCGAGTGGAGGGCGAACGCCGTCATCGTCCCGATGGTGCCGACCCAACCCAGCAGTGCCGCGAGCATCTCTTCCTGACCTTCTCCGAGGGGCCGCGGACGCGACCGACCGGGACAGATCGTGGAGCATCTCCGGGCGCCGCGGGAGTGCCGATTCCGCGCACCCCGGCTTCAGCAACGCTGAAGACGTGACAGTGGCGCGGCGGGCGCGCCGTCGCGGGTCGTGCAGGTCACACGAGGGGGTCGGTGCCCCCGTGCGCGGCGGCCTCCTGGCGGATCAGCGACGCGACCGTGATCGCCGGTCCGGGCGTGCGGCCCCGACCCTCGTGGTGGCGCACGACGATGGTCCGCATCCCCAGTCCGTCGACCTCGGCGACGACGACGCCGGGCGGCGTCAGCCCTTGGAGCGCGAGGGCGGGAGCGAGCGCGACACCCTCCCCCGCGGCGACCAGCGCGAGGGCGGTCTGCAGGCTGAAGTACGCGTGCTTGACCGCACCGCCGAGGCCGAGCCCGCGCCGTACGCGCGCGATCGCCCGGGCGCTCGCCTCCGAGTCCACGACCCCCAGCCAGGGCACCGCCGAGGCGCGCAGGCCCTCGAGGTCCGCCGACTCCAGCGCACCCACCGGCGCGACCACGCGCCACGGGTCGTCCATGAGGTGGTGCTCCGCGACGCCCGCGGGCAGCTGCGCCGTCTCCTCGACGTCGGACTCGATGATCGCGACGTCGAGGTGCCCCGTGCGGAGCCGGCGCATCAGCACGTCGCGCTCCGCCTCCATGACGAGGACCTCGAGGTCGGGGTGCTGCAGCCGCCAGCGGGGCAGCGCCGGCACGAGGACCGAGCGGAGGAAGCTCTCGAAGCCCCCGACGCGCACCGTGCCGGAGAGCTGGGCACCGGCGGCGTCGAGACGTACGGCGGCCAGGTTCAGCGTGCGCTCCACCTCTTCGCCCGCCTCCGCGAGCGTGACGCCCGCCGGCGTCAGGAGGGTGCCGCGCACGGTGCGCCGGATCAGCGCCTGGCCGGTCTCCCGCTCGAGGCGCGCGACCTGCTGCGACACCGCCGACGGCGACACGCCGAGGTGCTCGGCCGCGGCCAGGATGCCGCCGCACCGCGAGACGGCGACCAGGAACCGCAGCCGCCGCGGGTCGATCTCCACCGTGCGCCCTCCTCCACGCTCGCGCCCCTCGGGCGCGAGCGGGATCATAGGACCCGGGTCAGATCGCCTCCACGGCCACCGGCGTCAGCTGGTCGGCGGCCCGGGCGGCGACACCCGACTGCCACGCCCAGGCCGCGATCTCGACCCGGTTGCGGGTGCGCAGCTTCATCGCGATCTGCCGCAGGTGGAACTTCACGGTCGACCCGGCGAGGTACATGGCCGCACCGATCTCGTCGTTCGTCAGGCCGTGGGCGACGAGGCCCACGACCTCGGTCTCCCGCGCCGTGAGGCGCTCCGTCAGCGCGATGTGCCGTCCCGCGATCGGCACGGGCGGCGCCGGGAGCGCCGGCGCCGCCGGTCCCTCGACCCGGAGGTCGGTGTCGAGGTCGAGGTCGGCTCCCTCGCCGTACGCCGCCGTCCCGTCACTGACGACCCGGACCTGCACGTTCCCGTCGCCCGCGACGACCCCGGCCCCGAGCTCCCCGAGGTCGTCCAGGTGGACCTCCAGCGTGATGCGCATCCCGCTCTCCCTGCTCAGACGCCGCGGAAGCGGTTGATGGCGTCGAGGTGCTTCTCGCGGAGGGCGTGGTCGCGGACGCCGAGGCCTTCTTCGGGGGCGAGGCAGAGCACGCCGACCTTGCCCTGGTGGGTGTTGTGGTGGACGTCGAGGG
>DASWYU010000120.1:0-2912 GCA_036404795.1 Nocardioides sp. | reverse complement strand
GGCGGCCGGGGCAGCAGGAGCCGCGGGAGCGGGAGCGGCGGGCGCCGGCTCGGGCTTCTTCTCCGCCGCGGGGGCGGGCGTCGGCTCGGGCTCGGGGGTGGGCTCGGGCTCGGGGGTGGGCTCGGGCTCCGGCTCGGGGGTGGGCTCGGCGGCCGCCGGGGCGGCGGAGCCGTCCCCGATGATCGCGAGCTCGGCGCCGACCTCGACGGTCTCGTCCTCGGCGGCCTTGATCTCGAGCAGCGTGCCGGCGACGGGCGACGGGATCTCGGTGTCGACCTTGTCGGTGGAGACCTCGAGCAGCGGCTCGTCGACGGCGACCTCGTCGCCGACCTGCTTGAGCCAGCGCGTCACGGTGCCCTCGGTGACCGATTCGCCCAGCGCGGGGAGCGTCACGGGGGTGCCGGAACCGCCACCGGAACCGCCGGAGCCGCCGGAGGAGGCGGCGGGCTTGTCGGTCTCGGGGGTCTCGTCGCCGGCGGGCAGATCGCCCTTCTCCTCGGCGATCTCCTGCTCCTGGTCGGCCTTCTTCTCGGCCTGCTCCTCGTCGGCGGGCTGCGCCTCGGGAGCGGCGGAGTCGGAGGCGTCGCCCGCGGACTCACCCTCGTCACCGACGACGGCCAGCACGGCGCCGACCTCGACGGTGTCGTCCTCGTTCGCCTTGACCTCGAGGAGGACGCCGGCGACCGGGGAGGGGATCTCGGTGTCGACCTTGTCGGTGGAGACCTCGAGCAGCGGCTCGTCGACGGCGATCGTGTCTCCCACCTGCTTGAGCCAGCGGGTCACGGTGCCTTCGGTGACGGACTCGCCGAGGGCCGGCAGGGTTACTTCGGTCGCCATGTGCTTCCTTCTCGTCTCGTTCTGAACGTGGTTCGGAGGGGTGTGCCGGTTCGGTCCGGTGCGCGTCGGGGGCGCACCGCGTCAGGGGTGCACGTCGACGCGTCGCGGTGGCGAGGTCGCGTGCAGCACGAGAGCACGATCGGCGTCGGCCGAGCCCCGGTCGGGGCCGGTCGATCGAAGGTCCGTCACGAGGCGCCTCCACGCATCCGGATCTGGTGCTGTCGGTTCACCATCCTTGCACTACTGCCGCAGCGGGTCCCACCCGGCTGGCCCGGCGTTTCCCCTACTACCGGGTAGGGCGTCGGGGCCGATCGCTCGGTCGGTGCACCCGAGTCCTTCGAGGTACCCACGCCGGGTGGCTCGAAGCGGCAGAATGGGGCTCATGGCTCTGTTCGACCGCTTTCGCCGCTCCTCGAAGTACAGCGCCCCGTTGCGCGACGGGCAGCGCACGGGATCGACCCGCGTGCGCGCCTCGGACTCGGCGGATGCACAGCACCTGCAGGAGTGGGTGCGGGCGCGCCGCGGCATCGAGGGCTTCGTCGAGCCGCGCACGGCGGTCAACGACGTGACCATCCTGCTCGTCGCGCACGACGGTGAGTGGACGCGCCGCCGCGTGCCGTCCGTCGCCTGGGCGCACGCGTTCGCCAACAAGCACCAGATCCCGTCGTACGACGCCGCCGTCGTCGGCGTCCCCCAGCGCATGCGCGACTACAACCGCCGCAAGAAGGCCGAGGGCATCTGAGCGGTACGGCGCCGCTTGCCCCGCGACGTACCGCGGTCCGCGTCGTGCGCGCGGGAGCTCGTCGCGGTGCGTCGCCCGGCGCGGGGAACTGTGCGGCTGGGACACGTACCGGGCACGTCGTCCGGCACCAACGCCACAGTTCGGCACGTCAACGCACGGGACCCGGCGTCAGCGCGACGCGACCCGCAACTCGGCGCGGTCAGGCCCCGGTGCGGATGGCGGCGAGGTGCCGCGCGTAGGCGACGAGGGTGGGGACGGCGGCGCCGGTGCCGCCCGGGGTGAGATGACCGGTGGCGCCGCCGGAGTGGAACGCCGGGCCCGCGATGTCGAGGTGCGCCCAGGGCAGGTCGGCGGTGAACTCGCGGAGGAAGGCGCCGGCGAACAGCCCGCCGCCCCAACGGACCCAGTCGTGCTGGGCGAGGTCGGCGACCTTGCTGCTGCGGACTCGCTCCTTCATCTCGGGCGGCAACGGCATGGGCCACATCGCCTCGCCGGCCGCAGCCGAGGCCGTCACCACGTCGGCGACGACGTCGTCGCTGCCCATCACGCCGCTGATCCGGTCGCCGAGCGCGACGACCATCGCGCCGGTCAGCGTCGCGACGTCGAGGATCACGTCGGGCTCACGCTCCGTGGCGCGCACCAACGCGTCGGCGAGCACGAGCCGGCCCTCGGCGTCGGTGTTGGACACCTCGACGGTCGTGCCGCCGTAGATCTTCAGCACGTCGCCGGGACGGGTCGACCGGCCGGAGACCATGTTCTCGGCCATCGGCGCGAAGGCGGTCACGGCGACCGGGAGCCCGAGCTCGGCGATCGCGAGCGTAGCCTGCACGACGGCGGCGGCACCGGCCATGTCGCACTTCATCGTGGTCATCGAGCCGCCGGGCTTGATGGAGAGGCCGCCCGAGTCGAAGGTGATGCCCTTGCCGACGAGGGCGAGGTGGGCGACCGCGTCCGTCGGTGCGTAGGCCAGCTCCACGAGGCGCGGGGGCGCGCTCGACCCGGCGCCGACGCCGAGGATGCCGCCGCAGCCGAGCTCGGCGAGGGCGACCTCGTCGTGCACCGTGAGGGAGATCGTCGGCGCCCCGCGGCCCTTGGTCGCCGCCTTGTGGGCGGTCGCCACGGCGTCCGCGAACGCCGGCGGGGTGAGGTCGACGGGCGGCGTGTTGACCCAGTCGCGGGTCGCGGCGACGGCGCGGGCCACGACCTGGGCGTCGGCGGCCGCCTGCTGCACGTCGGCCCGACGCGAGGCCGCGGAGAGCACGACGACCTCGGGGGCGCGGGTGTCGTCGCTGCGGCTGTCCTCGCGGTAGGTGGTGAACCGGTAGCCACCCAG
>DASWYU010000119.1:0-11516 GCA_036404795.1 Nocardioides sp. | reverse complement strand
CCGTTGCCGCCGCCGCCGTTGCCGCCGCCGCCCTGGCCGCCGTTGCCGCCGCCGGGCGTGCCCTCGGTCGAACCGCCGCCGGTGGTGTCCTGACCCCCGCCGTTGCCCTCGGGCGCGGTCGTCTCGGGGGCCGCTGCGGAGTCGTCGTTCGACTCGTTCCGGTTCGACCGCGACGCGCCGCCGCGCTCCCGGCCGCCGCTGCCGAGTCCGATGAAGCCTTGCGGGTCGGGCGGACCGACGGCGTCGCGGAGCGCGGACGCGCTGTATGCCGTGAAGTCGTCGCCGGCGAGCTCGTCGCGCACGCCGCGCATGGCGTCGCCCCACATCGGCGCGACGTAGCCCGACGCCGAGACGTTGTAGAAGGTGCGGCCGCCGACGCGCTGCCCGCTGAGGGAGATCGGGGAGCCGACGTCGTTGGCGCCGGCGATCATCGCGGCGGTCGAGAGGTTCGGCGTGTAGCCCGCGAACCAGACGGAGCGGCCGTTCTGCGTCGTACCCGTCTTGCCGGCGTTGTCGATGCCCAGGTTCTGCGCCGAGGCGAAGCCGCCGGAGCCGAGCACGCCCGACAGGATCTCGTTGACCGCGTCCGCGGTCTCCGGGTGGATCACCTCGGAGCAGGTCGGCGCGTAGTCCTTGATGGGGTTGTTCGCCGCGTCGAGGATCTGCGTCACCGGCAGAGCCGAGCAGTGCTGGCCGCGGGCCGCGAAGGTCGCGTAGGCCTCGGCCATCTCGATCGGGCTGACGTCGGCGACGCCGAGCACGAACGAGGGGACGCGCTCCGCGCCCGGACCCGTGGGGTTGTCGAGCTCGACGCCCATGGAGCGGGCGAGCTCGAACGGCTCGCAGATACCGGTGCGCTGGGTGAGCTGGGCGTAGAAGGTGTTGACCGACAGGCGCGTGCCGGTGGTCATCGTCATGTAGCCGGAGCTCGTCGAGTTGCCGGGGTCCCAGGTGTTCGACCCGCCGTAGGGCTCGTCGTTGCAGTCCTTGAAGGTCGACTCGCGCAGCCGCACCTGCGGGGGCGAGTTGATGCCCCAGGAGACGGGGATGCCCTGCTCGAGCGCGGCGGCGAGGACGAACGTCTTGAACGTGGAGCCGGCCTGGAAGCCGTTGGCGTCACCGAGGCGTTCGGGGACGGTGTAGTTGAGGTAGGTCTGCCCGTCCTCCATGTTCCGCCCCATCGGCCGGGACTGGGCCACCGCCCGCACGTAGCCCGTGCCGGGCTCGACCATCGCGAGCGCACCGATCGCGTTGTCGGTGGGGTCCACGGTGTCGGCGACCGCCTCGTCCGCAGCCTCCTGGAACGACAGCTTCAACGGGGTCCGGATCGTGAGCCCGCCCTGGTTGAGCAGCGCCCGACGGTCGGTCTCGGTCTCACCGAGCGCGGGGTCGGCGGTGAGGTAACGGATCACGTAGTCGCAGTAGAACGGTGCCGCCGAGGACACGCACCCGTTCGAGGGGGCGGCGACATTGATACCCAGGTCGGTGCCCCGCGCCAGCTGGTGATCGGCGTCGGTGGTCACGTTCAGCTGGGCCATCCGGTCCAGCACCACGTTGCGGCGCTGCAACGCCCGGTCCGGGTTGACCGTCGGGTCGAGTCCGACGGGGTTCTGCACCAGACCCGCGAGCAGGGCGGCCTGGGGGAGGTTGAGGTCGGCGGCGTCGACCCCGAAGTAGGTCTTGGCCGCGGACTGGATGCCGTAGGCGCCGTTGCCGAAGTAGGCCAGGTTGAGGTACCGCTCCAGGATCCAGTCCTTGGAGTAGGTGTTCTCGATCGCGATCGCGTACCGCAGCTCCTGGATCTTGCGGGCCACGGTCTCCGCGGTCGCCTCCCGGATCGCCTCCTCGTCGTCACCGGCCTGCTGGATCAACGTCAGCTTCACCATCTGCTGGGTGATCGAGGAACCGCCCTGCACCACCCCGGAGGAGGCCTGGTTGATCACGAACGCCCGCAACGTGCCCTTGATGTCCAACGCACCGTGCTCGTAGTAGCGGTAGTCCTCGATCGCGACGATCGCCTCCCGCATCACCGGCGCGACCTGGCTGAGCGAGACGTTGACCCGGTTCTGGTCGTACAACGTCGCGACCAGGTTCCCGTCCGCGTCCACGATCCGGCTCCGCTGCGGCAACGCCTCCGTCTCGAGGGCGGCGGGCAGCTCCTTCACGCTCTCGGACACGTTCCGGGCGCCGACGCCCAGCAGTCCGGCGAAGGGCAGTGCGAGACCCGAGGCGACGACGCCCAGCACGACCGAGCCCGCGACCATCACCAGGAGGTGCTTGACGATGCGGGCGGCCGTGAGGCGCTCGGGATCAGTGGAGGCCATGGTCGGCAAGGGTACGCGGTGATCCTGTGGGGGTCCGGTTCCTCGTCGACGACCGGTGGACGAGGAGTGGATGACCAGGCGTCCTAGTCATTTCTGACTATGCAAAGTGAGCCCTACGGGTCTGACGCGGACCCTCAGGTTTTCTTTACCTTTTCCTCGTTGGGTTGGAGAGCGAGGACGAGCGGCGTGGGGCCGCGGATCCTCCGGTGCGAAACGGGGAGAGCACGATGTGGGTCGAGGACTGGACGAACGAGGCGATCTGCCGCAAGGCGACGCCGGACGAGCTCTTCGTGCGGGGAGCGGAGCAGAACCGGGTGAAGCAGATGTGCCAGGGCTGCCCGGTCCGCACCGAGTGCCTCGCTGAGGCGCTCGACAACCAGATCGAGTGGGGCGTGTGGGGCGGCATGACCGAGCGTGAGCGCCGGGCCCTCCTGCGCCGGCGCCCCGAGGAGTCGTGGCGCGAGGTGCTGCAGACCAAGCGTGCGGAGCACGCGGCCGCAGCCGTCTGATCCCGCCGTACGTCGTGGTGTGAGCCCCGCGGAATCCGCCGGTCTCGCACCACGACCGGGCGGGGACCGTCCCGCTCAGACCCGGCCGACGCCCAGCAGGTCGCCGATCCGACGCAGGCCGTCGAGGTCGTGCACGTCGCTGGCGAGTGCCGGCACCACCGCCGTCGCCACCTCCGGGTGCGTCGCCGCGAACCGGCGCCGCAGCTCCCCCTCGCGCTCGGTGATGCGCACGTGGTCCGCGTGCAGCCGCAGCAGGCCCTCGGCGAGCGCGGGGTCGTGCAGCGCCGTACGGGCGTCGTCGTCCTCGCTGTCCGCGTTGCGGGCCAGCCACCGTGCCGCGGCCACGGCCTCCTCCGCGCCGAGCTCGACGGGCGGGCGCGGGTGCGCCCGGTTGACCACGAGCCCGGCCAGCGGCATCCGGTCGTCGGCGAGGCGCTCGACGAAGTAGGCCGCCTCGCGGAGGGCGTCGCGCTCCGGGGCCGCCACCACGACGAACGCGGTCTGCGCGTCCTGCAGCAGGGAGTAGGTCTGCTGCGCCCGCTGCCGGAACCCGCCGAAGACGGTGTCGAACGCCGCGACGAAGGTCTGGAGGTCGGTGAGCACCTGCGCCCCCAGCACCTTCGTGAGCGCGCCGGTGATGAGGCCGACGCCCATGCCCAGCACCTTCGCCGGCCCCTTCGCGGGGGCGAGCAGCAGCCGGATGAAGCGGCCGTCGAGGAAGCTGGAGAGCCGCTCCGGGGCGTCGAGGAAGTCGAGCGCCGAGCGGGACGGGGGCGTGTCGACGACGATGAGGTCGTAGCTGCCGTCGACCTGCGCCTGCCGGTGGATCTGGCCGAGCTTCTCCATCGCCATGTACTCCTGCGTGCCCGCGAACGAGCTCGACAGCGCGATGTAGAAGGGGTTCTCCAGGATCGCCCGGGCCTTCTCGGGGCTGGCCTGGCTCTCGACGACCTCGTCGAAGGTCGACTTCATGTCGAGCATCATCGCGTCGAGCCGCCCACCGGCCGCGGTGTCGATGCCGACGACCGGCCGCGGGGTGTTGTCGAGCTCCTCGATGCCCATCGACTGCGCGAGCCGGCGCGCCGGGTCGATCGTCAGCACCACGACCTTGCGACCGCGCTCGGCGGCGCGCATCGCGAGGGCCGCGGCGGTGGTCGTCTTGCCGACCCCGCCCGACCCGCAGCAGACGACGATGCCCGTGCCGCGGTCCTCGATGAGGGCGTCGAGGTCGAGGTGCGGCGCGGCGACGTCCGGGTCGCTGGCCAGCTTCCCGACCCGGTGGCTGCTGCGCCGGTGGGTGCTGCTCGCCGTCATGCCATCCCCTGTCGCCGCAGGTGCCCGGCGAGCTCGTAGAGCCCCCCGAGGTCGACGCCGCCCGCCATCCGCGGGAGCTCGTAGGTGGGGACGTCGTACGTCGCGACCAACGCCCGCTGCGCGTCCTCGAGCGTCTTCCGCTCCGCGTGGTCGCGGCCCTGCGCGAGCAGGTGCTCCGCGATCTGGGCGAGGTCGGCGGGGGAGCCGTCGATCCCCGCGGCGGCGAGGTCGGCGGCCAGGTCGTCGGCCAGCGGCCCGGCATCCGTCGTACCGGCCGTCACCGCCGCCAGGTCCTCGGCGTCCAGCTCGTCGGGGCGGGTCAGGTTGACCACCACCCCACCCACGGGGAGGCCGGTGTGGCGCAGGTCCGCGATGCCGTCGGCGGTCTCCTGCACCGGCATCTCCTCCAGCACCGTCACGAAGTGGACGGCGGTGCGGGGCGAGCGGAAGAGGGTCATCATCGTGTCGGCCTGCGACTTCACCGGGCCGACCTTCGCGAGCCCCGCGAGCTCGTCGGAGACGTTGAGGAACTGCGTGATGCGGCCGGTGGGGGGCGCGTCGAGGACGACCGCGTCGTACTGCCGCACGTTCTTGCCCCGCCGCCCCGGCTTCGCCGCCTCGAAGACCTTGCCCGTGAGCAGCACGTCGCGGACACCGGGCGCGATGGTGGTCGCGAACTCGACGACGCCGAACTTGTCGAGGGCGCGGCCGGCGCGGCCGAGGCGGTAGTACATGGCCAGGTAGTCCAGCAGCGCCGACTCGGCGTCGATGTGGAGCGCGTGCACCGTGCCCGCCGCGCCGCTCGGCTCGGTGGGCAGGCCCTTCGCGATCCGGCGCTCCTCGTAGGGCAGCGGGTCGACGTCGAACATCCGCGCGATGCCCTGCCGACCCTCGACCTCGCAGAGCAGGACGTCCTTGCCGGTGGAGGCCAGCGCGAGGGCGAGCGCGGCCGCGACGGTGGACTTCCCGGTGCCGCCCTTGCCGGTCACGACGTGCAGCTGCACGCGCGGCCAGTCGGGGCCGCGGCGCTCGATGTCTGACACGCGCGCAGCATAGCCAGGGGGGCCTGCGAGGATGCCGCGCATGAGCATCTACGCCGTGACCTACACCTACTCCGACGACGTGGCGCTGCGGGACGCGGAGCGGGCGACGCACCGGGAGTACCTGGCCGGCCTCGCCGCGGAGGGCCGCATGGTCGTGTCGGGCCCGTTCGGCGCCGACGAGCCGGCCGGTGCGCTGCTGCTGTTCCGCGCCGAGTCGACGGCGGACGTCGAGGCGCTCGTCGCGGGTGACCCGTTCGTGAAGGTCGGCGTCGTCGTCGACCACGTCGTCCGCTCCTGGCTCCCCGTCCTCGGCCCCGGCAAGGACGCGTTCGCGGGCTGACCGGGTTTCCCGCGTCGAGTTGGCTGAAGTGCGCGGGTTTCCGCGTCGAGTTGGCTGAAGTGCGCGGGTGAGCGCGCCGAGTTGGCTGAAACGCGCACCTGCAGCGAGCGTTTCAGCCAACTCGACGCGCAGCCGCGAGCGTTTCAGCCAACTCGGCGAGGATCAGTCCGCGGCCAGCCCCGCCGCCGGCGCGACGCGGGCGGCACGTCGGGCCGGGAGCACGCAGGCGACGAGCCCCGCGAGCGCGGCCACCACGACCACCACGGACAGCTGTCCGACGGGCAGCACGAGCGACGCCTCGGGGATGCTCGGCGCGATCATCACCTTCATCCCGATCACCGCGAACAGCACGCCGACGGTCGTCCCGATCAGCGTCGCCACCACCGAGAGCAGCACGCCCTCGGTCGCCAGCGTGCGACGCAGCTGCTTCCGCGTCAGGCCCAGCGCCCGCAGCAGCGCGTTCTCCCGGGCCCGCTCCAGCACCGACAGGCCGAGCGTGTTGCCGATGCCGACGAGCGCGATGAGCACGCCGATCCCGAGCAGGCCCACGACCGCGATGACGACGACGTCGAGCTGCGTGTCGATCCAGTTGCGCTGCTCGACGAGCGGGCTCACCGACGCCCCGGTGCCCGCGACGGCGGCGTCGAGGTCGGCCAGCAGGTCGTCGAGGTCGGCGCCCTCGTCGACGCGCAACCACGCGGCGTACGGCGTCGTCCCGTCCCCCAGCAACGCCGCCAGGGTGGCCGGCGAGACGATCGCGGCGGTGCCCCACGCGCTGTCGGCGTAGCGCGTCGACAGCGTCACGGAGCCCGTCGGCGTGCTGAGCTCGAGGCGCTCGGGGAGCGCCCTGATGCCCGTCAGGTCGGACGGCACCACGATCTCCCCGTCCCCCGGCACGGCGACCCCGCGGTCGCCCCGCACCACGTCGTCGAGCTCGCCCGTGCCGGCTCCGGGTGCCACGACCGGGAGCGCGTCGTCGGCGAAGATCTCGTCGGCGGGGACGCCCTCGAGCGCCGGGTCTTCGACCGGCGTCGCGACGGCCAGACCGCCGGGCACGACCACGGAGGCCTCGACGCCGGGCAGCCCGGTCACCCGCGCGGCCAGGTCGGCCGGGATCGGGCCCTCCTCGGCGTTGACGGTGACGTCGAGCGGGTACTGCTGGTCCATCTCCGCGTCCGTCGCCGACCGCGCGCTCGCCATGCCGGTGAGCACCGCCGTGGTGAGGGTGACGCCGATGAGGAGCGACGCCGTCGTGGCGGCCGTACGGCGCGGGTTGCGCACCGCGTTGTCCCCGGCGATGCGCGCCGCGGGTCCCGTGCGACGCACGAGCAGGCCGACGAGTCGCAGCACCGCGGGCACGAGGACGGGTCCGAGGAGCACGACGCCCGCGAAGAAGGTCGCCCCGCCGAGCACCATGACGCCCATGTTCTCGGTGACCACCGCGCCGGCGAGGCCGACGGTGCCGGCCGTCAGGACGAGGGCGCCGAACGCGATCCGGATCCGACCGGCCGTCGTGCGGACGCTGGGCGCCGCCTCGGGCCGCAGCGCGGCGAGCGGGCTGACCCGGGTCGCCGTCCGCGTCGGGAACCAGGCCGCGAGCACGGTCGTCAGCACGCCGCCGACCAGCGCGGCGCCCCACCACAGGGGCGACGGCTCGACCGCGCCCAGCGGGAAGTCGACGCTCGCCCGCAGGATCGCCACGCCGCCGAAGCCGAGGGCCGCGCCGAGCGCGAGGCCGGTCAGGGAGGCGAGCACGCCGACGACGAAGGCCTCGATGCGCACGGAGCGGCGCACCTGGCGCCGGGTGGCGCCGACGCAGCGGAGCAGTGCGAGGTCGCGCTGGCGCTGGGCGAACAGGATCGAGAACGTGTTGGCGATGACCATGACGGAGACGACCGCGGCGATCGCGGCGAACAGCAGCACCACCATCGCGAGCACGTCGACCTGCTGGTTGGCCATCTGGAGCCGGTCCTCGGCGACCTCCGCGGGCGCGTACGTCGCGAGCTCGCCCACGCTGGCCTCCTCGCCGTCGGCGCCGCTGTCGAACGACGCGCCCGGCCCGCCGTCGCCGAGAGCGACGATCGCGTCGGCGGCCGCGTCCACGTCACCGCCGGGGCCGACGGCGTAGGTCACCGTCTCCGCGCCCCAGCCCTCGAACGAGCGGACGGTGTCGAACGGCGCCCACAGGGCGCTGGACGTGAACGTCGTGCCGTCCGCGAGCCCGACGATCGTCAACGTCGTCGCCTCGTCGCCCTGGCCGACGACCACCTCGTCGCCGATCCCGATGTCGTTGGCCTGGGCCCGCGAGGCGTCGGCGACGGCCTCGTCGGCCGCCTCGGCGCCGCGGCCCTCGACGAGGTCCTGCCACACCAGGGCGGGGTCGCCCGACCAGGTGCCGAGCGAGGCCTGCTCCGTGATCGAGGTGCCGTCGGTGCGGTCGATCGGCTGCCAGGTCTCGGCGAGCGGCACGGCGCTGTCACCGGTCTCCTCGGCGTGCGCGACGACCGCCTCGACACCGACGTCGGAGGGCCAGGAGGTGAGCTCGCCGCCGGTGACGACGAGGTCCCCCTTCTCGTAGGGCTTGCCGACCTCGCCGGTCAGTCCGCCCCGCGCCGACGACGCGAGCGCGTCGGTCACGACGACGAAGGCGACCGCGATGGCGACGGCGAGCACGGCCGCGACGTACCGCCGCGTGTGCGTCCGCAGCGACGCGAGCAGGACGGTCCTCATCGGGCGCCACCCCCGTGGGTGCCCGCGGGGCTGCCCGACGTGCCTGCGCCCGGACGCAGGGTCGCGACGAGCTGCTCCGTGCCCGGCTCGACGAGGTGGGCACGCACGGTGCCGTCGGCGAGCACGACGACGTCGTCGGCGTACGCCGCGGCGTCCAGCTCGTGCGTCACCATCACGACCGTCTGGCCGAGCTCTCGGACGCAGCGCCGCAGGAAGCCGAGCACCTCCGCGGAGGTGTCGGAGTCGAGGTTGCCGGTCGGCTCGTCGGCGAAGACGATGTCGGGCTGCGCGACGAGCGCGCGGGCGATCGCGACGCGCTGCTGCTGGCCGCCGGACAGCTCGCCCGGGCGGTGACCCAGACGGTTCTCGAGGCCGAGGGTGGCGACGACCTCGTCGTACCGCGCGCGCACCGCGCCGTCCACCTTCCGCCCCGCGAGCTCGAAGGGGAGCAGGATGTTCTGCCCCGCCGTCAGCATCGGCAGCAGGTTGAAGGCCTGGAAGACGAAGCCGACGTGGTCGCGCCGGAAGCGGGTGAGGTCGTCGTCGCCGAGTCCGTCGAGACGGCGGCCGGCGATGGTCACGGACCCCGCGGTCGGCTGGTCGAGCCCCGCCAGGCAGTGCATGAGGGTGGACTTGCCGGATCCCGAGGTGCCCATGACCGCCGTGAACCGGCCGGCCGGTACGTCGAGGTCGACGCCCCGCAGCGCGTGCACCTGCGCGTCGCCACGGCCGTAGGTCTTCGTCAGGCCCCGGGCGCTCGCCGCGAGGGCGGGGCCGGTCGGGGCGGGCTGGACCAGGTCGGTGAGGGGTGTGGTGGACATGGGAGGAACGCTAGGTACGGCGCACCCCCGCCGTCGTCACGCGACGAGCTGATCTCGGGAGCCGGTGGTGCCACGGCGGTGGGACCGCAGGAGGAGGTCGCGTCCACCCGTGGGTGGAGAGGCGCAGGTGCGGGTCAGTCGAGCAGGCCGAAGTAGGCGCGTCGCGCCTTCATCGCGTGGATGAGGAGCTGGTTGCCGCTGTCGAAGGTGAGGACGACCAGCTCGAGCAGTCGGCCCGTGCGATCGAAACCGAGCAGCAGCTCCCGCGACGGGTCGTCATCGTCGAGCCGAGTCCGGAACACCGGTTCAGCTGCAGCGTGCAGCGCGTCAGCGGGGTCGACACCGTGCTTGAGCGCCGAGCCGTGGACCTTCACCTCGGTGGCGGGTCAGTCCGACGCGTCGGCCGGCGCGGCGCTGACGGCGTCGCGCAGGGCATCGCGGATGACGTCGGACCGGGAGACGTGTCCGCGCTTCGCGAGGAGGTCGACGGCAGCGAGCAGCGACACGTCGACACGGACGGTGACGACCTCTCCGGCCCCGTCGCCCTTGGGTGGGCGGCCGCGGCGTCGCAGCGCCGGCACGTCGTATCCCCGCTCCGCCTCGTCGGCCCAGGCCTGGATCCGCTCCTCCGTCACCGATCGCCCTCCGACGGTTTCCTGCTCAGGGGTCATACCCATATCGTATGACGAAATTGTTGGCTGGCAAGGGGCCTACGGTTCGCCGGTCCCGGACGGTCGTCCGCCGGTCAGTCCGCCATCAGCGCGACGACCCGCTCCGCCATCCGGTCGGCGCCGACGTGGTCGTCGGCGGTGAGCGTGACGACGGTGTCGCCGCGGAAGATCACCAGCTGGCCGTAGGCGCCGTGGAGGCGCCACGCGTCGCCCGGGCCGCGCCAGGCGCCGAGGGAGTACCACGCGTAGGCGGGCGAGGCCTCGTGCTCGATCCAGTCCGACCGCATCGCCTCCGGCCAGCGCGCGGAGACCAGCCGGTCGCCCTGCCAGAGTCCGTCGTCGCGGACCAGTCGACCGACCCGGGCGAGCTCGTCGACCGTGAGGTGCAGGCCCCCGCCGGCCTCGATCCACCCGTGCGGGCAGCGGTCCCACGGCGGCGCGTCGATGCCGAGCGGCGCGAACAGCCGCGGTCCGAGCCAGGCGGCGACGTCACCGACGACCGAGCCGAGCGCGCGCATCGCGGTGTAGGTGCTGGCGTTGGAGTACTGGAACACCGGTCCCCGCGACGGGCGCCCGAGGAGCTCGTGGGCGAGGTCCGGCCAGTCGGTCATGAGCGTCTCCGACCAGGGGAGATCGATGCCGCTCGTCATGCTGAGCAGGTGCCGGGTCGTGACGCCCTCCACGCCGTCGCCCAGCGGTACCCCGGGGAACCACCGCGCGACCGGCGCGTCGACGTCGAAGACGCCCGCGTCCTGGGCGATCCCCGCCGCGAGCACGCAGACGGCCTTGGCCGCCGAGTGGACGTCCCGCCGCACGTCGTCGCGCCACAGGTGCCGTGCGCTGTCGTCGCCGACCAGCACGTGCGCGGCGTGCGCGTCGAACCCGTCGGCCTCGGCCCGCCGCACGATCCGGTCGAGGAGCTCCTGGGCGGTGTTCAGGAGAGCGCGCGTCACGGGGGCAGTCTGCCTGCGCGCCTCACCCCGGCGCCACGACGCCGGCCTCGTAGGCCAGCACGACGAGCTGCACGCGGTCGCGCGATCCCGTCTTGGCGAGCAGCCGCCCGATGTGGGTCTTCACCGTCGCCTCGCCCAGCACGAGCGTCGCGGCGATCTCGCCGTTCGACAGGCCGCGGCCGACGAGCTCGAGCACCTCGGCCTCCCGTTCCGTGAGGGCGGCGAGGCGCGGGTGGGCGAGCGGCTCCGCCGCAGCCGGTACGGCGAGGGAGGCGCCGGCTCCGGAGCCCGCCCCGTCCGGGAGGGTGGCGGCGAAGTGGTCGAGGAGGCGGCGGGTCGTCGACGGCGCGACCACGGCGTCGCCGGCGTGCACGCGGCGGATCGCCTCCAGGAGATCGGGCGGCGCGGCGTCCTTGAGCAGGAACGCGGAGGCGCCGGCCTTGAGGGCGGCGAAGGCGTACTCGTCGAGATCGAACGTCGTCAGCACGATGACGCGCGGCACGGCGGCGCCCGCGGCGGCCCGCTCGGCCAGTGCCCGGGTGGCGTCGACGCCGTCCATCCGCGGCATCCGCACGTCCATGAGCACGACGTCGGCGACCGGGGTGGTGGCCCCCGGCGCGGGCGTCAGCAGCCGCAGCGCCTCCTCGCCGTCCCCGGCCTCGCCGACGACGGTGAGGTCGTCCTGGCTGTCGACGAGCATCCGGAACCCGGCGCGCACCATCTGCTGGTCGTCGACGAGGAAGACCCGGATCGGTCCGGCCGGGAGTCCGGACAGGTCGGTGTCGCTCACAGCGGCAGCCTCGCAGACACG
>DASWYU010000118.1:0-2521 GCA_036404795.1 Nocardioides sp. | reverse complement strand
ACCCGAGGAGCCGGTCGGCAGCGCGCCGCCGAGCTCGGGGCGAGCGGTGGACGTGGGGGCCGCGGTGGAGAGGGACGAGCCCGTGCCGCTGCCGAGCGACGGCGTCGAGTAGACGGGCGTCGTGGACGACGGCGCCGCGCCGATGGGGGACGTGGTGGTGGTCGTCGTGCCGGGGATGGTGACGCCGTCCGCCGTCGTCGTGGTGGTCGACGTGGTGGTGGTCGTCGTGCCCGGCGTGCCCGGGGTCAGCGGCTGCGTCGGGGCGATCGAGCCGCCGGTCCACGACGTCATCGGCGTCTGCGACTGCTCGGTCTGCAGGGGGCTCGTGTAGGTCGGCAGCGTGCTGAAGTCGACCGTCTCGCCGGCGCTGACCTGGTCCTGCGCCTCGGCGTTGGCGCCGAGCACCTGGGCGAACATGCCCAGGGCCGTCGAGATCTTCTCGAGCCAGGGAACGACCTGGGTCTCGAGGAACGTCGCGTACGCCGCGCTCGCGCCGCCGGTGAAGAACGAGGCCGCCCGCAGCAGCGCGATGAGCGCCTTCACGAACATGATCACCTGGTCGGTGATCTCCTTGCCCTCCTGGCACTTCTGCTGCGCTTCGCGGAGCTCATCGGTGTCCGCCCCGAGAAAAGCCATCGTCGTCGCCTCCCTTGCTGCCTCGTCGCCAGGTCTGAGCCGGCGGGATGTGTGCTGGTGGGTGCTGCGGGTGCTGCTGCTGTCGTGGGTGCCGGCCGGTGGTGACCACCTCGGCACGATCAGGACGCTAGGGCGGTCACGGGCCGCGGGGGAAGGCGGCGGCGGGTGGAAGGTTCCTCCCCGCCCCGCCCGTCGCGCGGACGAAATCGCGCGAGCCGGCACGGTCGGAGGACCGTGCCGGCTCGCGGGCCGTCACACCGGCGGACGACGGCCGCCGGGAGGGGATGCGTCAGGTCAGGAGCTGGCCTCGTCCTGGCGGTCGGCGTGCACGCAGAGCACGCGGCCCTGGTCGGAGAGGGACTCGGAGGCCGCGCTGGCGCTGGGCGCGAAGGAGCCCGTCCAGTCGCTCTCGAAGCCCTGGCGGTCCGGGCCCTGCCAGTTGAGGCCGCTGATCATCGCGCTGATGCTGGAGACGACGCCCGCGACCTGGCCGGCGTGCTCGCCCATGTTCTGGCCGACCGAGCGGGCGTACTCGGTGTCCATGCCCTGCATGCTGCTGCTCATGGCTCCTCCTGCTGCGTCGGGTGGGTGCGAGCGCTGCCGCGTCGCACGTGCTGGTGACCGAGGCTAGGGAGGAGCGGGTCCGTCGACCTAGGCCCGGGCGGGTGGAACGTTCCGCCGTGCAGCGGCCCGTTCGACCTCCTCGAGGTCGTCCGTGGTGACCAGCCGGACCTCCGCCGTACGGCGACCGATCGCGAACCGCACGTTCTGGGCCCGCCCGCTGCCCGCGCGGAAGGGGTCGTCCTTCGGGCCGAACGCGAGTGCCGAGATGGAACGGATGGCGTCGTCGACCCGCTGGGCCCGCTCGAGGTTCCACGCGTAGCCGTGCCAGTGCAGGACGCGCTCGTAGATCTCGCGGTTGGACGGCGGGCGCGGGTAGTCGTCGGTCCCGGAGAGCCAGGGCTCGGCGAGCGCCAGCGCGACGTACCACTCCCGGCTCTGGTGCGGCAGCCGCGGCGCCGGGGCGGTCGCGCCGTCGTCGACGTCGTCCACCCCGGGGCGGGGCATCGCCACGACGGGACCGCTGCCGCTCGGGGTGACCTCGATGCTGACGGACAGGTCGTCGTAGGTGTCGCCGGCGAGGCGGCCGCGCATGACGACGAGCTGGTTGTCGCCCTCGTCGAGGAGGAGGGACATGCCCTCGGTGACGGTCACGCGGCGGGCGCCGCCGGGGGCGTCGAACAGGCTGGACACCTGGGTCTCGCCGGACCCGTGCCACCGGAGGCGCGCGATCTCCTCGCCGACGATGAGCTCGCCGAGCACGCGGGAGACGTGGGGGGCGCAGCGGGGGAGCGCGATCGCGGTGATCCGCAGGGCGTTCTCAGGGCTCTCGTCGGGGACCGCGCGATCGGGTGAGCGCCCGAAGAACAAGGTCTCCCCGGACCCCAGCGTCACTGTCGGCAGACCGGCCCCCCGCAACGTCACCCGCAGCATGCTTCGATCCAACCACACCCCCGGACGGGTGAGGGCGTGGTCGGGACGACACCGTCGGGTGAACATTTGTCCACCGAGATCGTTGACCGCGGCGCGCGGGCGGCGGACGCTGGGGGTGTGTCCTCGGCCGTCCCCGTCGTCCCGCCCGCCCCGTCGGTCGAGCCCGCCGGTCCCATCGAGCCGACCAGGCCGCCAGAGCCCGGGGTGCTCGACGCGGTCACGCTCCTCCTCGAGGTGGCGGACGAGCTGGTCGTGCGCAGTGCGCGGGACACCCACCGCGCCGTGGCGGCGCGGGTCGGGCGCCTCGTCGGCCCGGCCACGCACGGCATCGGGCACGGCCCGGTCGCCGCGCACGACGCCGTCGCGGCGGGCGTGTACGGCGCGATCGGCC
>DASWYU010000117.1:0-4205 GCA_036404795.1 Nocardioides sp. | reverse complement strand
GAGGCCGCCGGGGCGCTGGGCCTGGTCGCGGGCCGCACCTACCGCGTCGCCGCGGCTCCTCTGTTCGCCGTCTGGTCCGGGCACCCGCCGGGGCCCGAGGACGTGGTGGCGACCCGCCACGGCCCCATCCACGCCATCGTCCTCACCGACGCGGACGCCGCGGTGACCGGGATCCCCTGCGGGATCGGCGCCGCGACCTCGATCGACCAGCTCGACCACTCGTTCCGCACGGCGCTCGTGGCGCTCCGGCTGTGCGCTCCGCCGAGCGTGCCCACGGTCGTGGCCGACGAGTTCGGCGCCCTGGTCGGGTTGCTCGCCGATGCGCCGGCCGACCTGCCCCAGCCGGACGCCGACCGGGTGGAGGAGGTCGTGGCGCGACACGTGTGGGGGCTCCCGACGGTCGAGGCGCTCGTGCGGACGTCGACCGTCCGCCAGGCCGCTCGTCTCGCGGGGGTGCACCACAGCACGATGCAGGCCCGTCTGGACTCGCTCGTGGACTCCCTCGGATTCGACCCCGGCGACGGCTTCGGGCGCACCCGGCTGGCGTCGGCGTACCTCGTGTGGCGCCTGCGCAGCTCGACGGTGCTCGACCTGCCGCCGCCCGCTGCCTGGACGGGCACGCGGTGACGCGGATTGGACTGACCCGCTTCACCGGGCACGGCCGAGCGGAGCGAGGCCAGGAAGCACAGCTCTAGATCCAGCGGTCGAACCAGATCCTGTCGAGCCACTCGCCGCGGGTGAGGAGCTCGGCGGTGTAGATCGGGTAGAACCACGCGAAGTTCAGGATCACGAGCACGACGACGGCGCCGGCGAGCACGACGCCGACGGTGCGCCGCGGGGTGGGCACGCGGGACCTGCCGATGAGCTGGCCGAGCGCGAGGGTGAGCGCGAGGACCGTGAACGGCAGGATCGCCATCGCGTAGAAGAGGAAGATCGGCCGGTCGTCGTTGACGAACCACGGCAGCCAGGTGGAGAGGGCGCCGACGAGGGCGACGCCGTAGCGCCAGTCCCGCGCCCCGAGCCACATCAGTGCCGCGAAGGCGAGCGCGACGGCGCCGCTCCACCACAGGACCGGGGTGCCGAGGATGAGCACCTGGCGCAGGCAGGTGGAGTCGGGGGCGGCGTCGCAGCCGTCGACGCCGGGCTCGATGCCGTTCTCCGCGTGGACGCCGACGGGGCGGTTGAGCAGCAGCCAGCCGCGGGGGTCGGACTCGTAGGGGTGGGTCGAGCAGTTCAGGTACTGGGTGTGGAACGTGTAGACGTCCTGGTGGTAGTACCAGAGGGACCGCAGCGACTGCACCACCTCGCCGGCGCCGCTCGCGTCGGGCTCCGTCGCGGTGGGCCAGCGCAGGGACGGGTCGGTCTCGGCCTGGTCGTCGCAGTCGGTCGCGGGGGCGACGAACTGGGTGTACTGCGTCGACGAGAACGCGGCCTCCTCCTCGTCGGCGTGCAGCAGCCAGCCGGTCCAGCTGAGCACGTAGGTCGCGAGGGCGACGAGCACGAGGTAGCCGAAGGCCGGCAGGCCGTCGACGAGGGCGGCGCGCAGGAGCGAGCGCCGTACGCCGAACATCCGCCGCGCCCCGGCGCTCCAGGCCCACACGAGGATGCCGAAGGCCGCCAGCGGGTAGAGCGCCGTCCACTTCGTGCCCACGGCGAGGCCCCACATGACGCCGCCGGTGAGCAGCCACGGGCGCCACAGCAGCTGCCGGACCGGGCCCCAGCGGCTCCACCGGGACGTGCCGTCGAGCGGGTCGAGGCGTGCGTCCGGGTCGTCGGGACGTTCGGGGACGAGGCTCGCGAGCCGGGCGCGCAGCCAGTAGCGGTCGTTGACGACGCAGGCGACGCCGCAGGTGAGGAACAGGGCGAGGAAGATGTCGAGCAGCGCGAGGCGGGAGAGCACGAAGTGCATGCCGTCGAAGGTCAGCAGGATCCCCGCGACCAGCCCGAGCATCGTCGAGCCCGTCATCCGGCGCACGAGCCGGCACATGACGAGCACGAGGAGGGCGCCGGCGAGGGCGGCGGAGAAGCGCCAGCCGAACGGGTCCATGCCGAAGAGGCGGATGCCGAGGGCGATCGCCCACTTGCCGACCTCGGGGTGCACGACGAGCTCGGGCTCGTCCGACCAGGCCTCGAGGTCGCCCGAGAGGATGCGGTCGTTGGCGTCGTCGGGGTAGTCCCGCACGTAGCCCATGTTGAGCAGCGACCAGGCGTGCTTCGCGTAGTAGGTCTCGTCGAACGAGAACTCCCGCGGCGTGCCGAGGTGCCACAGCCGCATCCCGAGGGCGAGGGCGAAGACGCCGAGGGCGGGCAGCCAGCCGCCCCACCGCGTCGACCAGCCGGCGAGGGCGCGGGCGACCGCGGGTGGCGGTACGGCGCGTCCCGCCCGCTCCCGGGCGCGGGCGAGGGGCGGCAGGGTCACGGGGGTGAACTCTACGATTCGGGCGTGAGCGGAGACCGGAGCAGTGACGGGAGCAGTGCCGGCGGCGGCGGCGTGCTGGTGCTGGCGGGCACCCCGATCGGGCGACCGGACGACGCGCCCCCGCGCCTCGTCGCGGAGCTCGCGCGGGCCGACGTGGTCGCCGCGGAGGACACCCGCCGCCTCCGGCGCCTCACCACCGACCTCGGGGTGGAGCCGACGGGCCGGGTGGTGTCGTACTTCGAGGGCAACGAGTCCGCCCGCACCCCCGTGCTGCTCGAGGCCCTGCTCGCCGGCGACCGGGTGCTGCTCGTGACGGACGCCGGGATGCCGAGCGTCTCGGACCCGGGCTACCGCCTCGTCGCCGCCTGTGTCGAGGCGGACGTGCCGGTCACCGCGGTGCCCGGCCCGTCCGCCGTACTGACCGCCCTCGCGGTCTCCGGCCTGCCCGTCGACCGGTTCTGCTTCGAGGGGTTCCTGCCGCGCAAGGCGGGGGAGCGCTCCCGCCGGCTCGCCGCGCTGGCCGCGGAGGAGCGGACGATGGTGTTCTTCGAGGCCCCCCACCGCACGGCCGCGGCCCTCGAGGCGCTGGCCGCCGCGTTCGGCGACGACCGGCCCGCCGCCGTGTGCCGCGAGCTGACGAAGACCCACGAGGAGGTGCGCCGCGGTGGTCTCGCCGAGCTCGCCGCCTGGGCCGCCGACGGAGTCCGCGGCGAGGTGACCCTCGTCGTGCAGGGCGCCGCACCGGGCTCGTCGGTCGCCTCCGACCCCGACAGCCTGCGCGCCGCGGTCGCCGCCGCCGAGGCCGCCGGTACGTCGCGGAAGGACGCCATCCGCGAGATCGCCGACGCCGCCGGCGTGCCCAAGCGCGTCGTGTACGACGTGGTGCACAAGAGCTGACCGGCACCCCCCGAACCCCCGCTACGCTCGGGCTCATGCATGCAGCGCGGGTGAGGTCGTACGCCCACGACGGGCTGACGTTCGACGTCGAGGACGCGGGGCCGCTCGACGGCGACGTGGTCGTCCTGCTCCACGGCTTCCCGCAGCGCGCGTCGTCGTGGCGCCGGGTGGCGCCGCTGCTGCACGCCCACGGCTACCGCACCGTCGCACCCGACCAGCGTGGTTACTCGCCGGGCGCCCGGCCCCCACGGCGCCGTGATTACACCGTCGACCGGCTCGCGGGCGACGTCCGGGCCCTCCTCGACGCGCTGGGCGAGGCGGGCGAGCAGGTCCACCTCGTCGGGCACGACTGGGGCGCGGTCGTCGGGTGGGGGGTGGCAGCGACGTACCCCGAACGCCTGCGCTCCTTCACCGCCGTCTCGGTGCCGCACACCGGCGCCTTCCTGCGCGGCGGGCTGCGGGGGCCGCAGCTGCTGCGGTCCTGGTACATTGGCGCCTTCCAGCTCCCCCGCCTCCCCGAGCTGCTCGGCGAGCGCCGCCCCGACGTGCTGGCGCGCGTGCTCCGCTCGACGGGCATGACCGCCGACGACGTGGCGCGGTTCCGCGCCGAGGTGCTGGAGTACGGCGCGTTCCCCGGCGGGCTGGCCTACTACCGGGCCCTGCCGCTGGCGAGGCCGGGAGCGCTGCGGTCGCGGGTGACGGTGCCGACGACGCTGGTCTGGAGCGACGGGGACAGTGCGGTGGACCGGGCGGGCGTCGAGCTGTCGGGGGAGTACGTCGACGCCGACTACGAGCTCGTCGTGCTGCGCGGCGTGAGCCACTGGGTGCCCGAGCACGCCCCGGAGGCGCTGGTCGAGGCCGTGCTGGAGCGCGTCGGGGGCGCGACGTG
>DASWYU010000116.1:0-1673 GCA_036404795.1 Nocardioides sp. | reverse complement strand
AGCGTGATGCTGTGGGTCGAGCTCGCCGGTGTGGTCACGGTCGGGACCCTCAGCCTCGTGGTCCGCGACTGGTTCCCCGATGCCTCGGTGTGGTCGGACTACGGCATCGGCTACGGGTTCGTGCCGGCGATCCTCCCGGTCGCGGGCCTGCTGTGGCTGCGCCGCCAGAAGAGGACGTGAGCCCGTTCCCAGCCGGCTCCCAGTCGCGGGGCCGGGGAGGGCCAGCGAGGTCGGAGTCGTTCCCAAGGGGCGCGGGCGACCGTGAGGACATGAGCCTCCTGACCCTCGGCGTCGTCCTGACCGCCCTCCCCGTCCTCGTCGCCGCCTGGGTGACGCCGTCCACTCCCGCCGCCGCCCGGCGCCGCTCCGTCGAGCGACGCCGCCGGTACGTCTCGCGACATCCCGCCTTCGTCAACCTCGGAGACGTCGAGCGCCGCCTCGACGACGCGCTGCCGCGCCACCAGGTCGACTTCGTGCTCGCCCGCGTCGCCCGGCACCGCGTCGACGCGCCGACGCTGTGGGTGTGGCTCGAGCGCCACGGCGCCGAGGCGCTCGTGCTGGCGCTCGCCGCCGACCACGGCTACGCCGGCCTCCTGCGCCTGTTGCGCGCAGACGCGGCGTACGACGTGCACGAGCTGGAGGTGTTCGCCCGCCTGAGCACCCCGGAGCTGTTCGCGGACGGCCCCCGCGCCGGCGCACTCGCCAGGAACTGAAACCTGTTCTAGATTGCCGCCATGACTGCGGACGTCTTCGCTCCCGCCACGCTCGGGCCCGTGCGGCTGCGCAACCGCACGGTGAAGGCCGCGACGTTCGAGGGGCGCGCGCCGCACGGGCAGGTCACCGACGAGCTGATCGACTACCACCTCGCGGTGACCCGCGGTGGTGTCGGCCTCACGACGGTCGCCTACCTCGCCGTCGCCCCCGAGGGGCGCACCCACCGCGAGCAGATCGTCGTCGGCGAGCGGACCATCGACGGCCTCGCCCGGATCGCCGACGCGATCCACGAGTCGGGTGCCGCGATCGCCGGCCAGGTCGGCCACGCCGGGCCGGTCGCCAACGGGCGCTCCAATGGCGTCAAGGCGCTGAGCTCCAGCCGGATGCCCAGCCCGCTGTCGATGCAGATGATCAAGGCGGCGTCCGAGGCGGACCTGACGCGGATCACGCGCGACTACGTCGCCGCCGCGCGGACGCTGGTGCGCGCCGGCTTCGACGTGCTCGAGCTGCACATGGCGCACAGCTACCTGATCTCCTCCTTCCTCGCGCCGGGGCTCAACCGCCGCAAGGACGGGTGGGGCGGGTCGCTGGAGAACCGGGCGCGGCTGGGCCGGCAGGTCGCCCGCGCCGTGCGCGACGAGATCGGCTCGGACGCCGCGATCACCGCGAAGATCAGCGTGGGCGACGGCTTCAAGGGCGGGGTGACCACCGACGAGGGCATCGAGTACGCGCAGATGCTCGAGTCCGACGGGACGCTGGACGCCCTGCAGCTCAGCGGGGGTTCGTCGCTGATGAACCCGATGTACCTGTTCCGCGGCGACGCGCCGGTCGCGGAGTTCGCGGCCACGATGCCGCTCGTCGTACGCCTCGGGATGAAGACGCCGGTCGGCCGCAGCTTCATGAAGGTCTACCCCTTCGAGGAGGTCTACTTCCGGGAGAAGGCGCTGCGGTTCCGCTCG
>DASWYU010000115.1:0-9998 GCA_036404795.1 Nocardioides sp. | reverse complement strand
CCGCCGGGCGGCGGTGGCGGGGTCGCCGGCCCCGACCCGCGTCCGACTGTCGTTGCGGGCGACGACCGGCACGACGACGGCGCTGCACCGCAGCACCCCGTCACCGAGGAGCACGGGACGGTCGTCGGCGAGGTGGGCACGCAGGACGTCCTCCCAGCGCATCCCGCGGGGCAGCACGATCGCGTCCGGGACGACGACCGCGCCGTGCGCGAGGAGTGCCACGAGGGTCTCGTCGGTGTCCGGGTCGGCCAGGTACGCCGCCGCGCGGGACGCGAGCGCGACCCGCAGGACGCGCGGCGGCCCGGCCACCAGGCCGTCCAGCGCGAGGTCCGCGGTCGCTTCGGTGGTCACCGGACGGACGCTAGTCGGAGTGTGTACGGTCCCCCCATGTACGAAAGTGCCAAGGATCACCCTGACTCTTCGCAGATGTCGCCCATGATCTTCGATCGTCCGGTGCAGGAGTCCTGGGGCTACGGCATCACCGTGGCGCAGATGCTCGAGCTGTCCGAGCTCGCCGGCACGACCTGCGTCGCGGGTGCGGCCGGCCTGCGCCGGCGCATCGAGCGGCTCAACGTCATGGAGGTCCCGGACATCGGTCCGTGGATGCGCGAGCAGGAGCTGCTGCTCACCACGGGCTACCCGCTGCGGGACGACCCGGCGCGGCTCGTGGACCTGCTCGTCGAGCTCGACGAGCGGGGGGCGGCGGGGCTGGGGATCAAGCTCGGCCGGTACGTCGACGTGCTCCCCGACCGCCTGCTCGAGGAGGCCGAGCGGCGCTCGTTCCCGGTGCTGACGCTGCCCGACATCGGCTTCGACGACGTGCTGTCGGTCGTGCTGTCCGAGGTGCTCAACCGGCAGAGCGTGCTGCTCGCCCGGTCGGAGCACCTCCACCACGAGCTGCTGCAGCGGATCACCGCGGGCGAGGGCCTCGCCGAGGTCGCGGACCACGTGTCCCGGCTCGTCGGGGCCCGGGTGCTGGTGACCACGGCCGACGGTCGCGTGCTCGTCGAGACCGACCGCACGGACCCCGCGGGCGGTGGCGCGGCGCACGGCCCGGGCGACGTCGCCGACGACGACGGGCTGGAGCGCGATCCCACCGGCCGGGTGCGGGTCGAGGAGCTGGCCTACGGGTTCAGCGACGGTCCGCCGCAGCGCATCGTGGTGCCGGTGGTGGCGGGTCGCCACGACCACGGCCGCCTCGTCGCCACCGCGACGCGGCGCCGTCTCGAGCCGACGGACGAGCACGCGCTGCGCCGCGCCGCGACCGTGATGGCGCTGAGCATCCCCAAGCAGCGGGCGCTCGCCGCCGTCGAGAGCAAGTACGAGGGCGACGTCCTCCGCGACGTGCTCGCCGGCCGGGCCGGCGACGCCGAGGAGGTCGTCGGTCACGCCGCGATGCTCGGCTGGCGCTTCGGGCGACCGGCGATCGTGCTCGTGGCCCAGCACGACGACCCGCCGCCGCCCTACCGCCCGGCCGCCGGGGCGACGCCGCCGCAGGACCGGTTCTTCGCGGCGTGGCGCTCGGTCGTGCGGTCCGCCGACCCCGGGGCGGCGGTCGTCGGGCTCGGCGGCGAGGTCGTCGCGGTCATCGGCGTCGACCCGCAGCGCGCCGGGGAGGTCCGCGACGTGGTGCGGCCGTTCGTCACCCGGGTCGCCGGCGACGGCGGCGGTGGGCGACGCACCTTCTGCACCGGGCTGTCGCGGGTCTTCACCGACGTGGCGGACCTACCCGCGGCGTACGAGCAGGCGCGGAGCGCCGTCCGGGTCGGGCGGTGGCTGCACGGCGCGGGGGCGGTCGTGGAGTTCGACTCCCTCGGCATCCACCGGCTGCTCAGCCTCGTCTCCGACCCGGGGGAGCTGGCCGGCTTCGTCGAGGACACGCTCGGCGACCTGGCGGCGGACGACGCCGAGAGCGCCGACCTGCGCACCACGCTGCAGGCGCTGCTCGACCACAACCTCAACGTCGCCGAGACCGCGCGCCACCTGCTGTTCCACTACAACACGCTGCGCTACCGGATCACGAAGCTCGAGCGGTTGATCGGGCCGTTCACGACGGACGCCCACCTGCGCCTCAACGTCGCCGTCGCGCTGCAGGCCCTCTCCCTCCGCTCGGTCAACGACGTGTTGCCGAGTCGTGTCGCGGTAGCCAGAAGTGCACAACGAACTGCGGGTGACGCTGGCAAAGATCGATGATGTAGGCGGGGTTGCGTTCTTCGTAGGCTCACTGCGCCGGGTGTGGTCGAGGCCACACCTCGGACCGGTGGCTCGGGCAGCACGGCACCAGGGCACGTACGTCGTGCCGCCCCTGAGAGGAGACTGCGATGGCTTTGAAGTGGACGCTGTACGGCGACGGCGGCACGCCGCCCCCGGGCGGGGTCGTGGCCCCCGACCAGCGGCTGTCGTGGCCCCGGACCATCGGCCTGGGCGCCCAGCACGTCGTGGCGATGTTCGGCGCCACGTTCGTGTTCCCGCTCGTCATGGGCCTGAACCCGCAGCTCGCGGTGCTCATGTCCGGCATCGCGACGATCCTGTTCCTGCTCATCGTCAACGACAAGATCCCGTCCTACCTCGGCACCAGCGCCGCGTTCGTCGCGGCGGCCGCAGCCATCCGGGCGCAGGGCGGCGACAGCTCCGACGTCACGGGAGCGATCCTCGTGGCCGGCGTCCTCCTGTTCCTCATCGGCGTGCTCGTGCACTTCGCCGGTGGCCACCTCATCGACAAGATCCTGCCGCCGGCCGTCACCGGCGCGGTCGTCATGCTCATCGGCTTCAACCTGGCGCCCGTCGTGGCGGGCATCTACTGGCCCGCGGACCAGTGGGTCGCCCTGGCGACGATGGTCTTCGTCATCATCGTCTCGGTCGTGCTCCGCGGCTTCGTCTCGCGCGTCGCGGTGCTGCTGGGTCTGCTGTTCGGCACCGCGTTCTCGTGGTTCCTCGACGCCGTCTCCGGGCCGCTCACGAAGGCGGACGGCTCCGAGGCCGACCGCATCGACTTCTCCAAGGTCGCCGACGCCGCCTGGATCGGTCTGCCGAAGTCGATCACGACGCCGGACGGGACCGTCCTCTCGGGCGCCCACCTGCCCACCTTCAGCGCCGCTTTCATCCTGCTCATCGTGCCGGGTGTCGTCGCCCTCGTCGCCGAGAACGCGGGCCACGTCAAGGCCGTCCAGGAGATGACGAAGCGGGACCTCAACCCCTACATGGGTCGGGCCTTCATGGGTGACGGCGCGGGCACCGCGCTGGCCGGCTTCGTCGGCGGCTCGCCGACGACCACCTACGCCGAGAACATCGGCGTCATGGCCGCGACCCGCGTCTACTCGACGGCGGCGTACTACGTCGCCGCGCTCGTCGCGATCCTGTTCGGCTTCTCGCCCAAGTTCGGCGAGGTCGTCGCGGCCGTGCCGCAGGGCGTGCTCGGCGGCATCACCGTGGTGCTCTACGGCATGATCGGTCTCCTCGGGGCGAAGATCTGGGTCGACAACAAGGTCTCGTTCGGCAGCCCGCTCAACCTGGTGCCGCTCGCGGCCGGCCTCGTCATCGGCATCGGCGACGTGACCCTGAAGTTCTCCGACAGCTTCGAGATGAAGGGCATCGCGCTGGGCACGATCGTGACGATCGTGACCTACCACGCCGTCAAGCCGTTCGCCCCGACCGACTGGCTCGGCGACGACACGGCGGACACCACGGACGACGCGGGCACACCGGGCCCGACCGGTGGCCCGTCGCAGGGACCCGTCGCGCACTGACCGGCCCCGCACGGACGTCGACGTCGGGGAGGCCCGCAGGAGGGTGCGGGCGTCCCCCGGACAGGGAGACCATGAAGACCCCGAAGTTCAGCTACCACGCCCCGCGCACCGTCGCGGAGGCCCTCGACGTGCTCGCCGAGCACAGCTCCGACGGGAAGGTGCTGGCCGGTGGTCAGAGCCTGGTGCCGGTCATGGCGATGCGCCTGGCCTCGCCCGGCCACCTCGTGGACATCAACCGGCTGACCGACGAGCTGTCCGGGCTCGAGGTCGACGACGAGGGGGTCCGCATCGGCGCGCTCGTGCGCCACGCCCGCCTCGAGCGCGATGAGAAGGCCGCCGCGAGCGTCCCGCTCGTCGGCCAGGCCCTGCGTCACGTGGCGCACCCGACGATCCGCAACCGCGGCACCACGGTCGGCAGCCTCGCGCACGCCGACCCCTCCGCGGAGATGCCCACGGTGCTCGCGCTGCTCGGCGGCCACGTCGTGGCACGGTCCGTCCGCGGTGAGCGCACCATCGACGCGGCCGACTTCTTCGTCGGTCCGATGGAGTCCTGCCTCGGCTACGACGAGCTCGCGGTCGCGGCGTACTTCCCCGCCCCGGAGGGTCGCTTCGGCACCGCCTTCGACGAGATCTGCCGGCGCCACGGCGACTACGCGATGTGCGGCGCCGGCGTCGTGGCGGTGCTCGACGAGGCGGAGCAGTACGTCTCCCTCAAGCTCTCCCTCGTCTCCGTCCACGACGTGCCGGAGGTGCTCGACCTGACCGAGGTCGTGCGCGGCACGACCTACGACGACGTCGACCACGCCGCCCTCGGCGACTGGGTGCGCGACCGGATCGACCCGCCGGGCGACCTGCACGCGAGCGCCGACTTCCGGCGCCACCTGGCGTCGGTGCTGACGAAGCGGCTCACCCACCAGGCGGCCGTCGCCGCGGTCGAGCGGGCGTCGACCCCCACGAGCAGCACCACGGCAGGAGGCCGGCCATGACGACGACCGACGACCACACCGGCACGCAGGGCGAGCAGCACCTCGAGGTGCGGCTCCGCGTCAACGGCATGCCGCGCCGCGTCGAGCTGCCCGTGCGCCGCACCCTCTGCGACGCGCTGCGCCAGGACCTGGGCCTGACGGGCACCCACGTCGGCTGCGAGCACGGCGTGTGCGGCGCCTGCACGGTGCTGCTCGACGGGGAGCCGGTGCGCAGCTGCCTCATGCTCGCGGTCAGCGCCGAGGACCACGACGTCACCACCGTCGAGGGGCTCACGGAGCCGGACGGCCGGCTCAGCCCGACGCAGCAGGCGTTCGTCGACTGCCACGGCCTGCAGTGCGGCTTCTGCACGCCGGGCTTCCTGACCACGATCTCGGCGTTCATCGAGGAGAACCCGGAGCCGACGGAGGAGGAGGCCCGGGAGGCCGTCGGCGGCAACCTCTGCCGCTGCACGGGCTACCAGAACATCGTCGCCTCCGTGCTCCGCGCCGCGGAGATCCAGCGGGAGCGCGCCGCCGAGGGAGGTGCCGCGTGAGCACCCGCAGCTTCGGCGAGCCGGTCAAGCGGGTCGAGGACCCGCGGCTCGTCACCGGCAAGGGGCGGTACGTCGACGACATCGGCGACGACCGCACCCTGCACGCGGCGTTCGTGCGCAGCCCGCACGCCCGCGCCCGGATCCGCGACATCGACCCGTTCGAGGCCTACGAGGTCGAGGGCGTCGTCGCCGTCTACACGTGGGACGACCTGGAGGGCGCCGCCGCGGAGCCGCTCCCGCTGCTCATCCCGCACCCCGACCTCACCCACCCGCGCACCGGCTACGCGCTGGCCCGCGACGCCGTCAACCACGTCGGCGAGGCGATCGCGATGGTCGTCGCCCGCGACCGCTACGTCGCGGAGGACGCGGCGGGACTGGTGAAGGTCGACTACGAGGTGCTCCCGCCCGTCGTCGGCCTGCGGAAGGCGGCCGCCGCCGAGGAGCTCGTCTACGACGACATCCCGGGCAACGCCGCCGCGGTCTCCACCCAGGCGTACGGCGATGCGGCCACCGCCGTCGCCGACGCGCCCCACCACCTGACGTTCGAGTGGGACATCGAGCGCAGCGCCTGCATGCCGATGGAGGGCAAGGGCGTCCACGCGCGCTGGGACGCGCACGAGGAGAAGCTGACGCTCTGGACGGCGACGCAGACCTCGACCGGTGTGCGCGGCGCGGTCTCGGCCAAGCTCGGGCTCGAGCTGACCCAGGTCGACGTCGTCACGCCCGACGTGGGCGGCGGCTTCGGCGTGAAGATCGTGCACCCGTGGCCCGAGGAGATCATGGTCCCCTGGGCCGCGATCCGGCTCGGTCGCGACGTGAAGTGGACCGAGGACCGGCGCGAGCACTTCGTCTCCAGCGCCCACGAGCGCGCCCAGCTGCTCACCGTGCACGTCGGCTTCGACGACGACGGGAAGGTGCTGGGCCTCGAGGTCGACATCCTCCACGACCACGGCGCCTACATCCCGTACGGCCTCATCGTGCCGATCAACGCCTCCACCCAGCTGCTCGGCCCGTACCGTCCGGGCGCCTACCGCGTGACCTTCACCAGCCTCTACACCAACACGGTGCTGGTGACGCCGTACCGCGGCGCCGGTCGCCCCCAGGGCGTCTACGCCATGGAGCGCACGATGGACCGGATCGCGCAGTACCTCGGCAAGGACCGCCTCGACGTCCGCGCCGCGAACTTCATCCAGCCCGACGAGTTCCCCGTCGACTTCGGCCTGATGTTCCAGGACGGACGGCCGCTGCGCTACGACTCCGGCAACTACCCGGCGCTCGCCGACAAGCTCCGCGCGCTCGTGGGCTGGGACGAGTTCGAGAAGGTGCGGGACGAGGCGCGCGCCGAGGGGCGGCGGGTCGGCATCGGCCTCGGCTTCTACGTCGAGGGCACCGGCCCGGGGCCCTACGAGGGCGGCCACGTGCAGGTGCTGACCTCCGGCAAGGTCAAGGTCGCCACCGGCATCACCTCGCAGGGCCAGGGACACCAGACCGCGTTCGCGCAGATCGTCGCGACCGAGCTCGGGGTGCCCTTCGAGGACGTCATCGTCACGACGGGCGACACCCGTCGCTTCGGCTACTCCGTCGGCACGTTCGCGTCCCGCGGTGCCGTGATGAGCGGCAGCGCGATCGCGCTGGCGGCGCGCAAGGTCAAGGAGCGCACGCTGCGGCTCGCGGCCGACGCCCTCGAGGCCGACCCGGGCGACCTGGAGATCGTCGAGGGCATGGTGCAGGTCAAGGGCGACCCGTCCACCGCGGTCGGCATCGGCACCGTCGCCGTGCTCTCCAACCCGCTGCGCTACGCCTTCGACGAGGCCAGCAAGGCGGCGACCCAGTTCAGCGGGGGACCGGTGGACTACGCGAAGCCCCCCGTCGCGCCGGGCGAGAAGCCCGGACTCGACGAGACCGACTACTACTCCCCGCCGTACTCCACCTTCGCCGCCGGCGCGCACGCCGTCATCGTGGAGACCGACCCGGAGACGGCGGAGATCTCGATCCTCAAGTACGCCGTCGTCCACGACTGCGGGAAGATGATCAACCCGCGCATCGTCGAGGGCCAGATCCACGGCGGCGTCGCGCAGGGCGTGGGGGGCGCGCTCTACGAGATCATGGCGTACGACGAGGCCGGCCAGCTGGCCAACGCCTCCTTCATGGACTTCCTGATGCCCTACGTGTCGGAGGTCCCCACCAGCATCGACATCGACCACCTCGAGACGCCGTCCCCGCTGAACCCGCTGGGGATCAAGGGCGCCGGCGAGGCGGGCGTGATCCCGACGACCGCGGCGATCGCCGCCGCGGTCGAGGACGCCGAGGGCATCCCGATCGTGCGGATGCCGATCTCGCCGTCCGAGCTGTTCGAGCTGCGCCGCGCCGCACGGCTCGACCCGCTCGTCAACACGATGCCGGGCACCGCGAGCGTCCGCTGGGTCGACCCGGCGTCCGTGCTCGGCGGCCCGGCAGCAACCACCCCGACCATCTCCACCGAGAGTGAGGCCCGCGCGTGAAGGTCACCGGCGAAGCAACGCTGACGAGCAGCATCGACGCTCTCTGGGCGGCGTTCAACGACCCGGCCGTGCTGGTCGCGACCATCCCCGGCTGCCAGCAGCTCGAGACGGTCACCGAGGACAGCTACCGGATGACGATCAGCGCCGGTGTCGCCGCGATCCGCGGCACCTACGAGGGCGAGGTGCACCTCAAGGACAAGCGCGAGCCCGGCTACCTCAAGATGGTCGCCTCCGGCGCCGGCGGCCCGGGCACGATCCAGGTCGAGGTCGACGTCGACATGGAGTCGCAGGGCGGCGGCACGCTCATCCGGTTCGTCGCGGACGCGGTCGTCGGCGGCATGATCGGCGGCGTCAGCCAGCGGATGCTGGCGAGCGTCGGCAAGCGGCTGGCGGCCGAGTTCTTCAAGGCCATCGACGACCACCTGCAGAACGGCCCGGCGGCCGCACCCGCGGGCCCGACCGTCGCCGCGATCAGCGCCACCGACCGGACGGCGGACGAGACCCGCGAAGGCGGGGCCTCCACCGCTGCCGCGGCTCCCGCCGAGCGGACGCGCAGCTTCGCCCGCCCGGGGCCCGACGCCCCCGCCGGCGGTGGTTCGCCGGACACCTTCCTCAAGGGCACCCTCACCGGCGCCGGGCTCGTGCTCGTCGGCGTCCTCGTGGGAGCCCTGCTCGGACGGCGGGCCCGCTGATGCGCGACATCACCGTCGCGGCCGTCCAGGTCGCGCCCAGCTCGGCGCCGTTGACCCCCGAGACGGTCGCGGGGAACACCGAGCGTGCCCTCGCCTGGGTCGAGCGGGCCGTCGAGGCCACGGGCGCCGCGCTCGTCGTGCTGCCCGAGACCGTGACGACCGGCTTCGGGCCGGCGATGGGCCCGCACGAGCTGTGGGACCTGCTCGAGGCGTCGCCGGGGGCGGGCACCGCGCCGTACACCGACCTCGCGCAGCGCCTCGGCATCCACCTCGTGTGGGGCGCCTACGAGGCGGGGGAGGAGCGCGGGATCGTCTACAACTCCGCGCACCTCGCGGGGCCGGCCGGGACGGTGCTCGGCACCTACCACAAGACCCACCCCTTCGGGACCGAGGACATCGAGCGCGGCGGCTGGGTGACGCGCGGCGACACCGTCACCGTCGTCGAGACCGAGATCGGCACGATCGGGATGATCATCTGCTTCGACGGCGACTACCCCGAGCTGTCGCGGATCAACGCGGTCAAGGGCGCCGAGATCATCGCGCGGCCGTCCGCGCTGCTGCGCAGCGCCGACCTGTGGGAGCTGACGACGCGGGCGCGGGCCTACGACAACCACGTGTACGTCGTCGCCGCCAACGCGACGGGCGTCGACCCGGCGGGGGCGCCGTACTTCGGCAACTCCCTCGTCGTCACCCCCATCGCCGAGGTCGTCGCGCGCGCCGCGAGCCACGAGGGCTGGGTCAGCGCCGAGCTGAAGCCGCGCGAGGCGATGGCGCGGCTGACGCCGGGATCGAGCGTGCCGCAGAAGTGGGACCACCTCGACGAGCGGAACCTGACGCTGCTGGCGAACTACGCCGAGGAGCTGGCCGGGCCCGCGACCACCCCGTTCCCGCTGGGCGGCGGCGGGGTGGGACCCTAGGGGCCGTGACGACGACCGACCTCGCCCCCCAGCACGTCCCCGGCTCGGCGGAGGGTCACCCGCCGGTCCTCGAGCTCGACGGTGTGACGCTGCGCCGCGCGGGCAAGGAGATCCTGCACGGCATCGACCTGCGGGTCGGGGCGGGCGAGCACTGGGCGGTGCTCGGGCCCAACGGCGCCGGCAAGAGCACCATCCTCAGCCTCTGCGGCGCGCACCAGCACCCGACGACCGGCACCGTGCACGTGCTCGGCCACCGGCTCGGGCGCATCGAGCTCCAGGCGCTCCGGAAGATGATCGGCCACGTCGACCCGCGCCACCGGGTCGCGTCGCCGCTGACCGTGGAGCAGGTCGTGCTCACGGGCCTGACCGGCAGCGCCGACCTGCCGCGGCGGTGGGAGCCCACGCCCGACGAGGCCGAGCACGCCCGCGCGCTCGTCGCGAGCGTCGGCATGGCGGACCGCGCCGGCCTGCGCTGGCCCACGCTGTCGCAGGGCGAGCGCGGGCGGGCGCTCATCGCCCGCGCGCTCGTCGGACGGCCCCGGCTCCTGCTGCTCGACGAGCCCACGACCGGCCTCGACCTCGCCGCCCGCGAGCGCTTCCTGACCGCGCTCGACGGCGTGACG
>DASWYU010000114.1:0-10306 GCA_036404795.1 Nocardioides sp. | reverse complement strand
CGGTCCGACGTACGGCGCACCGCCCGCCGCGTCGCCGTCCCCGGACCCGCCGGTGCAAGCGCCCGTGGACCAGCCCGGGAACCAGCCCGGGAACCAGCCCGGCGCGCCGGTCCAGCAGCCGTGGGGGCAGCAGCCCTCGGGGCAGCAGGCGCCGTCGTCCTCGCCGTACCCGACCTATCCGCCCGCCACGCCGCCCTACCAGCCGCCGCCGGGCTCGCCGTATGCCGGGGCAGCGCCGTACCAGGGGTTCGGGGACCCCGGTCGCGGCCCCCAGGGGTGGCAGCCCCCGGCACCCACGCGGCGCCCGGGCGCCGTGCTGGCCGCCTGCATCGCGACGTGGATCGCCTCCGGCCTGGTGGCGCTCACGATGATCGCCTCGGTCGCCGCCGTGGTGGCCGACCCGGACTTCGTCATGGACGAGATGCGCCGCACGCAGCCCGAGGCGCTGGAGCAGGGCATCACGTCGGACTACCTCGTGGGGGCGGTCGCCGTCATGGGCGGGTTCGTCGTCCTGTGGTGCCTCGTCGCCTGCGTGCTCGCCGTGTTCACGCTGCGGGGACGGGGCTGGGCGCGGATCCTGCTCCTGGTCTCCGCAGGCGTCGCCGGGCTGCTCTGCCTCGTCTCCGTGCTCGTCGCGCCGCCGGCGGTCGTCGGCGTCCCGGCCGCGGCCCTCGCGTTCTTCTGCCTCCTCCGCAGCGAGGTCGCGGCCTGGTTCGCCGCCCGGTCCCGCGGTCGATCATGAGCGGCTACGGCCCGCCCCCGGGCTCGCCCGGTCCGTCGCCGTCCGACCCGGCCTGGTCCTGGCAGTCGGACCAGGGTGGCGCCGGAGGGCCTGCAGGGGCGCCGTACGCCAACCCCTACGGCATCCCCGACCAGCGCCTGCCGCGGCCCGGTGCGGTCGTCGCCGCGTCGGTGATCACGATGGTCTGCACCGTCGGCATCGGGCTGACCGCGGGCACGATCGCGTTCTTCAGCGGCCTCGTCTCGTTCGCCGGGTTCGCGTCGGACGACGGGGAGGGGCTGGGCGACGCCTTCGGGGTCGCGTTCGGCGTCGTCGCCGCGCTGGCGGTCGTCTTCACGGTCTGGTCGATCGTCGCGTTCGTCCTGGCGATCGTCGTGCTCCGCGGCTCGACGGTGGCGCGCTGGATGCTGACGGTCAGCGCGGTGCTCGTCGCCCTGCTGATGGCGGGTGGCGTCGCCGCGGTCCGGGACGTCGAGGCGCTCGCCGTGACCGTGCCCGGCGTGCTGGTGCCCGCCCTCGTCGTGGTGCTCCTCTTCCTCCCCGGCACCGGCCCCTGGTTCGCGCAGGGCGGCGGGCGCTCGCCGGTGATCTCGGCGGCGCCCGGCTACGGCACCTACGGGGCCGCGGGCTCGCCGTACGCCGCCGGCTCGCCCTACGGGCCCGCCTCGCCCTACGGCGCTGCCTCGCCCTACGGCACGGCGCCGGGGTACGACGCCGGCCCGCCCTCGCCGTACTCCGGCGACGCCACGACGCTCCGCAAGCCCCCGCAGGACCCGACCGCGCCGCACTGACGCCGGGCCGCCCTACTCGACGGCGACGAGGGCGAGCAGGAGGAGTCCGTCCGCATCCAGCAGCCGGAGCCCGGAGGACGACGATCCTGTCCACCTCGTGGCGGCGAGGAACTCATCGACCAGGTCGCCGCTGGCATCGCACGCGCCGCCGCGTGCCATCCCCGGCTCGAACGTGAACGCGCCATCGGGCTCGGCGGTGTAGCTCCCCACCAGTCCGTCGCACCCGTGGACGCTCCGGACAGCTCCGTCCGCGACCACCAGCTCGGTCGCCACGTCGTCGGCGACGGCCCAGGTGCCGTCGGGAAACGGTGCGCGGCGCAGCACCACCACCGTCGCGCCCTCGGCGTCCTGCAGGACGAGTCGGCCGTCGGCGGTGAGGGCGGCGGAGCGCACGAGATCCAGGCTCGACCCGAGGCGGCCGCTGCAGCCGGCGAGCGTCGTGGCGAGGCTGCCGAACCGCAGTGCACCGTGCTCGCCCCAGGTCAGGGTCGACCCGATGGAGTTGCAGCTGTCGAAGCCCCGCATCGTCGCGCCCTCCAGGTCGAGGTGGGCGCCCCCGGCCTCCTGGCGGGCGCGCTCGTCGTGGACCTCCTCCACCGTCCAGCTGCCGGCTGCGGAGGTCGACGTCGCAGGGACCACGCCGTCGGGAAGCGGGGTCGGAGGTGCGGTACGGCGCAGCACCGCCAGCGTCGATCCGTCGGCGTCCCGCAGTTCCAGGGTGTCGGCGTCGACGAGGTGGGCCCGGACGACCGACGAGAGGGCGATCACGGGCGCCGGGCCGTCCGGGCCGATGCACGCGGTGCGCGTCGAGAAGACGGGCCCGATCTCGATCGCCCCGTCGGCGCCCCACACGATGTCGGCGCTGGTCAGGTTGCAGCCGACAGTTCCGCTCACCTCGTCGGGTGTGAACGTCAGCAGATTGTTGGTTTCCTCCCACGGGAGTCGGCTGTCGATCTCGACCACCTCCCACTCGCCCGCCACGGTCTCGGGCCCGGCGACCAGCGGGGCGGCTGCGTCGGTCGCCTCGTTCCGGTCGCTCCACCCGGCGACGGCCGTGACCCCACCGAGCGTCAGGGCGACGCCCGCGGCGACCGCGCCGAGCACGATGCGCTGCCGACGCTGCCGACCGCGGCGGGCGCCGGCGGTGATGCGGGGGAGCGGGACGCTGCCGACCTCGGTGCGGTCCGCGAGCCGGTCGAGGAGGTCGCTGACGCTGTCCGGATCGGTCATCGGGTCTCCTGGAGATCGGCGAGGTGGGGGTTGGCGGCGAGCGCGGCGAGCGCGCGGTGGAGACGGCTCTTGACGGTCCCGGTCGGGATGCCGAGCGCCTCGGCCGTCTGGCGCTCGCCCAACCCGGAGAAGTAGCGGAGCACCACGACGGCCCGGTGCTCGGGCGTCAGGTCGGCGAGGGCGCGGGCGAAGACGTCCACGACGTGCAGGTCGCGCCCGGGCGGCGCGGCGATCGTGTCGGGCAGCCGCGGCGTCGACCGCTCCCGCCGCCACGGCCGCCGGCGGCTGGAGACGAAGGTGGTGATGAGCACCCGGTGCACGTAGGCGTCGACGTCGTCCGCGCGCGAGACCAACCGGTCCCACCGCACGAGGCAGCGCTCGAGCGCAGCCTGCGCGACGTCCTCCGCCTCGTGGGCGTCGCAGCCGAGCAGCACCGCGGACCGCACGAGCCGCGGCCACCGCGCGGCGGCGTACGTCGCGAAGTCCGCGTCCATCCGTCCCCCTCCTGCGCCCGACGTGGACGCTCGCCACTAGACGCAAACCGGTGGCGGGAGGTTCCGTCGGCGGCCGAGAATCTTCCCGGGCGGCCTGACGGACTGTGCGGGTACGACGCGGTTCCGCGCGACTCGCTCGTCGCAGCCGCACAGTTCGACCCGGCGCGTCGGCCGGGCCAGGGGGTGCGCGGGGAACTTATGAACTGTGCGGGTACGACGCCGGTTCGCGCGTCTTGCCCGTCGCAGCCGCACAGTTCCGGTCGCGGCGCGGCTACTGCGGCCGGCGCGTGCCCTAGCGGGCCCGCAGCGACACGTGCGCGAGGCGGCTGAACGCAAGGGGCGCCAGGCCGATGCCGACGACCGCGATCACGGCGAGCGCCGCCCAGCGCCACCACGCGAGAGTCGCGACCGGGTCGCGGCGGCTCTCGACGGGCACGCCCGCGGACCGGAGTGCGGTCGCCAGACGGTCGTGGCCCGCCGACCCCCACAGCGCCATGGGCGGCAGCGACACCGTCGTGCCGTCGGTGAGCCATACCCGGGCGCGCGGGAGGTCGCGGGTGCTCCACGGGCGGGCGAGCAGGCCGCCCCAGCCGAGGACGCCCGCGACCTCGCCGCCGGCGACGGATCCCCGCTCGAACCGGTGCAGCCGCGCCCCGTGCTGCCAGGTCTCGAGGGCGCCGTCGGGGCGCACGCGGTACGTCGTGGTGCCCACCCGCCGCTGCAGCTGCGCGGCACGGACGACCCCGAGCGGGAGCACGACGAGGAGGACGGCGGCGAGCGTCCCACCGATCACCGCGAGGTCGGACGAGCCGCCACCTCGGGCGAGCACGCCGGCGGTCACGACGGCCAGCAGTCCGACGAGCGCTCCGCCGAGGGCGGCTCCCGTTCGGACCGCCAGGCCACGCACGTCACCGCGCAGTTCCGTCATGCGCTCAACCTAGGGGAAGGAGCGCCCCACCGCTGCGGATCAGGCCCGCAGCTCGCCCGCGCGCAGGCGGCGCAGTCCTTCGGCGATGACGTCCTCGTCCTTACAGAACGCCCAGCGCACGAGGTGACGTCCCGCGTCCCCGGCGTAGAAGCCCTGCATCGGGATCGCCACGACGCCGGCCCGCTCGGGGAGCGCCGCGCAGAACGCCGCGCCGTCGGGCCAGCCGAGGTGTGCGACGTCGGTGACGGTGAAGTAGGTGCCCTCGGAGACCCGGGGCGTCAGGCCGGCGTCGGCGAGACCCTCGAGCAGCACGTCGCGACGGTGCTGGAGGCTGACCGCGAGCTCGAGCGGGAAGTCGGGCTCGGCGTCGAGCGCGTGCGCGGCCGCCGGCTGCAGGGGCGAGCCCGAGGTGAAGGTCGTCCACTGCTTCACGGCGAGCACGGCGTCGACGAGCGGGGCGGGACCCGTCCCCCAGCCGACCTTCCACCCGGTCAGCGACCACGACTTGCCGAGGCTCGAGAGGCTCAGCGTGCGCTCCGCCATCCCCGGCCAGGTCGCGATCGGTCGGTGGCGACGCCCGTCGAACACGAGGTGCTCGTAGACCTCGTCGGTCACGACCACCACGTCGTGCCGCACCGCCAGCTCGGCGATCACGCCCAGCTCCGCGTCGGTGAGCACCGTGCCCGTCGGGTTGTGGGGCGTGTTGAGCAGGAGCAGGCGCGTGCCGTCGTGCACCGCGGCGCGGAGGGCGTCGACGTCGAGCCGGTAGTCGGGGGCCTGCAGCGTCACGGGTCGCACGACGGCTCCCGCCATCTGCAGCATCGCCGGGTAGGAGTCGTAGAACGGCTCCAGCAGCACGACCTCGTCACCCGGGTCGACCAGCCCGAGCACGGCGCTCGCGATGCCCTCGGTCGCGCCGGTCGTGACGACGACCTCGGTCTCGGGGTCGAGGTCGATGCCGTGATGGCGGGCCTGGTGACGGGCGATCGCCGCGCGCAGCTCGGGCACGCCGCGACCCGGCGCGTACTGGTTCCGCCCCTCCGTCACCGCCGCCCCGACGCGCGCCCGCACCGACGCGGGACCGTCGGTGTCGGGGAACCCCTGACCGAGGTTGACCGCGCCGGTGCGCAGCGCGAGGGCGGACATGGTGGTGAAGATCGTGGGCGCGATGCCCTCGAGTCGTCGCGCGGTCATGCGAGGCACACTAAACCCAACGAGGTTGGGTCAGCGGATCGGCTCCGGCGGCTCGTCGCCGCGCTCGGGACGCGTGTCGGCGGAGTCGGGGTCGAGCCCGGAGAGGTCGTCGGGCGCCTCCGGCGTGGGCTCCGGGTCGGGAGCGGGGTCGCGCGGGCGCCGTACCTTCTTGTTCAGGTCCCACAGGAAGTCGGGGTCGTCGTCCGGCCCCATCGGGCGCGGAGGACGAGGGCGTGCGATCGAGCCGCCACCGCCCGGGCGCCGCTTCTCCAGGGCGCGCACGAGCAGGTAGACGCCGATCGCGATGACGGCGAGCACGAGCGCGAACTTCAACACCCCTTCACTGTAACGAGGGTGCGGTCACGCCGGGGGCGCTTGCGGCACACCGGCTCGTTACCCTGGTGGGGTGAAGCAGTTCGTGATCTACACGCTCATGCGGCTCGCGCTGTTCGTCGTGGTGTACGCCGTCGTGCTCGGCGTGTGGACGCTCGTGTTCGGCAGCGGCCCGCTCATCCAGCTGCCGCCGCTGGTGATCGCCATGCTGATCTCCGGCATCGTCGCGTTCGTGCTCCTCGACGAGCAGCGGGAGGCATTCGCCGAGCGCGTCGACGCCCGCGCCAAGCGGGTCTCGACCAGCTACGAGAAGTCGCGCAGCCGCGAGGACGAGGACTGAGCGGTCCGGTGGACACCGGACTGCCCGGCTTCCACAGCCACCACGACCCGGCGCACCGGCGCTGGCTGGCCGAGGCGGTCCGCCTCGTCGAGGCCGACGCCAACCGCTCGGCCGACACGCACCTCCACCAGTTCCCGCTCCCGCCGTCCTGGGACGTCGACCTCTACCTCAAGGACGAGTCCGTCCACCCGACCGGCTCGCTGAAGCACCGGCTGGCCCGCTCGCTGTTCCTCTACGCGCTCGTCAACGGCTGGGTGCGCGAGGGCACGACCGTCATCGAGGCCACGTCGGGCTCGACGGCCGTCTCCGAGGCCTACTTCGCCCGCCTCCTCGGCCTGCCGTTCGTGGCCGTCATGACCCGCTCGACCTCGCCGGAGAAGATCGCGCTCATCGAGTTCCACGGCGGGCGCTGCCACTTCGTGGACGAGCCGGGCGCGGTGTACGACGAAGCCCGCCGCCTCGCCGCCGACCTGGACGCGTGCAGCCCCGCGGGCGGCCACTACATGGACCAGTTCACCTACGCCGAGCGGGCCACCGACTGGCGCGGCAACAACAACATCGCCGACTCGATCTTCTCCCAGCTCGCCCTCGAGCGGCATCCGGTCCCGGCCTGGGTCGTCGTCGGCGCCGGCACCGGTGGCACGTCCGCCACGATCGGCCGCTACGTCCGCTACCGCCGCCACGACACCCAGGTGCTGGTGACCGACCCCGAGGGGTCGGCGTTCGCGGGCGGGTACGCCGCGGGCGACCCCTCCCACACCGTCACCACCCGCTCGCGGATCGAGGGGATCGGCCGGCCACGGGTCGAGCCGTCCTTCGTGCCCGGGGTCGTCGACGCCGTCCTCACCGTCCCGGACGCGGCCTCCGTCGCCGCCGCGCGGTGGTGCACCCGCGTGACCGGTCGCGCCGTCGGCGGCTCGACCGGCACCGCGCTGTGGGGCGCCGTCAGCGTGCTGGCGCGGATGCGCGCCGAGGGACGGGCCGGATCGGTCGTGACGTTGCTCTGCGACGGCGGGGAGCGCTACGCCGACACCTACTACGACGACGGCTGGCTGCGGGCGCAGGGGCTCGACATCGCGCCGTACACCGCCGCCCTCGAGTCCTTCGCCGCCTCGGGCGGCTGGCAGCCGCCGGCCTGACCTGCCGGCCGCGCGATGCCGCTCAGCGGCGCTTGCGCTGCTCGAGGTGACCGCGGATGCGGGTCTCGGACTGACCGAGGACCTTGGCGAGCAGCTTGACGCGGAAGACGTAGGCCAGCACGCCGCCGACGACGAGCAGGCAGAAGATCGCGAACCACATGCGGACCAGACTGCCCCGTCGGTGCGCCGTCACACCAGCCCCGCGGGTCAGGACCCGAGCAGCAGTCCCGCGAACAGGCCGATCCCGGCGAGCAGCTCCGCGACCCCGGTGCGCGCCAGCACGGGGATGAGGGCGGGGCCCCGGGCGCCGCGCAGGACCACGGCGACCGCGCCGGCGGCCGGCGCAGCGAACGCGAGCCCGAGCAGGACCCACGGCGTGGTCAGCAGCGCGACCACGACGACCGCGACGCCGGCGGCGACCACGAGCAGCACGTAGAACCAGCGGGTGCGCTGCTCGCCGAGCCGCACGGCGAGCGTGCGCTTCCCCGCCACGGTGTCGGTCGGCACGTCGCGCAGGTTGTTGGCGACGAGGATCGCGCAGGCCAGCGCCCCGATCCCGGCGCCGGTGACGAGGCTCGGCGGCAGCGTGGCGGAGGTGAACGCCCCGACCTGCACGAAGGTGGTGCCGACGGTCGCGACCAGCCCGAAGAAGACGAAGACCATGACCTCCCCGAGCCCGAGGTAGCCGTAGGGGTTCGAACCACCCGTGTAGAACCACGCCGCCACGACGCACACCGCGCCGAGCGCGACGAGCCACCAGGCGGTGGTGGCCGCGAGCACGAGCCCGGCCACACCGGCCACGCCGAAGGCCCCGAACGCCGCGGCCTTCACGGCGCCCGGGGCCGCGAGCCCGGACCCGACGAGGCGCAGCGGGCCGACCCGGTCGTCGTCGGTGCCGCGGATGCCGTCGGAGTAGTCGTTCGCAAAGTTCACGCCGACCTGCAGCGCGAGCGCGACCACGGCGGCCAGCAGCGCCTTCCAGGCCACGAGGGCGTCGCCGTACGCCGCGACCCCGGTGCCGGCCAGCACCGGCGCGATCGCCGCGGGCAGCGTGCGGGGGCGGGCTCCGGCGACCCAGTGGGCTGCGGTGGCGCGGGTCGGCGGGGGGACGGCGGTGGACATGGTCGCTGATCCTCCCACCGCGCCCGGTGGGTAACCTGCACCGGTGCCCACCTCCGCGCTCCGACCGGTGCACGGCTCCGCCGCGGAGGTCGTCGAGGCCCTGGCGGCCTGGCTCGACGCCGGGCCGGAGCCCGCGCCGCTGATCGTCGAGACCTCCGGCTCGACGGGTCGCCCCAAGCGGGTGCTGCTCTCCCGCCGCGCGGTGCTCGCCTCGGGTGCGGCCACCGCGGAGGTGCTGGGCGCCGCCGGCCAGTGGCTGCTGGCGCTTCCCGCGACGTACGTCGCCGGCGTGCAGGTCATCGCCCGCTCGCTGTCCGCGGGCCACCGGCCGGTGCTGCTCGACGACCACGCCGACCTCGAGGCGGCGGCCGAAGCGATGACGCCCGGCGTGCCGCACCTCGTCTCCCTCGTGCCCACCCAGCTCCACCGCCTGCTCGACGACGCGGACGCGACCGCGGCGCTGCGGGGGTTCCACACGGTGCTCCTCGGCGGCGGCCCGATCGACCCGGCGCTGCGCGAGCGGGCGGCGGCCGCGGGGGTGCGGGTCGTGGCGACCTACGGCTCGGCGGAGACGGCGGGCGGGTGCGTCTACGACGGGCTGCCCCTGCCGGGCGTGCGGCTGCGCACCGACGCCGCCACGGGGCGGGTGGAGGTGGCGGGCCCGACGCTCTTCGAGGGGTACGACGGCGACCCCGACCTCACCGCCGACGTGCTGCGCGACGGCTGGTTCCGCACGTCCGACGCCGGGTCCCTCGACGCCGACGGCCGGCTCGGCCTCCTCGGTCGGCTCGACGACGTCGTCGTCTCCGGCGGCGTCAACGTGCCCGCCCCCGCCGTCGCGCGCCGGCTCCGCGCCCACCCGGACCTGGCCGAGGTCGAGGTGCTCGGCGTGCCCGACGAGGAGTGGGGCCAGGCGCTGGTGGCGTTCGTCGTCGCGGCCCCCGGCGCCACCCCCGACGAGGCCGCCCTGCGCGCCTGGGTGACCGCCGAGCACCCCCGCGCCTGGGCCCCGCGCCGCGTCGTCGTGCTCGACGCGATCCCGCTGCTGCCCAACGGCAAGACCGACCGCGTCGGCCTGCGCGCCGGGGTCACCGGATGAGGCTCCACGTCGTCGCGCTCCCACTCCACACCCGGTTCCGCGGCCTGACGGTGCGCGAGCTCGCGCTCGTCGAGACGGACGAGGGCTGGGGCGAGTGGTCGCCGTTCACCGAGTACGACGCGGCCACGTCCGCCCCGTGGCTCGAGTGCGCCGCCGAGGCAGCCGCCGGCACGTGGCCCGCGCCGGTGCGTGACACCGTCCCCGTCAACGTGACCGTTCCGGCCACCGACCCCGCGACCGCGCACCGCATCGTCCTCGCCGGCGGTTGTCGCACCGCGAAGGTGAAGGTCGCCGAGCGCGGCCAGGTGCTCGCCGACGACCTCGACCGGGTGGAGGCGGTGCGCGACGCGCTCGACGCCGGCGGCCCCGGCGGGCGGATCCGCATCGACGTCAACGGCGGCTGGGACGTGGACGAGGCGGTCCGCGCCGTACCCCAGCTGGACCGGGCGGCCGACGGGCTGGAGTACGTCGAGCAGCCGTGCGCCTCCGTCGAGGAGCTGGCCGCGGTCCGCCGCCGGGTCACCGTGCCGATCGCCGCCGACGAGTCGATCCGCCGGGCGGCCGACCCCTACCGGGTGCGCGACCTCGGGGCCGCCGACATCGCGGTGCTCAAGGTGCAGCCCCTGGGCGGCGTCGCGGCCTGCCTGCGGATAGCGGAGGACATCGGGCTGCCGGTCGTCGTCTCGTCCGCGCTCGAGTCCTCGGTCGGCATCGCCGCCGGGGTCGCGCTCGCCGCGGCCCTGCCGGAGCTGCCCTACGCGTGCGGTCTCGCCACCGTGCAGCTGCTCGAGGCGGACGTCGTCGCCGACCCGCTGCTGCCCGTCGACGGCCAGCTGGCCGTGCGGCACGTCGTGCCGGACGCCGGGCTCCTCGCCGCCCACGCCGCGGCCCCCG